>DBPV01000103.1:0-4424 GCA_002304995.1 Syntrophaceae bacterium UBA1411
CAACGCAAGCGTCGGCCGGGCGTCTGCCCGACAAAACGGTCCTGGGTTTTTCCTAGCCGTGGATTGTATCGGCCGGCGCGGCAGGGCGGCGTCTGCGTTTCCGTCTTCTGCGCCGTTTCGCCGGCGCTTTATCGGTCGGCGTTTCCGTCGGGACGGACAGAGGCTTCCCGGAAAGAAACGCATTCCACCAGGCCGGAGCGGATGAACTTGCCCCTTTCGACTCGTCTGCAAGATGCAGATAGGCCAGGGCGTCTGTAAATTCCGGCCTCCTGGCGATGACTGAAGGACGGCGCGGCGGTACTTTGTGAAGCACGTGCTGCATGGCAAGAACGTTGCGCAGTTGGTTGACGACCTTTCCGGGAATGCTCACAGTCTTCGAACACTCAGCAATGAACTCCCGGCACACGGCATCCTGCGTCAACCGGATAGGAATGCCGTCCCGGTGGCCGGCCAGCGCTCTTTCCTCCAACAGGGGACCGAAGAAAGCGGCAAAGAAGAGCGCCGGGGAGGGCGATGTTCCTCTCTGGTATTGCTGGTCGAGGCAGCCAAGATTCGTGGTCAGGATGTTCAGACGGTCGGGATTTTCGCCCAGCCACTTAGCCAACTCGGGGAAGAGGGCGGCAAGGAGGCCGCTTTCGTACATCAGACCGCAAGCCGGCCGCGCAGCGCCGAACAGGAAGAGTTTCAACATCTCTTCGTAGAGCCTTCCCGGCGTCGCGCGGGAAATGGTGGAGGACAGTTCGCAAAGGGTTTCCCACGTGGCAGGTTCGATGACAAAATGATGGGATGCGGCAAAACGAACGGCGCGGAGCATGCGCACCGGGTCTTCCGTAAAGCGCACGTAAGGGTCGCCGATGGGGCGGATGATTCCGTCGCGGAGATCGGCGAGTCCGGTCGTGTAGTCGATGACCGAAAAATCTGCGATATTATAGGCAAGGGCGTTGATCGTAAAGTCACGGCGGAGGGCATCCTGTTCCGGTGTGCCGAAAACATTGTCGCGCAGGACCATTCCGGTATCGTCCTTGAGGTGACGGGGGTTGTGGTTGTTGGGCGCCGGACTTTCCGTGTCCGGTTCTTCAGGGAGGGCATCAGCCCGAAACGTGGATACTTCGAGAATTTCGTCTGCAAAGTGCAGATGCGCCAGCCTGAAACGGCGGCCGATAAGACGGCAATTTCGAAAGAGACGTTTGATCTGACCGGGTCTGGCGTCTGTCGCAATGTCGAAGTCTTTGGGCGTGCGCTCCAGGAGCAGGTCGCGGACACACCCCCCGATCAAATAGGCAATGAAACCGTTGTCGTGGAGCCGGTAAAGTGTGCGGAGAACATTCCGGTTTATTTTTTTCCGGGAAATCCGGTGTTCCTTCCGGGGAATGATTAGTGGCTGCATGGCCGGCAACATAGCACACCGAACCAAAAAAGCAAGATTTCAGCATTATGGACGACGGCGGGAAATATGGAATCCCCGGGGGAAATTGCCGGGAACCGCGGTTGAATAAATCACATCTGCCGGAATTCTATAATTGATAAGGGTTTTTAGTTGCTTTATTTGAAGAAATCAGCACCTATATCTTGCGTGCGGGAGAACCGAAGGAGCAGGAAACAAAGGGAGCCCTTAGCCCTGGGCAGCATCAACAGCCTTGCTTCTGTCAAGCTAGGAAGAGGCCCTGCTTGCTTTGCTTTGTTTCAAGACATCCGCTGGAGCAAATTGCTGATGCAATATATGAAAAAAAATTATGAGATGAAAGATGATCCATGGCCGTCAACCGTTTCCTGATTCTCCTTCGACATCCCTGTTCAAGTTTTTCCGGAAGGATACCGATATTGCTTGAGGCCAGACAACCGGATTACCGTTTGATCAGAGCCGGCCCGAAGACATCACGATTAATTTCCCGAAGGCAGTAATTCCGCATCGTCGATTTCAACAGGTTACGAATCAATCATTAAAGCAAGGAAGGAAACGGCTACATGGCGACAGAAAAAGATCAAAAAAAGATAAACCATCCCTCATCAGAAACCGGAGACTGGTTGACGAGATATCGCGAGGGATTATCGCGTCGTAATTTCATAAAATTTTCCGCCGGTACCGTCGCAGCCCTTTCTTTAGGTTCGCTGGCCCAGGGATGCGGCGGCGGAAGTAACAGCGCCATACCGCTGGTCGCGGGCTACCCGATTGATTCCACAGTGGTCAAAACGACGGAGCGGATGATAGCGTTTCCCTATATTGCGGCAGCTGAGCCTCCCCCTCCCGGCCATATGCCCGAGCCCGGAGATCCGTCTTTCCCTGCGTCGAGCCCCAATGGCGGGACGGCGCTGACCTGGGCTCAATTGTGCCGGATTCCGGACTATGACGGGCTGGGCTACGGCCAGTGGATCTACGTGAACTGGCCTCTTCCTCTCGTGGAGCGGACGGATATCATGCCGGACGGTTACCATGCCGCATCCGTCGCGCAAAAAACACGGCTGGTGAACTTTTTTGCCATGACGGATATCCATCTGACCGACAAGGAAGCACCCAACCAGTTGATCTACCTCCAGCAGAGTCTTCCGGGGTACGCCGGACCAAACAGCTCCATCTACTCGGGCGTCATGCTTTATACGCCACAGGTGTTTGACGCCGCCATTCAGACGGCAAACGCCCTGCACCGCAACAATCCCTTTGATTTTTTCATTTCGCTGGGAGATGTCTCCAATACGGCGATGTACAACGAACTTCGGTGGTATCTGGATATCATTGACGGCAAAGTCATCACGCCGAGTTCCGGAAGCCATCGCGGCGCTTCCACCATTGATTTTCAGAAGCCGTTCAAGGCGGCGGGGCTGGACAGATCCATCCCGTTCTACCAGACCCTGGGCAACCATGACCACTTTATGATCGGTTCCTTCCCCATCGATGAGTCCGGTCTTGAACAGCCTTACGTAAGCGATACCGTCTGGTCCCTATCGAATAATCTGCTCATCCCCATTCCCGCCAACTTCCCGGCCAACATCGACAGGAACAAGATGAATGATCCGGAGGCAAGGTTTTACCAGGGCGTGATCGACGGCGCCTCCCCTTATGGCGCCATCATCTCCTCCGGGCCTGTCGAAGACTATAACGCCCCGCCCCAGGTGGTTGCCGATCCCAACCGCCGCGCACTGCACAGAACCGAATGGATTTCGGAATTTTTCAACACAACGTCCCAGCCGTCAGGACATGGTTTTCATCTGGTTTCCTCCAACCCGAATTATTCCCTGGTTCCGTTAAGCGAAAGAGCCGGCTTTGCCTGTTACAGTTTTGTGCCCAGATCGGATGTGCCGCTCAAGGTCATCGTGCTGGACGACACGCAGCGGGAGGACGACGGCTCCATTGATATCCATGGCCACGGCTTTCTTGACGAAACGCGCTGGGCCTGGCTGCAAGCCGAACTTGCCGATGGCCAGACGGCCAATCAGTTGATGATCATTGCAGCGCATATTCCGATCTGTGTGACCAATGTGGGCACCGAAATGGAATGGTGGCTTGGCGCCCATGGCGATGCATCCACCACAACCACCAATGCCTGCACGATAACGGAGCTGGTGGGGGCTCTTCAGAACGCGCCGAATCTTTTAATGTGGATTGCCGGGCATCGTCATGTCAATACCGTGAAGGCCTTTTTATCGCCTGATCGGGCGGGCGCGCCTGAAAAGGGTTTCTGGCAGGTGGAAACCTCCTCCCTTCGTGATTTCCCGCAGCAGTTCCGCACCTTCGAGATCTTCCTCAACACAGACTACAGCATTTCCATCGAGGCGATTAATGTTGACACGGCCGTCAAAGCGGGAACACCCGCAGCCACATCGCGAAAGTATGCCATTGCCACGCAACAGATCCTTCAGAATCCGTTGAAGGGAAATCCTCCCAACTACGCGACAATGTAT
This sequence comes from Syntrophaceae bacterium UBA1411, assembly GCA_002304995.1. Classification (GTDB taxonomy): domain Bacteria; phylum Desulfobacterota; class Syntrophia; order Syntrophales; family Smithellaceae; genus UBA8904. The sequence continues at coordinate 3,898 of DBPV01000103.1, forward strand.
GGCAGGGATTTAGGCCCCACAGATCCGACCCGGCCGCGAGGCGGCGATCCGATTGTGCCGGGTTCGGGAAACGCATTTACCGACCCGTCCATTCAGTTTGTGGATCTGACCTCCAAAGGGATTCCGTATAATGCTTCTTACAACGCCAAACTCTACAAGCCATTGAGCCCGGCGATGAAGGCCTATTTGCAGACCCTGTTCCCGTAATCCAATGATCTGCACGGCACGAGGCAAACCGTTCGGCAGCACGCCAGGGACAGAGAGGTCATGTCAGGGACAGGGGTAAAATAATAAGTTGCTCTCTTCATGTCCTCTCAGTCTAATAGCTGGCAATCATTTCGTCGCTCTATCAGTATGGAGTCTCTTCCTTCAGCCAGACATCCGTTTAAGCGAATTGTCGGTGCGATAACGAAATGTTTAAAAGTTTACAGCGTGCCAATATTTCTTCCCAACGTCCCAATGTTTCTTCCGCTTCGCGTCTCCGGCTCAGCTTTTCGTTGGCATGAAATTATCTTTTGACATACTTA
>DBPV01000103.1:4440-51278 GCA_002304995.1 Syntrophaceae bacterium UBA1411
GAAGAAGTTTACGCAGGACTTCATAAGGTCATTGGACAGCGCAAAATAAGCAGATTTGTTCAGGAACTAGTTCGCCCTTACGTTGTTCGTCCTGATTACGAGTCTGCCTATGCCGAAATGGCAAAAGATAGAAAAAGAGAAAATGAAGCACTGGAGTGGGCCGAAATAAATATAAAGGATATGGAGCATGAAGCGATGTGAAATCTGGTGGATAAATTTCGATCCTTCTGTAGGTGGAGAGATCAGAAAGAAACGTCCTGCCGTAATCATCAGTAACAACGCGTCAAACAAATTTTTAAATAGAGTTCAGGTTGTTCCACTTACGAGCAACACAGATCGTCTTTATCCAAGTGAGGCAAGGGTGCTTTTTGACGGTAAAGAAAGCAAAGCTATGGCAGATCAACTGGCCACGGTAAGCAAATTGCGGCTACTCAATTGCGCTGGAATTCTTTCAGAAGAGGACATGCGCAAAGTTGAGGAAGTCGTTAAAATTCAACTCGGCATGCATTAATAAAGGTTCTTATTTCCCCTTTCAACGCTGTAACCAACGCCCGGCGGGCTTATGCCGATGCACTTGGCCAGCTTTGCATGGAACATTCGCAATTCATGTGACGCCCAATAACAAAATAAACTCTTTGCCTTTAAGGGCATATTTTCTCTCAAACGACTCCTCCTTTTTCAATTTCACTGCTCGCGTCCGGCGAAGAAAGTAGGGTTGCCATCCCTTCAAATGGGGGGACACGCCCATTGGTTTTTCATCCGGAATCGTCCTAAAAAGTATAAGCGGTAAAGGCGACATAAACTGGGTGGAACAGCGGGTCTGTCGAGGGAACTGACGCCCGCCCGATGAAGACAGCAAAGCGATCCATGATGAAATGCGGCATGTGAACAACTAAAAGAAAGGTAGGTAGAAAGATGAGAATAACAGGCAAGATAATTGTAACGGTTTTGATGTGTGTTTTGCTCGTCGGCGCCTGGTCAATGGCCCTGGCGGCCAAAGACCAGAAAGCTTCAAAAGCCAAGGCAGCTCCGGCCAAGGCGGCCCCGGCGGCCAAAGCGGCTTTTGACGCCAGCAAAATGGGCAACATGAAAGGCTGGGATCCGGCCAACTGGGTCAATCCCGAAGGCGACACGATCCGCGTCGCGATCGTCTGGCCCCACTCGGGACCGGGCGCGTTAAACGGCCAGATGGCCTGGCTGTGCGCCACGTTTGTCGCTTACGACATCAATGCGCGCGGCGGCATTCTGGTTGACGGCAAGAAGAAAAAGATCGCTCTGTTCAAGGCCGACAGCCAGTCCAAACCGGATGCCGCCAAGAAGATCTGTGAGCGGATGGTGCTCCAGGAAAAAGTGAATGTCCTGATCGGAACATCGGGCAGCAACGTCATGAAGATCGCCAACGAAGTGGCCAACAAGTACAAAGTCATCGCCCTGAACATCGGAGCCCTGTCGGACGACCTGCAGGATGCGACCAATTTCTCCCGCTATGCCTTCATGACCTCCGATTCGACCGAAGCGGTCGGCCGCGGCGTTGCGTATTATTACGGCCAGATCCGCAAGAAAGAAAAGAAATTCTACATTCTGTGCCAGGATTACTCCTTCGGTCGCGAACTGGCCGCCGGCTTCAAGAAAGGTTTGAAGGAATACTATCCGGAAGCCGAGATTGTCGGCGAAGACTATCATAAGCTCTTCCAGACGGATTTCGCTCCGTATCTGACCAAGATCAAGGCCTCCGGCGCCGAAGTCGTTTACACCGGCGACTGGTCTCCCGATGCGGCCAACGTGCTGAAGCAGTCCCGGCAGATGGGGATCACGCTTCCCTTCGCCAACCTGTTCATGGATGAGCCGAACATGCTGGCGGAAGTCGGCGTCGAAGGAACGAAGGGCCTCATGAACATCAAACACTTTGAACAGGCCGGTCCGCAGTTCACCAACGCGGGCATGAAGAAGTACTACACGGTCTGGAGAAACGAATGGAAAAAGTTCAAAACAGCGCCTTTCAACAGCGCAACCTTTGAGTACCCCTGGGGAACCTACGGTTTCTGGACCCAGCAGATGTACTGGCTGTACAGCGTCATCGAACGCGCGGGCAGCACGGATGCGGAAAAGATCATCCCGGTCTTCGAGGGAGATTCCTATCAGTTTGTCAGCGGCCGCGTCTCCAGGATGCGCGCCTGCGATCACAAGGCGATTCAGGGATTCCGGGTCTGCGAATTTGTAGAGCCGGACAAGCAGAAGGTTTCCATGAACATGCCGCCCTATTACTGGGTGAAAGGCAGCTCGCTTTGCGGACCGTCCTGGGACATTCCGGCGGAGAAGGTCATTCCCTGGATGGATGAAAAATTGGATCGCTGCAAGGGAAAAAGCGGCGCTGAATAAGCGTGCCTTTCCCGGCCGGTCTGTTTGAGACGGGAATTGATTTAGTGATTATTGGTTGTCACCCTTTACGTGCCCCTTTCTCCCCCCGGAGAACGGGGCACTTTTTCAACCGGGCTTCACGGCGAGATAAGCGGTGATGAGACAGCCGGTCCGGCCGGCGCGGAAATGTCTTGAATTGCAACCGCCCGCATAATATGAGATAAACAATCGTGGCCAAGAATGTGCAGTTAAAACAACCGACAAAGACCGCATCCCAATTCCCGCAGCGGTGGATGAGGCATCTTTTAGAGAAGTCGCCGGCGCTCGTTTATCTCACCGATGATCAAGGCGTCTTTCTGGATATCAATTCGCCGGGCGCTGCCATGCTGGGCGGCGAATCGCGGGAAGACTTCATCGGAAAGGCATCCATCGATTCGTTCTTCGCCAGTGCAAAGGATTGCAAGCGCCTGAGGAAATGTCTTGCCGAACAGGGGTTCGTTCAGGATTACGAAACCCGTTTTCGCCGGATGGATAAAACGGCCTTCGATGTCCGGATCACGCAATTCGCCCGCCGCGACGCCGGCAATGCCATTGTCGGCTGCGAGGGATTTGTCCTGGATATCACGGACCGGAAACTGGCCGAACTGGCCCTCAACCAGTCGGAAGAAAAATATCGCACCGTCGTGGAAAGCTCTCTTTCGGCGATTCTGGTGCACCAGGACGGACGCGTTCAATTCACCAACCAGCGCTGCGCGGAAATGCTGGGTTATAAAAGCTCCGAGGAACTGATCGGCGTGGAGTTCTGGCGTCACATTCATCCGGCGGATCGGGCGGTCATCAAGGAACGGGGCACGAAGCGGGAAAAGGGGCAGTTTACGCCGGAGCAGTACACGTTTCGGTATATCGATAAAAACGGCAAGACGACGTGGGCGGAAATCCGCGCCACGCATGCGATGTACATGGGGAAACCGGCTGCCGTCGTCAATTTCATCGATATTACGAAAAGCAAAAAGGCCGAAGAGGAAATCCGCCAGCTTTCCCGGCGGCTGGTCAAAATCCGCGAAGAGGAAAGAAAAATCCTGGCCGCCAATCTTCATGATGAAATGGGGCAGATCCTGACCGCCATGCGCTTCAATCTCGATTATCTGCTGAAGACTCTTCCTTCCAAATACGCGGAGCAGAGGCGGCGCAGCGAGGCGCTGGTGCACAGCGTGGAGCGGCTGGTGGGGATTGCAAGAGACAACACCTCCTATCTGCGCCCGGAGCTTCACAATCAAATCGTCCTGCTGCCGGCGCTGATGAGGCGCGTCGAAGAGTTCAGGATGAATCAGCCGGGGATTCATGTCGACTTCTCGGCGCTGGGTTTCAAAAAACAGCTCAGTCCCGAAGTTGAACTGGCCATCTACCGGATCGTCCAGGAAGGGCTGACGAACATCGCCAAGCACGCCCGGGCGACGGCCGTGGATATCATTCTCACGTACAGCCATCCCCAGGTCATGCTCACCATCCGGGACAACGGCACAGGACTGCCGGTTGTGGAAGACGAGCGGGAAAATCCCCGCAGCGAGGGGATCGGGCTGGTGGCCATGCGGGAGAGAACCCTGTCTCTGGGCGGCTCATTTGAAGTATCTTCGGAACAGGGCAAAGGCACGGCGATCCGTGTCGAGATACCGGTGTGAAGGGGGAACCGGCGCCATGAAAAAGATTCGTGTCCTGGTTACGGATGACCACAGCATCGTCCGGGAAGGACTCAAACAGTTTTTGAACAGCCAGCCCGATATGGAAGTCATCGGCGAGGCGGGAGACGGCGCGGAAGCCCTGGAGAAAGTCCGAGCGCTGCACCCGGATGTCGTTTTGCTGGACATTTCCATGCCGAACATGACCGGCTGCGAGGTGGCCCACCTGATTCGCGACGCGTCGCCGGAATCGCGAATCGTGGTTTTCTCCATGCACGCCAAGGAAAGTCTGGTCAAGGAAGTCCTGGCCGCGGGGGCGCTGGGCTATGTTCTGAAAGCGTCTCCCAGCTCGGATATCGTGAAGGCCATTCAGGCGGCGCATGCGGACGAATATTTCCTCAGCGCCCAGTTGAAGGCGGAAGTGATCCGCAAGTATATCAAAAGCCCCAGCAGCGCTCCGGCCGTCTCCGGCTACGATCTGCTCACGGAGCGCGAGCAGCAGGTCTTCCGTCTGGTGGCCCAGGGCCACTCTTCGGCGCAGATCGGCGATGTTTTGTGCATCAGTCAAAAGACGGTGGAAAAGCACCGGGCCAGCCTGATGAACAAACTCCACATTCACGACCGGTTCGAGCTTTTAAAATACGCCATCAAGATCGGCGTCGTCGATCCCGACCTCTGGGAAGACTATCATGGCTAGCGGCCGTACATCGTTCCTGCAGGGAGAACCTTCAGGTGCGACAACATCCTTCTGTAGGACGAACCTTCAGGTGCGACAAGGTCCTTCTGTAGGGCGAACCTTCAGGTGAGCCAAACCCGGCGGGTCTCGAAACCCGCCCTGCATCCACGAGCTATGAACCATGAGCTACGAGCTGTCCACCACCAACTTCCGGATTCCGGATCACGTCCGTAATGACAAGCTGAAGAATAACTGCCGTTTCCGGAAAAAAGGTTGCTTTTGTCATCCATAAGTCTCATATAGACATTGAAAGTGCTTCAGCTGTTGGACACATCATGAGGTCTTTTCTTTAGCTAAATTTGAAACACTTCGAAACGGAATCAATAGATTAAGAACATCAACAAGTGATGTTTTATTACAATGACAAGGAGAAATGCACAATGGAAGAAAAGAATTCGAAGAGAGGCATAAGCAGACGGGGATTCATCCAGGGAGCGGCTTTAAGCGCCGGGGCTCTGGCTGTGACGGGAATGGTAGGCGCAAAAAATGCCCATGCTGCTCCGCTGCCTAAGAAATGGGACATGGAATCGGACGTTGTGGTTGTCGGTTACGGCGGCGCAGGCGCCTGTGCCGCCCTGGAAGCAGCGCGCGCCGGTTGTTCCGTTTTGCTTCTCGAAAAGCTGGGAATGCCCGGCGGCTCTACAACCATGTCCGGCGGCATTGTCTATGCCTCAGGCACAAAATTACAAAAGAGTGTCGGCATCAATGACACGCCGGATGCGATGTACAAGTACCTCATGGCTTGCGGCCAGGGTCGCGCGGTGCCGGAGCTGGTCAAACTGGTGTCTGACATGTCTTCGGAAAACATCGACTGGCTGGCCAGCATGGGCGCGGTTTTTACACAGGAGCTTCTTGCCATGAGCGGCATGGAAAACGAGCCGGAGTATACGGCCGTGACGCCGGCCCAGAAGCGCGGACACCGCGTCAGAGGAACCGGCTCCGCCCTGTTTAAGGTTTTGGCTGATGCTGTGAAGGCGGAGAAAAACATCCAGGTCATGACAAGAACCAGTGGAACCAAGTTATTCACGCGGTCGACTGCATCGGCCGCCAATCTTGAAGTTGTCGGACTTGCGGCATCCAGCAAGGGAAAAGCAATCACCATCAAAGCAAAGAAAGCCGTGATTCTGACGACCGGAGGAATCATGCCGGGTGCAGAATCGGAAGGCTGGCTGAAGGATTATTCGCCGGATATCGCCAAATGCGTCGCAGCAGGAAGCACCAGCTCAACAGGCGACGGTTACCGGATGGGAATCTCCTGCGGCGGGGCTCTTAAAGCTCTGAACACCGGTGGAACGCTGCCCTCTCTTCTTTTCCCCGGCGCGAAAATGGCCGGTATTGTGTACGCCAACATCTGGGGCTTGCCCAATATTTACGTGAAGGCGGATGGGACCCGGTTCTGTAATGAGGGAGCCAACTATACACTGGTCAGCGAGGCCATGTTCCAGAGGAATGCGACGACGGCCTATTGCATTTTCGATGCCGCAACCGTGAAGAAAACCTTTGCGATGGTCGAGAAAGGCATTGAGATAAGGCGGACGATTGCCCTTGGTATCGATCCCGGAAACCTTGATGATCAGGTAAAACGGGGGTACCTCTGGAAAGGGGAAACCATCGCCGACTTGGCAAAAGCGATCGGCATCGATGGCGCGACACTGACAAAAACGCTGGAAGCCTATAACCGCAACGCGGAAAATGGAAAGGATCTGGAATTTGGCAGGACAAAAGCGCTGGAACCGTTGAAGACCGGACCTTATTATGCGTTCAAGATCAATCCCGGTCTGGTTGCCCACGACGGCGGGCTGAGCATCAACACAAAATCACAGGTGATTGATTCGTATGACCAGGTCATTCCGCGGCTTTACGCCGCCGGCCGTGATTCGGCGGGAATTTTCGGAGGCCGCTATCCGGCGAGCGGCGCGGCAATCGCCGACTTGCTGGCGTTCGGGCGCATCGCCGGGAAAACCGCGGCAACGGAAAAAAGCTGGAAATAATTCATAGACCTCTATGCGTCAGGCAGGCAGAGCGTTTGCACTGCCTGCCTGACTTGAATGGAATCATTGTAAATATCAGGGGCGCCCTTATTCACTGCGCAGTCCAATAACAGGGATACCTTCAAATCAGATTACGATAACATCGGAAACGTCCTTCTGCAGGGCGAACCTTCAGGCGAGCCAAACCCGGCAGGTCTCGAAACCCGCCCCACATCGCCCCGGTGTGAAAACGTCTTTCTGTGGGGCGAATCTTCAGGTGAGCCAAACCCGGCGGGTCTAAAGACCCGCCCTACATCCATGAGCTGCGAGCTCTTCACCATCCACCATCCACCATCCNNATCCACTATCCCCTATTCCCCCGCCAGCAATCCGTCCGTGAGACCGTAAGCGTCGATCATTTCAATGAGCACGCCATGCGCCGCGCGCGGCAGGATCCAGAAATGCCGGAGGTCTGACGCGTCGCCGTCTTCGGGGCGCTCGCTGATCAACCGGTCATTGACGGCGATATCCTTTTCTTTGAGTTCGCGGCAAGTATCTTCAAGATGAGACGAGACAAAGGCGATATGGTGTACACCTTCTCCGTGCGCGGCCAGTCGCTTGTGCAGCGCCGACCGCTCATCGGCCGCCTGAATTAACTGGATATCGCAGGCGTCTCCCACAGCCCCGAAGAAGGCGGTGACGTACTTTTCGTTTTCCGCCCACCGCTCCTGCTTAACCACCTTCCGCTCGACGAGCCCGGGGGAAACCACCGCGAATATCTTTTTATAGTCCGCAATCGCCCGGTCGATATCGGCAACCAGGATACAGATATGAGCCACTGTCTTTGCCATTTTCACCTCCCTCTCATCCTCTTTTTCTCAGCGCTGTTTGATCAATCTTTGCTCAAAGCCGGCTGACACTTTTTTTCAATTTTTGGAACAGACGTCCTCACTGCCCTACTCGGTCTTCCCGCTAAAACATTTTCATCAGGCAGTTTTATAAAAAATTCCACAACGGCTGTCAACCAGACGAACACCAGAGGATCGGCAGAGAATTTTCAGGGGCGGCAGTTGAAAAATGTATAAAAACGGCGTCAGTCACTGTTCACTTTAAACGTGCACTGACGCCGTCTGTTGGCAAACGGCGGGCTACTTTATTTATAGTAGGCGCAATTAAGGAACAGATTCATCCCGGGAACTCCTTCAAAATAAGCAACTTTTTGCTCAATTTTCTTCGTGTTCTGATTGGTCCACCGATATTCGATCGTGCCGCTGCCTTTGGCCTTGACCTGCGCAATTCTTTCCTGAACGAAAAGCTTTCCATCGGCATCCTTCAGGTTATACATGTTCTTGCCGATCAGAGCCGGAGTGTAGGGATGGGAAAGGTTCGTTCCATCCATACCCGTTGCCCAGACATAGAGATCTTTGGAAACGAACTTTCCCTTCGGATTGTTGAATTCGGCAAGCGCTTTGTCTTTGCCGACTTCCTTCATGTACGCCACAGCCTTTTTTACCATCGCTTTGGCCTCATCGGCCGTTCCTTTTTCCTGTGCCGCTGCCACACCGACACCGACCGCAAACAAAATGGTCACCACCAACGCCAATACTCTCTTCATTCCCCATTACCTCCTTCTTTAGTTAGTTGATATTGTTTCATCACATCTTCTGACGAAACCGCATCCGCTTGGACGAAACCTGTTTTATTGCAGCTGTAGAACTTTTTTCGCGCCGGCTTTGTGATCCCGGTAATTCCCGTGACAGGTCTGGTGGGCATACCGGTCTTCGACCGCGATTCTATCCGAAAGGTCTTCCGTTCTGAAAAGGGACATGATGGTTGAGAGGTTTTCTGCATTGCCGGCGTTTTGCTGTGTGGTCGTACTCATCTCCGCAATGGCATTGTTGACCTGCGCGATCCCCTGTGATTGTTCCCGTGAAGCAATGGCAATGTCTTTCGTGAGATCGACAACCTTGTCCGAGCTTGATGTGACCTCGCCGAAAGCAGTGCTGGTGGCGTCAACCAGAGCTTCACCGCTTTTTACCTTATGAACGATATCTTCGATCAGATTGGATGAGTCCCTTGCCGATTCCTTGGCCCGCAAGGCAAGGTTCCGAACTTCATCCGCAACGACGGCAAACCCGGCCCCCGCCTCGCCTGCGCGGGCCGCCTCCACGGAAGCATTCAAGGCGAGAAGATTCGTCTGAAAGGCAATCTCATCGATGATTTTCACAATCTTCTGCGTTTTTTCACTCGACGCGGTAATATCTTTCATGGACCGGGTCAGCTCGGACATGGATTGATTGGCCTTCCCGATGGCGTCTTTGGCCGACAGCATCAACTGGTTCGCCGCTGTCGTGTTCTCAGCATTTTGCCTGGTCATGGAAGCGATCTCATCCAGGGACGCAGACGTTTCTTCAATCGCCGCCGCCTCTTTGGCGGCCGAGTCCGCCAAGACCGTTGATACTTGCATGGCCTGCCCCACAGCATCGTTCATCTTGACACGCATGGTGTTTACAGATTGGACCAGTTCGCCGATTTCGTCATTGGACCGCAGGTCAATGCTTTTTGTAAGATTCCCTTCGGCCAACTCCCGGAGAACGGATATCGTTTGCTTGATCGGCCCCAGGATCAGTCTCTTAACGGCAACGCTGATCAGAAACGACACGACAACGGAGATCAACAACACAACGATAAAAATGCCCAGCGTGGAGCGCGCGACTTTCACGGAATATTCATATTTCTCCTTGCTGAGCTTGTCTTCGAGACTATTGAGATCCCGGAGGCTTTTATCCAGAGATTTAAAGGCATCCTCGGCCATGCCGAATGCCATCACAGCTGTGCTTGCATCCTGAGATGCGATTTCCAGAGTATCTTTGGTCAGTTTTTGAAACGACAGCAGATTGTTACAGGCAACCTGGTAATACTTTTTTTCTTCCGGCATGAGCTCCCGGGAATCAAGGATTCTTTTGGTGGCGGCAACATGCCCGGCAATATCCGTGTCAATCTGGCGGGCCAGATCCGCAATTCTCGCTTTGTCATAGTTGGATGCGATCCAGTTCATCATTTTATATAAATTGGCCTGGACGCCGTACATCCCGACAATGATCTGCGAACTTTGCTGATAGCCCTTGAATCGATTGTTGTAAATCTCATCAATGGAATTGCTCTGCAGCGATATCGCCTGATAAGTTCCCAACGCAATTAAAAGAAGAAAGATAAAGATAACGATGGGAGCCAGAAGAATTTTGTTTCCTAACTTTAAATTGTTAAAAAACTTTTTCATAATGCATACTCTCCTCATGACGTTTTTCTGGAAATTTACAGTTGGAAATCTTAATCAATGTTATGGACGGCCGTGATCGGTCACGGCGGTTATTCTATCTTATCGGTAAATTCATCCAGAACTTAAGAGAGCTTGAATTGTTTTGCTTTTTTCGGGGGATAGCCGAAAGCTGCGCACGTTAAAATATCGGGGGAGTGTTGGAGAGTTTTAAAGGATGCCGTCCGGGGATGTTCGGCAAAAAAGGCGTACAACAAAAAAAGGCAGGAGCCCTGGCCGCCCCTGCCCTGATGGATAAAACCGGTCTTAGAGAACCATGGATCCTCTGCTCACCGCCGCCCGCCGGGGGAACATCTGCATATACCGGATTCTCGTCCGCGTTTCTTCGTATTGGAATCCCAGAATGTCCCGCATGGAAAGAATGCCGACAATTTTTTTGCCGTCGGCAACCGGCAGGTGCCGGATCTTTTCCTTCTTCATCGTTTTGATGGCGTAATCCAGTTCGTCATCGGGCCTGGCGATGGCCACTTTTTTGGTCATGATGTCGTTGACCTTTTTGTCTTTAAACTCGCCTTTGCGCACGAAACATTTTCTCAGGATGTCCCTTTCCGTGACAATGCCGACCAGTTCTCCATCGTCATTGCACACGGGAAGCGCTCCCTTGTTGTAATCCGCCATCTTCTGAACGGCAACCGAGGACAACTCAGCCGGTCCAACGGTCACCAATACCTGAGGCTTGAATCTCATGACCTTCAGCATTTCACTGATATTCATTGTATCCCTTCCCTCCTGAATAAGAATTACGGCATTGCCGAACCGTCTGACCTTATGGCGTTCCCCCGCTGCTTCGCTTGGGGGCGCGCCGCCTTCTACTGCACCCGGTTCCGGGACAGATAACCGCCCGCGATGTACGACTCCAGATCGTTGATCGTATCCCGCTGCTGATCGATGATTCCTTTCACCACGTCGCCGATGGAAATCAGACCGAGCAGCTTGCCGTTCTTGACGACGGGCAGGTGGCGGATGTGGCGATCGGTCATGAGTTGCATGCACTCTTCGACTTTGTCCTCGGGCGTTACGACTGTCAGATCTTTCACCATGACGTTCCCGACAAAAGTATTTTGCTCGTTTTGGCCCTGCAGCACCAGTTTTCTGGCATAGTCGCGCTCGGAAAAGACTCCCAGCAATGCGTGGTTCTCGATGACGAGGACCGCGCCGACGTCGTAATCGGCCATCACGTGCAGGGCCTGGTAAACGGTGTAATTGGGATGAACGGAAACGGTTTTATTTCCCTTCCTGGACAACAGGTCGCTCACGGTGAGCATGGTTCATTTCCTCCTGCAAAAATTTGTTGAGTTTACTATAACCGAATCCGCCCCGGGCGTAAGGTTAAGAATGGAGGAAATAAAGTTCTATGCAAAATAGAACCTAAGCGATGAGATCGAGGTGGGTGGTGATGTTTCCGGACTTGTTCCGCATGCCCAGTTTTCCGCGGATGGCGTATTTGTGCTTCTTGACCGTTGAAATGGAAATGTTCAGGGTTTCCGAAATCTCCTTTTCCCGGTAATGCGCCTTGAGCAGCTTGATGATGGAGATTTCAGTGGGCGTAAAGTTGAACTTTGAAGTGACGAGCTTGCGATAATACTCGGACGAAATCTGGTCGAGATGCTCTTCCAGCAGGCGGAAGGACGCGTCCGCGGGATACCGCCTGGCGAGCATCGTCACCAGCGGCAGGATATTTTGCTCCACGTTGAACCGAATGTTCATCCGCAGATTGTTTTTCCCTTCTTCGATGGAATCGAGCACCTTTCTCAAAACGAACTTCTGTTCCTGAATGGTGTGCTTGACGGCGTCGCCGATGGTGATGATTCCGATAATCCTGTTTTTTTCGAGGATGGGAAGATGCCGCACGCGGTGGGTCGTCATCATGGCCATGCAGTCCTCCATCGTATTGGAAGACGTTACGTGGCGCACTCTTTTCGTCATGAATTTTCTGACGGGAAGCTGCAGGGAAAGCTGCTGGACCGCTGCGGCCTTGCGGGCAAAGTCCCGCTCGGAGAAGATTCCGATCAGTTTTCCTCCCTCGATCACCGGCACGGCCCCGATATTCTTTTCGTCCATTATTCTGAGGGCGTCATAGAGGGAGGTCTCGGGCGACACCGTCCAGACTTTGTTCTTCTTGGCCATTAAAAATGTTTTGAGTGTAAACATTCGCCTGCGTTACTATCAATGCCCCGGCATGAATTGATGACCTCATTTGCCGATCTCCGGCGGAGATCGGAACCCAGTCCCGACACAGACAGGTTTTTACCATTTTCTGCCGCTTCCGGCAATGACCACAAGCGGAAAGCAGGCCGCCCAGGGCTCAGCTTTACGAATCCACGGGATCGCCCAGGAGCGGTTCCGGGGCTTCCACCACTCTCCGGCAGGGCTTCCGGTTGACCCGCAGCTGGAAGATGTCCGGCCGCGAATAATGTCCGCCCACGTCACAGGCGGATTTGGCCGCCAGAATGTTTTCGAGCGATCCCTCCGCCGTCAGGATGCCTTCGCCCTTGACCGGCCCGGCAATGACTTCTCCGCGCGGGTCGATGATGAAGCTGTCGCCCCGGTAGCGCGCGGTAAGTTCCCGGTACTCGGCCGGCACATCGTCGGCGCCGAGCATTCCGCCCACCCCAATGACGTAGGCCGCGGCCTGCGACGCAAAAGCGCGCGACAAGAGCAGCTGCCGCGACCACATCGGATCGGGCGACGCGGGCGCCTTCGGTTCCGCGCCCGGCCAGGCTGCGATATGGATCTGCGTACCCTGGGACATCAGCACGTACCCCGGCAGCACCATGTTGTGCTCCCAGCAGTTGAGCCCGCTGAGCCTGCCGTAAGGGCGCTCGTAAACGACGAGTCCCGCCGCGTCGCCTTCTCCCCAGATGGTGCGCTCCCGGTGGGTGGGTTTGAGCTTGCGGTGTTTGCCCAGAATTTTTCCCTCGCGGCCGATAAACAGCAGGGTGCAGTAAACGGTCCCGCGGGTGACGGGATCGCGTTCGACGACGCCGATTGCGACGTCGAGGCCCGCCTCCTCGGCCGCCCGGCAAAGCCTGTCGGTCACCGGACCGGGGACATCCACGGCGCAGGCCAGGTAGTCCGCGGCCGCCTTCCACTTCAGAAGCGGATCCCTGCTTTCGCTCCAGACAAAAAACGGGTAGCCCGGAAGCCACGTCTCGCCAAAGGCGGCGATCGACGCCCCTTCCCGGCCCGCCTCGGCGATGAGACGGCAGGCTTTTTCGGTGGAGGCCTCCACGTTGAAAAAGACAGGCGCGGCCTGTATAGCCGCCAGTTTAAATGTTGGATGTTTTCCCATGGCGATCCCCCCGGCAATCGTTTTTTGCGGCAAACACTCTACCGCAATGATTTTCGAACAGAATTGCCCTATTCTTTCCGCCCTGTCAAGGACGCGAAAAAAATTCAGGGAGTCGTTGGGGGGCAGTCCTCTGCCCCCCAACGGAGTTTTAAAGTTGACGGAAGAAGAAAGCGCTGCGCGGCGCCGCTATCGTCGGCCGCCGCCTTCTTCCGGATTGGAACGAAAGTTCCTCCAAAGCAAAGAGGCTTTTCCTTTTGGGGCGGTTTATGTTTCTTTCGCCGCGCTGATGCCGGCCAGCCGGCCGAACACGATGCAGTCGGCCGTCGCATTGCCGCCCAGACGGTTCGTCCCGTGGACGCCGCCCGTCACTTCTCCCGCCGCATAAAGCCGGGGAATGACCTTCCCGTAGCGGTCGATCACCTGGCCGGTCGTGCCCTTGGTGCGCAGTCCGCCCATGGTGTGGTGGACGCCGGCCTGGGTGGGACTGGCATAGAAGGGTCCCTGCTCAATCGTTTTCAGATTGGCCGACTTTTTGCCGAATTCCTCGTCCTTCCCCTTTTTAACCATTTCATTGTAGTTGCGGACGGTTTCCAGAAGCGTTTGCTCGGGCATGGAGAATTTCGCATTCAGAATTTTGGCCAGCTCCTCCAGCGTATCGGCTTTGAAGGCCAGGCCGTCTTTGAGGATCTGTTCTGTCATGGCCGGATTGAACCGTTTGGTGCAGCGCTCGTCCGCCACCCACAAAAGCACCTTCTGCGGCTGTTTCAGGATGGCGGCGGCCAGCACATCGCGCCGGGCGTCTTCGGCGACGAACCGCTTGCCTTCCGTGTTTACGAAAACGGCCGAATCGATGCCCAGGTTGGTCAGGGAGCCGTACTGCTTCGTGTAGAAGTTGCAGGCGACCAGAAGCTGAATGTAGTCCATGCCGACGACATCCGCTCCGATATCCTCCGAATAGGTGATGGCTTCGCCCGTGGCCGTCTTGACATTGGTCGTGGGAATTTCCTTGTCCAGTTGCGGATTGTACTTGGAACGCATGGACACGTCGGCGCTGAATCCGCCCGTTGCCAGGACGACGGCCCGCTTCGCCTTAATGTACATCTTTTTCTTGCGGTACTCGGCTTCGATTCCCAGAACCTTGCCCTCGGCGGGTTTCTGGCGAACGATGCCCGTAAGCGCGCAGGGAATCAGAACGGGGATCTGCCGTTTGTCGACCTGGTTTTTCAGTCCCCGGACGATGGCGCCGCCCCGGCCCTTGTTCGCCGGATCATGGCTGCGCGGCCAGAGCGCGCCGATGACAGTGTAGACCTTCGGCTCGAAGACGACGCCCATTTTTTCCAGCCATTCGACGCCCTCCATCGCGTGCTCCACGAGAAAACGAACCTTTTCCGGATCGCCGCGGAAATCGCCGCCTTCCAGGGTTTGTTTGTAATGGAGATCGATGGAGTCTTCGATGCCCTGCTTTTTCTGCCGGCCCGGATCAACGGCATTGTAGGCGCCGCTGGCGATCACCGAATTGCCGCCGATCACCTGGCTTTTCTCGATCAGGATGACCTTTGCTCCCGCGTCGTGGGCCTCGATGGCCGCCGACAGGCCGGCAAAGCCGGTGCCGACGATGACGACATCCGCTTCCCGGTCCCACTTCTTGGGTACTTCCACCGCCTGAAGCGAGCGCGGCAGGAGCATTCCCGTCCCGACGACGCCGGCCGTCACCGCCGCACCGGCGATGAGCTGGCGGCGCGTGACGCCTCCCGCTGCCTCAGTTTGTTTTTCTTTTCCCAGGGACTCTTCCCTCTTCCCGATTTTTTTCAGCATTTCGCACCTCTTTTCTCTCCGGCTCCCGAAGCGCGGCCGGAGGTGTCAATCACGCCAGCGGCGTGTCGTCTGCGATATTGGGGGAAAAAGGGAAATTTGTCAACAGCACAGTGCGAGCACAGCGCAACGCGGGCCAAAACTGAAGGTGCGGAATCAAGGGGATTTAAACTGTCCGCACGGAATGCCGTATTTGCGCATTTTGCCCGTGAGGATCCGTTTCGTGGTTCCCAGGATCCGCGCGGCCTCCCCCAGGTCGCCGCCTGTCCGCCTGAGCGCGTGAAGAATCACCGTCTTCTCGCAGTCGGACAGGCAGCGCTCCAGGAGGTTGCCTTCGCTGCAGGGATCGTCGTTGGGCATGGTTCTGACCTCACCCGATGGCCGCGCCGCCCCGCTCGCCGGAGCTGATCCGGACGCATTCGGCCAGCTCCACGACGAAGATCTTGCCGTCTCCCACGGAGCCGGTGTGGGCGCCTTTCGTGATGGCGGCAATCGTCGGTTCGACAAACGCCTCGTTGACGGCGATGTCCAGGCGGACCTTGTTGAGCAGGCCGCCCGCCTCCTTGGCGCCGCGGTAGATTTCCGTGACGCCCTTCTGCCGGCCCTGGCCGAGCACGTTGGCGACGGTCATCAGATTGACTTCCACGGCTTCCAGTTCCCTTTTCACCGCGTCGAGCTTGTGCGGTTGAATGATGGCAATGACGAGTTTCATGGTTTTCCCCTCCTATTCAATGACGGTGTAAGCGGCTTCGCTCTGTTGGGTCAGATCCAGGCCGATGATTTCGTTTTTCTCTTCGACCCGCATGCCGATGACCGCGTCCACGATTTTGAAGATGATGAAGGTCATGATCGCGGCAAAGGCAATGGTCACTACGAGCATCAGGCATTGAACTCCGAACTGGTGCAGGTTGCCGAACAGCAGGCCGTCCGCGCCCGCCGCATTGACCGCTTTTTCCGCGAATAATCCCGTGGCGATCGTTCCGACCGTCCCGCCCACGCCGTGCACGCCGAAAGCGTCCAGAGAGTCGTCGTAGCCCAGCTTGCCTTTAATCACGGCAACGGCGGTGTAGCAGACCAGGGCGACGATGATGCCGATAAACAGAGCATTCATCGGGTTGACAAATCCGCAGGCGGGAGTGACCGCAACCAGACCGGCGACAGCGCCGGTGGCCACACCCAGAATCGTCGGCGTTCCGTTATGCCACCATTCAATCAGGGCCCATGTCAGCCCGGCGGCGGCTGTCGCCGTGTTGGTGGTCACAAAGGCGTTGGCCGCCAGGCCGTCAGCCGCCAGAGCGCTTCCCGCGTTAAACCCGAACCAGCCGAACCACAAAAGCGCCGCGCCTAAAACGGTGAACGGCAGGTTGTGCGGCCGGATCGGTTTGGAGTTGTAGCCCACCCGTTTGCCCAAAAGCAGGGCCAGCACCAGAGCGGAAATGCCCGAGCTCACGTGCACGACGATGCCGCCGGCGAAATCCAGGCCGCCCAGAGACTTGAGCCAGCCGCCCGTGCCCCAGACCCAGTGTGCCAGCGGATCGTAGACAAACGTCGCCCACAGGAGCGTAAAGAGCAGAAAGGCCGGAAATTTCACCCGCTCGGCATACGCGCCGATGATCAGCGCCGGCGTGATGATGGCAAACATCGCCTGGAAGATCATAAACACGCTGTGCGGAATCGTCGCCGCGTAATTGCTGTTGGGGGCGGCGCCGACGCCCGCCAGTCCCGCCCATTCCAGCGTTCCGATGATGCCGTGGAAGTCCGGGCCGAAGGCCAGCGAATATCCGAAAAGCACCCACTGCAGGGAAATGACGCAAACGATGATGAAGCATTGCATCAGAATCGACAAAACGTTCTTGCGGCGGACCAAGCCCCCGTAGAAAAAGGCCAGCCCCGGAATGGTCATCAGCAACACCAGGGCGCTGGCGATTAAAACCCAAGCTGTATCTCCTGAATTCATAATCCTTACCTCCTTGAAAAATTTTTACTTCGGCTTTCTGAAGGGGCAAGGATGATGCCAGACCGATAAAATTTCGTATCTCATCAATATTATAAATTTTTTTAGAGGAAAACGACAAATCGATTTCGTACAAATTTGTACGTTTTTTTGCGAGGGGCGACTAAAATGTGGGAGCGCGCAAAAGCTACATGAGCAGTTTCATGAAGACGGTGGCCAGCGTCAGATAGGATAAGAATCCGAAGGCGTCGGTGAAGGCCGTCAGCAGGATGTTCGATCCCAGCGCCGGATCGAGGCGCAGGCGTTTGAGGGCCAGCGGAATCAGAACGCCCACCATCGTGCCGGCGAACACGCTGATGATCATGGCCAGGCCGATGACGAGGCCGAGGATGGGAATGCCTTTCCAGAAATAGGCGATCAGTGCGATCACCAGCCCCACCGCGATGCCGTTGGTCGCTCCCACGGCGATCTGCCGGGCCAAAACGCGTTTGGCGTTTTCAAAGGTGACTTCCCCCAGCGCGATGCCGCGGATGATCAGCGCGAGCGTCTGGCCTCCCGCGTTGCCGCCCAGACCGGCGATCACGGGCATGAAAAAGACCAGCGCCACCATGAGCTTGATCGTGTCTTCAAAAAAACCGATAACCAGAACCGACGTCAGCGCCGTCAGGAGATTCAGGTAGAGCCAGGGCAGGCGCTTCTTGACGGAATCGATCGTCTTGTTGAAAATGGTGTCGTCATGCCCCAAACCGGCGATGCGGTAAATGTCTTCGGACGTCTCCTCCTGCACCGTATCCATAATGTCGTCGATGGTGATGCGGCCCAGCAGACGATTTTCGCTGTCCACGACGCCCACGGACACCAGGTCGTACTTGTTAAACAGGCGCGCGACCTCTTCCTGGTCCATATCCACGGGCACGCTGGGAATGTCCCGGTCGATCACGTCCACGACGGGCGTGAAGCGGCGGGTCGTAATCAGGCTCTGCAGCGGAACGGTGCCGACAAGACGCTCCTCCTCGTCGACGACGAAAATATTGTTGATGTTTTCAATTTCGTCCTTGGCGCTGGCGACGGCCTGGAAGGCGTCGTTGATGGTGGCCGTCCTGCTCACCGACACCAGCTCCGACTGCATGATGCCGCCGGCCGTGTCCTCGGGGTAGCTCAAGAGTTCCTTGACTTCCTCGGACTCCGCCGGCTCGATCGCGTCGAGCACGGCCTTGGCCTGGTCGTCGGACAGTTCGGCGATGATGTCCGCCCGGTCGTCGGACTCCATCTCTTCGATGATGTCCGTGAGCTTTTCGTTGGAGAGATCCTCGATGATCTGTTCCCGGGACGAGTCGGAAAGCTCCAGGATAACGTCGGACGCCTTGTCCACGTCCAAAAGGGAAAACAAATGCAGGCGGTCTTCCTCGTCGAGTTCGTCGATGAGTTCGGCGATGTCCGCCGGATGCATGTCGGAGAAGAGATCGATGATGTCGAACTCGCGGTTGCGGCTGATCAACTCCTTGAGGGTCGCCAGCGTGGTCGGTTCTTTTTTCTTGACCTCCGTCATGGGTTCGCCTGATCTTTCCTGCGCTTAAAATTTCCCGATGGTTTTTTGATTCAGCAAGAGATTTTGTCTTGTTGCCTGTCCGTTCGCCGGCCGGCTCCGCAAACGCGGTTTCCGCTTTATTCCGCCGCTCTTCCGGCAGCGGGACTATAAGGAAGTTCCCGGGGGATGTCAATGTTTTTCTGATAAAAATCGAACAAATACCGCAGTGGGACGGATTCGCCGGAACCGGCGCGCGGGGCGGGTTTAAAACAGGGTCAGCGGCGTGCGGATTTCCGCCAGGCGGTCGCCTTCGTAGAGAACCTTTTCCAGAAAAAGACCCGACGGAGGCGCCGTGTAATGGGCGGGAATTTCGGAATAGGCCTCGAGCATGCCGCCGATTTCCCGGACCGTGAAGCGGCCGCGGCCCGCTTCCACCGTCACGCCGATGATGCGCCGGACCATTTTCCACAAAAAGTGCGAACCGGCGATGCGCACGGCGATGAGGTGATCGAATTCCTTCATCTCCACAGCCTCAATGGCGACTTTTGTCGAAGCGTCCTTGTCGAGCCGCTTGTCGGCAAAGGAAACGAAATCGTGAAACCCGGCAAACAGTTCCAGCGCCTGCCGCATCCTGGCGGTCTGGAGCCGGTCCTTGATCCACCAGACGTATTTCTTGCCGAAAGCCGTGCGTCTGGTCGCAATCAGGTACAGGTAACTGCGGCCCAGGGCCGAATGGCGGGCGTGAAAACGGGGATGGGCGTTTTCGACGGAGAGGATGTTGATGCCGGCCGGCAGCAGATCGTTTAACCCCATCCGCAACGCAGCGCAGGGAACTTTGGGGGCGCATTCCAGATGCGCCGTCTGCCCCAGCGCGTGGACGCCGGCGTCGGTGCGCCCGGCGCCCTGAATCTCCACGGGCGCGTCCAGAAACTTCCGGGCCGCATCGGCCAGCGCCCCCTGAATGCTTCTGGCGTTTTTCTGCGCCTGCCAGCCGCTGTAGTTGGTTCCGTCGTATTCCACAAGGAGCTTATATTTGTTCATCGGGCGGGTGTCTCCCGGTTGGCTCCCGCCAGAACGGACATGGCGGCAATGTGGTTCAGCAGCGTGCCGGACGACGCGTCCAGATTGTTGAGCTCCCGGCCCGGCTCCAGCGTGGTGATGACCGCCTGGCCGATGATCTTCCTGCCTTCACGGCCCTTGAGATCGCGCGTCCGGATGCCCCAGATGTTGTGGAAAATGAGCGCCCGACCGTCCTGCGAACCGATGTAGAGCATGACATGCCCCTTGCGCCACAGGAGCGTCAGATAGGGAACGCCTTTTTCGAGAATGCGTTTTTCCTTTTCGGCCCCGGACAGACCCGAAAGGTCGGTCAGCGTACCGGCTTCCCGGACCTGGTCTTCGGAATGGCGGGGAAGCCAGATGCCGAACACGGCAAAGAAGTCGCGGGTCATCGACGAGCAGTCCCGGTTGCCGTACATTCCGCCCCAGCCGTAAGGTTCGCCGATCATTTCGTTGGCAATCCGGGCCGCGTTGACGAGAGTCAGGCGCAGGGGTTTGACCGCGGCCGCGTCCGTCGGAATGACGCCTTCGCGGATCACCGCCCGCCGGCCGGAATCGGCCACGGCAACCGCCACGCCAAGCCGGTCGGGAAGGACGGCCGTGAGCGTAAAGATATGCCCCACCGATCCCCGGACCAGAAACCGGCCGTTTTCATCCAGCACGGACGTCCGGTCGCGGGTGATCACCGCGTAGCGCCCCGATTCCCACGCCCGGACAAAACCGTCGGAGGCAAAGGCCAGATCTTCCACAGGCACCCAGCCGTAGGTAAAAGACGTTTCCACCAGCATCCAGGACTTGTCCGCGCTCGCGTGGCAGATCATCACCGGCGTGTTGGCGGCGACGGCCGAGCGCTGCAGATTGTCGAAAGGCCAGGCCGAGCTGTCGCCGTCGGCGCTCGTGAAAGAGGGAGACAAGGTCGGCATCTCTCTTAAACTCGTATTCCGAACCGTGATGCCGCGGGAAAGGGCATTGGGATAGTTGGACAAAGACGCGTTGTGCTGAATTTTTCTGAACCAGGACGGCGGATGGCGTCTTTTGTTTTCTCCGAAGCCGGGTTTAACCGCATATTTGCGGAAATCCTGCTTCACCCGCTCGGGCAGGGCGTGAAACGGCTCGCTCTGGTGCCAGACCGAAAAGGTAATCGTGTTGCAGTCTTCATCCAGCCGGGCCTGCTCGGCGGCCGGCAGAAGCTCTTCGCCGGCGGCGGCGGTAAAATACGCGGCATGATCCTGGCGCAGATCCCGGACATCCCGGATCGCGTCCGGCGACGCCACGCAGCCCCACAGAAAGAAAAACAAAACCGCCGCGGACCAAAATCGTTTGTTCATGAAAAAAATTCCTTTTTTAAAAGTGACTTACCCTATAACCTTTTTTTGCGCCCGGGGCAAGGACGCGGGCGGCTTTGTTGTCCGATCATTTTATTTTGCATTCGGACGAATTTGGTGTAAATTATGAACAAGCCGGCGTCCGCAGCCGACAATTTTGTAGCATAAGAAACGGAAGGCTGGTATAAGAAAAACCAACTTTTAACCCCAAGGAAAGGAGCCCAACATGGTCGCGATCAGCATCCTGAAGTCGTTTGCTTTTTTTAAGGATTTCACCAACGATCAACTCGTTAAGCTCGAAGCTCTGGCAAATGAAGAGACCTATGCGGCCGGGACGCAGCTCTACTCGACGGGCGACCCCGCCAGAAGCCTCTATCTTCTTCAGGAAGGGAAGATTGCGCTGTTCATGGACAACTATATGGGGCCGGGCAAACCGCCCATGCAGGTCACCATCGACATGATCACCAAGGGAGAATCCATGGGCTGGTCGGCGGTCGTGGAACCCTATCTTTACACGCTCAGCGCCCGCTGTCTCGAGAATACCAAGCTGATCGCGTTTGACGCCGCCAGGCTGCGCGCCATGATGGAGGACGATTGCCCGCTGGGGTACAAAATCATGCAGTCCACCGCCAAGATCATCGCCTCGCGGCTGACGCACACCCGCATCATCCTGGTCGGCGAGCGCGGCCTTTCCACACTGACCGATTATTAAATTCTTTCTCAAGGAGACGGCTATGCTGGCTTTTGTTCCCAAAAAAATCTTCTTCACCAAAGGCGTGGGCACGCACAAAGACGAGCTGCACTCCTTTGAACGCGCCTTGCGCAACGCGGGCATCGAAAAATGCAACCTGGTCCAGGTGTCCAGCATTTTTCCTCCCGGCTGCAAGATGATTCCCAAGTCGCAGGGCCTCAAGTCGCTCGTGCCGGGCGCCATCACCTACTGCGTGATGAGCCGCTGCTGCTCGAACGAACCCAAGCGGCTTCTGGCCGCTTCGGTGGGCTGCGCGATTCCCGCGGATAAATCCTCCTACGGGTACATCAGCGAACACCACGCCTTCGGCATGACGGAAAAGCAGACCGGCGACCACGCCGAAGACCTGGCCGCAGCCATGCTGGCCTCCACGCTGGGCATCGACTTCAACGTCGACGAGAGCTGGGACGAAAAAAAGGAAATTTTTAAAATCAGCGGCAAGATCGTCCGGACGCTGAACGTCACCCAGTCGAAAATCTGCGTGGACACCAAATACACCACCGTCGTCGCCGCCGCTGTTTTTGTTTTCTGAAAAAAAAACGCCAACCGGCCGACCCGTCGCTGCAGCGGCAGTTGTGCCGCCCCGGCGGCGGCGCGCCGGAAATTCCGCAGCCGCCGTTCGGCTGCAAGAAACGCATTGTGACCTATGAAAATCGAAATCCCCGAATTGAAACATCAGGACGTGGGCGGCGCCGAGCTCCCCTATCTGTATTACCCCGGCGGCGAGAAGAAAATGCTTTTCGCTCATGCCACCGGCTTTCTGCCCTGGCTGTGGCACCCGATCATCGAAGCGTTTCTTCCCGAATACTCGATCTGGGCTCCCTACATCTGCAACTACCGGTCGTGCGACCCGCACGAAGGCGGCCTGAAGTGGAACGTCATTGCCGAGGATCTGGGCGCGTTCTGCCGCGCGCAGAACATTGAAAACCACGTGCAGGTCGGCCATTCCATGGGCGCCACGGTTTCGACGATCACCGCCGCGCTTTTCGGCGTTCGTCCGCGCGGCATGATCCTCATCGAACCGATTTTCCTGCCCGAGGAATTTTACAGCCTGACGCCGAGCGTCAAGGACCATCCGCTGGCGTCCAAGTCGATCAAGCGCGTCAACCACTGGAAAAGCGAAGAAGATGCCATGACCTATCTGAATTCCCGCTCCTTTTTTACGAGCTGGGACAAGGAGATCCTGGATCTGTACAAGCGCTTCGGCATGGAAAAAATGCCGCAGGGCGACATGCGGCTCACCTGCACGCCGGAAAGCGAAGCGGCGATGTTCATGGGCGGCTGGTGCTGCAATCCCTGGCCGCTTCTGCAAACGATCGGCTGCCCCGCGCTGGTGATTGAAGGCGGACAGAGCCCCAACCGCGATTTCGTGGACGTCCGGCGGGCCGTCTCGCTTCTGCCCGAGGGACAATACGGGTCGGTGGCCGGCGCGGGCCATCTCATCCCGATGGAAAAACCCGGCGAGACCACCGCCATCATCAGGGATTTTATCGCAAAGCTGCCCTGAACGTCGCGTGTGCGGTCGCAGCTTCCGGAAAAAACACTGGAGACGCAAAACATGGCCGGTCCCGACATCATCGCCTTGTGCAACCAAAAAGGGGGCGTCGGCAAAACCACCTGCGCCCTCAACATTGCCGTGGGGCTCACGCTGCTTCGGAAAAAAGTCCTTGTCATCGATTTCGATCCGCAGGCGCACCTGACGTACTCGCTGGGCCTCGACGCCCCAAACCTGCCGGGCGCGATTGACGCGGTGATGAAGGGCGAAAAGCCCCTGGCCGATGCGATTCTGGACCTTAAGGGCCTGCAGGTTCTGCCCGCCGGCCCAAGCCTGGCGAAACTGGAAACGGAGCTTGCCGCGCGGCCGGGAAAAGAATCCCTGCTTAAAGATTGTCTGGCCGGAGCCGCGGACGTCTCCTACGTCATCATCGACTGCCCGCCGTCGGCGGGACTTCTGACCGTAAACGCCCTGGTCGCGTGCCGGGAGGTGTTCATTCCGCTGCAGATGGAGTTTCTGGCCCTGAAAGGCATGAGCCGTCTTCTGACGCTCATCGAAGACGTCCGGAAAACCTACGGAACGAACGGCCCCTCCTACCGCGTCATTCCCACGCGCTACGATGCGCGGAAAAGGCTCAACAACGCCATCATGGACAAGGTGCGCGAACGCTTCGGTCCGCGCGTGTTCCGGACCGTCATCCGCGAGAACATCGCGATCGCGGAGGCGCCCAGTTTCGGCCAGTCCATCTTCGAATACGCCCCCAGAAGCCACGGCGCCGAAGACTATCTGGATCTGTGCCGGGAAATGATCAGAAGACGACCGGTTTAAACGTGTGTTTTTGGTGGTTCATCTTCCGGCCTTCGCAAACAGGACAACAGCGCGCAGACGCCGCAGCTGATCGGGAGGGGGAAAATAAGGATCGGGATACCGTAGTGAAAAAAGAATTTTTTATTCTGCTGATCTTTTTGTGTCCGCCCTGGCTCTGCCCGGCGGCGGAGCGGCCCGTCTGGGTGGAAGCGTCTGGCGTTGCGCGGCCGGACGAATGTGAAACGGTGAGCGAAGACGCCTATGTCGATATATTTTCGGTCGCCGCTGACGGGTCCGTGACGCTTTTGCTGCCCAACGCCCGGATGGCCGACAACTTCGTCCGGGCAAACGCGTCCGCACAATTTCCGCCCGCCGGCAGCCGTATTGCGCTGAAAGCCATGTTTTTGCCCGGCTGTGCAGGGAAAACGGCCGAAGAAAGAATCAAAATCATCGTTACAAAAAAAAGGGAACCGCTGCTTTCTCTGGGTTTTCAAGAAGGCCTTTTTCAGGTATATGACGACAGGTCGACCGGCATGATCGGCGATCTCGTCCGCAGGCTCAACGCCATCGATCCGGCGGACCGGGCTCAGGCCGTCGCGGTCTACCAATTAAAAAAATAAGGAGACGCGTATGAAAAAAAGTGCGATGTTTTTGATCGTTGCAGCGCTGGTGCTCTGGACGGCGGCCGCCCAGGCGCAATTGAAGGACGGTCTGTGGGAAATCACCTCGCAGGCGCAGATATCGGGCATGCAGCAGCAGATGCCGCCCGCCACGGTCCGCCAGTGCATCACCAAAAGCGATCCGGTTGTAAAAAACCAGGACAAGGACTATAACTGCAAAACGACCAGCCTGAAAGTCAGCGGCAACACTGTCACCTATGCCGTCGAATGCAAAGGCAAGGAAGGCACGATGTTCAGCGAAGGCAAGAACACCTATACCGGCAACGCGATGGAGGGCACGTCGACCACCAGCTTCAAGATGCAGGGTCAGCCGGCGATGCAGGTGAAAACCAAGATGTCGGGAAAGTATATCGGCCCCTGCAAGTGACATGCAGAAAACGGTTTTTCCGTGACTGCAAATAATATGAAGGAGAAATCAATGAGACTGAAAGACAAAGTGGCAATCGTAACGGGATCGGGACGCGGCATCGGTGAAGGCATTGTGATGCGTTTTGCCGAAGAGGGTGCAAAAATCGTCGTCAACGACGTCAATGAAGCGGACGCGGCCAATGTGGTAAACCAGGTCAAGGCCAAGGGCGGCCAGGCCGTAGCGGTGCTGGGGTCGGTTTCCGACCGCGCCACCGTGCAGAAAATGGTCGATACGGCCGTGAAGGAATTCGGGACGCTGGACATCATCGTGAACAACGCGGGCATCACGCGCGACGTCATGCTGCACAAGATGACGGACGATCAGTGGAACGCGGTGATCGACGTGAACCTGACGGGCGTGTTTTACGGCATTCAGTGCGCGGCGCGCTACATGCGCGAAAAGGGATACGGCAAGATCGTCAACATTTCTTCGACGAGCGCGCTGGGAAACGCCGGCCAGCTTAACTATTCGGCCACGAAGGCGGGCGTGATCGGCATGACCAAGACGGCGGCCAAGGAGCTGGGCGCCAAGGGCGTGAACGTGAACGCGATTGCTCCGGGCATGATCTGGACGGACATGATGAAGAGCATGCCGCCGGACGTGATCAAACAGATGGACGCCATGCTGCCTTTCATCGTGCCGATGAACCGGAAAGGCTCGCCGCAGGACATCGCCAACCTGGCGCTGTTTTTGGCCTCCGACGAAAGCTCGTTCATCACCGGCCAGGTCATCTTCTGCGACGGCGGAATGAAGATCTAAGACAGGCTCGGGAAACGAGGCTGTAGGCTGTCAGGTTTCAGGGAGCAATCCGCCACGGATTGCTCCCTGTTTTTTTATGCTGAGATTGCGCCGATTCATCCTTCCGAACCGCGGGCGCGGCCATCCTATCGGCCGGCCGCTTTTTCCTCCATCTGCTTCCGGATGTGAGCCATCGCCAACTCCTTGCCGGTCGTGTTGCTGAAAGAGCTCACCGGAGACAGACGCCGCAGGAAAACGATTTCCTCGTCTTGGGGAACCGGAAAAGACCCCAGCGGATCGGCGATCTTCAGATCCCAGGGAATATCGGCGCGAACCTCGTCCACGCCGACGCCGGGAAAAAGGGCGTCGAGGTACATTTCCCTGGTCTCGGGGTGGAATTTGAATATCCCCTTCGGCGTAATCAGAATGCTGGGCCCCGATCCGGGCGTGTAGCGGCCGGATTTCTCCCGTTCGTCGCCGCCCCCCAGATACCCGGGCGAAGTCATGTAGGGCAGCTTTTCGACAAATCCCTTGCCTTTCATCGTCAGGATGGTCTCTTTGGCATAGGCATAGAACTCCGGCGCCCCGCCGGCCGCCGTAATGCGCTGCGCGGCGGGAGGCGTGCCGAGAAAGGATGTGTTGAGATTGCCGTACTTGTCGATCTGCCCGACCCCAAGAAAGGCTTTGTCGAGGTAGCCGGCATAGGCGATGGTGGTAAAGACGCCGAACAGATCCACGGCATAGCCGTACCCCCGCGTGCAGGTCGCATCGGCGACGTTGACCGGCAAAACACACGGTTCGAAATCGACGATGCCCGATTCCATGAGCAGCACGGCTTCGGGAGCATGGGTTTTCTTGGCGACCGCGCCGGCCAGGATGGGCATGCCGATTCCCAGAGCGACCACGTCCCCGTTTTTAATCTGCCGGGCCGCCGTGACGATCAGAAGTTCCTCTTTCGTGACTTGTTTAGTTAACATCGACAAGGTCTCCTTTCTCGGCAATCAGTTGCTCCAGGCCGGCCATATCCACGCCCAGCAGCAGGGCCTGTCCGTACGTATCCCAGCCGGACTCGAAGGCCACGCCATAGTCGGCCGGCGCCGAATAGTAGGATCTGGCCCGGTAGCGGTTCAACGACTCCACGCCGAAGACGTCTATGTAATGTTTGATGTAGGAGGCGCGGTCCGGCAGTCCGTAAACCCATTCGTCGAACATCGACCGCAGCCCCTCGTCGGAAGAAAAGGAGTTGTCGATGAACCGCAGCATCGTCATGTCCGGATTCCGGTAGCCGGGCAGCTCCGAGGGATGGCATCCGTAAGGCTCTTCAATCACCGCGCTGACGCGGAATCCGGGAACGATGGTATGGTGAGGGCTGGATTTGATGACGTCGAAATCGACCAGTTCCTCGCAGCTGACAATGATCGTTTTGCTGGCCAGGCAGGCATGCACCGTGGACCCGAGGCCGCCCCAGTGCTGGGCGTTGCCGTGCTTGTCGGCGCGTTGCACATGGAGCAGGCAGACATCGGGATTGGCCGCCGGAACCACCGGAATTTCCCTTCCCGTAAAGGGACAGCGGACGACGCCGAATTTGTTTTCGCCCATGTAATCCCTGATCTTGAAAACATCGGAATCCATGATGGACGGCAGAACGGGCATGAAGGAATAGCCGTTGGCTCCCGCGGCGAGCCGCGCGTTGTACGTGAAATTGCTGTAGTCTTCGACCTGGAGCTTGCCCGCCCGCTGGTAGCGCTCCACCATACCGCCCGCGGTCCTGCCGCCCCACTTGTGCAGAAAGGCGGTGCAGAGCTTGTCGACGCAGTCGCCGGCAACCATGAATTCGACGTCCGCCGAACCGGATTGGCTGTAATAGGTCAGTCCTTTTTTCCTTTGACGGATGATTTCAAACAGCAAACTGAAAGGCAGACCTTCCGTATAGTTGCCGGTAATCACGCTGTCGCCGTCGTGAACATAACGGCTCACAGCCTCATGCGCCGTCATCACTTTGGATGGCCGACAATTCTTCATGAACATTTCCTCCTGCTGGACATTTCATATCTCTTGAGCATCCCCCTGATGCCATGCATCCATCCTTTCGTCAAAACTTTTTTGAAAGAGCGGACAGGTTTCCTTCATTACGCTGCGCAAACGGGGTGTGTAACGCCGGAATTACGCGGCAGGCTCTTCTAGCAGCGCGGGAATTTGCGGCGGGACATTCCTGTTCCCTACATGAACATCATTATCCGAAGACAAAAACCTGTGCAGGATGTGCGGAAAGCGGAACGCACCTGTCTCCTTCCGCACATCCTGACGGATTGCCGATTACTCTCCCCAGTCGCTCTTTCCTTTGCAGCGATCCAGCTGCTGATCCATGTAGGGAAGTATCTTCCCGGCCGGAATGAGCCACGCCGGTCCGGTAAAAGAGCAGCCCTTGTACCAGGAATAGGGAGGAATGGTCATGGATACTTTCTGTTGTTCCGGCGGCACGAATTCCGTAACGGAGAAATCCTGAATGCTCCGGTGATCACAGGCTCTCATTTTAACGATCGATCCGTTGGCATAACGATACGTGTCGCCCTCCCAGACCTTGATGATTTTTTCCGGATCGGTGCTTCCGGCTCTTTCGATGACGCTGAACAGCCAGTAGCCCGTCTGACCGTAAAGCGCTATCGATGTGGTGGCGCCAATCTCAAACAGGGAGCTTTTGTAAGGCAGCGTCGTCCATGTCTTCCACTGTTTTACCCAAGTGTTGTAAAATTTGATGAACGGGGGATAGTGCTTGAAAGGATAGGGCATGTCGTAGACGTCGATATGGACCAGCCCTTTTGTGCCTTCAACGCCGACTTCAATCAGGCCATTGGGTTCATTCATAAACAGGTTGGCGACAGGAAGCTTGATGCCCATCTGTCTCATCTGCTTCAAAAGGGTGACAGAATCGGGAACCCAGTCGCCCGTGTAAACGACCTCGGCGCCCGAAGCCCCGATTTTTGTCAGGTAAGGGGCAAAATCCGTCAGGAAAAGCTTATGATAATCCTCTCCGACAATCTGCGCCTCCGGATAGTAGTCCTTCAATCCCTGCTTGAAGCTCGCGGCCATGGCCCGGCCGAAGGAATAGTCCTGGCAGATGATATAAAACTTCTTTTCCTTTTTCCGAATCTGGCCGTAGTAGTAAGCCAAGCCCCGTCCGATCTGATCCGTTCCGGGAGAAGCCATAAAGGTATAACGGTTAAAATTCGTGGCATCCATGAGATCGTCGGCCAGCGAACCGTTATTCACGGCGATAACCTTGTATTTTTCAGCGACATTGCTGATGATTTTCATCAGATTGCTTCCCGATGTGCCGACCAGAACATGGACCTTGTCCTGCAAAACCAACCGCTCGGCAACCTTCTTGGCCACATCCGCTTTCGACTGGTGATCACCGATAATCACTTCGATCATCTTCTTTTTACCGTCGACCATGATGCCTCCGCGCCTGTTGATATCGTGCGCGGCGTACATAAGAGGCAAGGCATGGATCTGGCCGTTGATCGCTCCCGGTCCGGAAAAACAGTTTATATAACCGATTTTGATCGTGTCGCCTTTGGGGGCGACATAGGTGGCCGGATCAAAGTCCGACACATCCCCCATCTTGCTGACATCGTAGGCCGCATTGAGTTTAGGAAATTTGTCGGCCATAGACTCTTGGACTGCCGCATTGGTTTTAACCATCTTTGCCGGCTTAGCTGCAAAAAGGTCCGCCGGCTGAAAAGCGACGATCGACCAGATAAAAAGCAGCGCTACAAAACACGTTAAACTCCTGACTGTCTTTTTCATTGCCTCTATCCTTTCTCTTTTTTATTTTTTCTCGTGCGAGATGCCTTTTCTTCTGTTCCGGTATGTCCCTCAAAGGACCACAAAGGGTGGCGATAGGCAATGTTTAAACAATGATCCATGATTGGTCATGAAATTAGACCATTATGGAAAAGCGGCGCACAAAATGCGGAGTTTTTTGGGAAAAGCGGACCGGACGCGGTCCGTTGAGAAAAAAACGGGTTGCGGAGAGACGCTTTCGATCTCCGCAGCCCGCGGGTTTGTACGGAACGGGTCGCTTTACGCGGCCGGCATGATCGTGAAAACGCCGCGCGGATCGACCTGGGTGCGGATGATCTTCAGGCACTCGGGCGTGATCAGCTTCGTGTCGGGGATGTCCCCCTCGGGGCGAAGCAGCTCGAAGCCGGTGAGCTGCTGGGCGATCTCGAAGGTGACGCCGGGGGTGAGCGATTTGACCCGCATGCGTTTGCTGACGGGATGAAAATCGTAGACGCCCCAGGGGCTGATCACGGCGGCCGGGCCGTTGCCGATGAGGCCCGCTTCCCTGCGGGAGTCGTCGCCGGCGAGCCAGCCGACAGAGGTGACGAAATCAACCTTCTCCGGAAACTTGTCGGGTGTCTGCAGTCCCACCAGCACCATCTTTTCCGTGAGCGAGGACAGATCGTTGTTGCCGCCGCTGCCGGTGAGGCGGACCTTGGGCTGATGATAATCCTTGCCGATCATGTGCGTGTTTACGTTGCCGTACATATCCACCTGGGCAAACCCGAGAAACCCGATGTCCACGTAGCCGTTGTAGCACTGCGCGAATGAATAGGACATCTCCATGATGGTGGGGGATTTGCGCCAGGTCATCGGACAGCCGACCGACCAGGGCATGTCGCCTTCAATCGGGTCCTGTCCGCCGGACTCGTAAACCAGAGTGATGTTGGGGGCGTGGGTTTTCTTGGCCAGAATCCCCGCCACCATGGGGATGCCCGTGCCGATATAAACGACCGAATGGTCTTCGATCTGCTGCGCGATGATATACGCCAATGTCTCCAGCGGATTGGCGGGTGCGTTCAAGTCTCGCATGATTCCCTCCTTAATAATAGCGGCCCGGGTCGTGGGTCAGCGTGAATTCGTCGTACGAAAAATCGATGTCCTCGTTGTCGCCTTCGGCGGCTTTCGTCTGGCGGCGGGCCTCGGCGATCCACCGGGCGCCTCCCAGCTTTTCGATGAATTCGTACTGATTTTTGGTCCCCAGGATCCACTCGTCGCAGAAGATCCGGTTGTTTTCCTCGGACGAGCCGCCGAAGCGCATGCACTTCTCCCACCATTGCCGCGGCCAGTAATAGCAGCCGGGCATGCTGCCGGGAAGCGCGCCGAAGGGCATTTCCACCACCGCATCGGCATAGAAAAACGGAATGATCTGGCCCTGTCTGTTGTAGCGGATGTCATTTTCGGGCACGATTTCCTCCGCCGTGATGATGAGCTTGCGCGCCGCGGCCGCCACCGCCAGGTCGTTGACGGCCGGGCCGTAAATATAGGCGTTGCCGTACTTGTCCGCCGCGTGGCAGTGGATGATCGAGACGTCCGGATAAAGGGCCGGAACAAACACCGCCGGATCCTTGTCCGCCTTCAGAGGATTCTGAACGACCTTGAGGTAGGGGTTGTAGCGGACGAGGTCGCTGCCCAGCATTTGCTTGCTCAGCACTCCCGGAACGCCGAGCTGGGCAGCCTTGAAACCCTGCGCGACGCCGCCGTGGCTCCATTCGGAAAGAATCGTGATCCGGCCTTCCTTGAGCGCGCGGTCATAGACCTTGTCGATGCCGCGCATTTCCGCGCCGGTGTAAGAGCTGTGAGAATGGGTCACCAGTCCGTAGGTGATGAAAAAGCTCTGATTGGTGTTGGGCGCGCCGATCATCTGGAGGTTCTTTTTCCCCTGCCGGATGATCTCGTAAAAAGCCTGGTGCGCCGTCCGCACGTAGGAAAAGCCGCCGTCGGTCAGGACGTCTCCATCCTTCACGAACGTCGCAATCGCCTCGTCAAGCGGCATGCGCTTGTCCTTCTTGGCGTGTTCCTTTTTCAGATGCGCTTCGCGCGCCGATTCGAAATCAACCAAACGGTCCAGGACAGAGGTATCCCGAATCCGGAGGTTCTTCAACGCCTCCTCATTGTAGAGAAATTTGGCCATCTCTAAAGCCTCCTCTTGTATTTCCCCGTTATGCTTCCCGCAGACTTCCCACAAAATGATCCTACACTACGTCTCCGGAAGCGGTCAAGGTTTAATAACCGGCGGTCAGTAAATACATGCAATGTAAAACAATATCCATATTTTATGCTGTTTCTGTTGACATCGGGCGCCCTTCTTCCTATACTGCGAGCAGTATGTTCGGCACCGGGCAGAAGATTGCGCCGGCGCCGGATGCTTTTTCTTCAACAGTCATTTTTTCACCGGGAACAGACCGGGGGGCTCATGGAAAAAGACGCATCAAAACTTCAAAAAGCGTGGCGCTTCATCCGTCAGGACATCTGGCGCATCCGCCGCACTCACCTTCCGCCCGGCAAATCCTTTATCCTCAAACTGGTGCGGGTGCTGATTCTTTCCATCCGCGGCTTCGACGAAGACAAATGCCAGCTGCGCGCCTCCGCCCTCACCTTTTACTCGCTCATCTCCATCGTGCCCGTAGCGGCGATGGCCTTCGGCATCGCCAAGGGTTTCGGCTTCGAAAAGCTGCTGGAAGCGCAGCTGAAAAGCAAACTGGCCGGCCACGAAGACATTCTGGACAAGGTCATGGAATTCTCGAACGCGCTTCTGGCCAACACGCAGGGCGGGCTTATCGCCGGCGTCGGCCTGGTCGTGCTGTTCTGGGCCGTTCTGAAGGTGCTGGGGCAAATCGAGGAATCGTTCAACGACATCTGGGGCGTCAAGGAAAAGCGCTCGCTGGGCCGGATGTTCGGCGACTACCTGTCGCTCATGCTCGTCTGCCCGGTGCTGCTCATCCTTTCCGGAAGCATGACGGTGTTTGTCACCACGCAGGTCAACCTGATCCTGGAGAAGTTCACGATTCTGGGCGGCTTCGCTCCGTTTGTGCTTTGGCTGCTGAAGCTCCTGCCCTACACGCTCATGTGGGGCCTCTTCACCTTTTTGTATCTCTTCATGCCCAACACGAAAGTGCGCCTCTCCTCCGGCCTTCTGGCGGGTATCGTCGCCGGCACCACCTTTCAGATCGTTCAGTGGGTGTATATCACGTTTCAGGTCGGCGTCGTCAAGTACAACGCCATTTACGGAAGCTTCGCCGCACTGCCGCTGTTTCTCGCCTGGCTGCAGCTGAGCTGGCTCATTGTCCTGTACGGCGCGGAGCTTTCCTTCGCCCATCAAAATGAAGACACCTACGAATTCGAGCCGGACGCGCTGCAGGCCAGCCACCGGCTCCGGATGCTGCTCGCCCTGCGGATCACACAGGATCTGATCCGGCGGTTCGCCGCCGGCGAAAAACCGTCGACGGCCGGAGAAATTTCCAACCGTCTGGAAATTCCCATCCGCTTCGTCAACGACATCCTTTTCGAACTGGTCCGCAGCCGGATTCTGTCCCCGGCCATCGTCCCGGAAAACGGCGAGCGCGCCTATCAGCCGGCCCGCGACATCGACTCCCTCACGATCCGGTTTGTTCTGGACGCGCTGGAGGAAAGGGGAATCAACCGCCTGCCCTTCACCGACGGCCCGGAATTCACCGCTTTGGCGTCCCGCCTGGAAGCGTTCGGAAAAGCGATGCAGGCGCTGCCCGACAACCAACCGCTCGGCAATACATAAAAGGCGATTCAGGCGCGCCCCAGGGTTTCAAGCCCCGGCAGGGCGACCTTTCTTTCCAGGCGCCGCGCGGCGGCGACAATGACGGATACGAGCGCCAGATAAACCAGACCGGCTGCGACATAGGTTTTAAAAAACTGGAAGTTCGTGGAAGCGATTTCCTGCATCTGAGCGAAAAAATCGGGATACTGAATCAGAAAGGCCACGGACGTGTCCTTGAGATTCTGGATGACCTGATTGGTGAGCGACGGCACGGACAGCCTCAGCGCCTGGGGCAAGATGATCAGGCGGAAGATCTGGAAAAACCGGAAACCCTGCGCGCGGGCGGCTTCGATTTGCGTTTTGTCCAGGCCGTTGTAGGCGGTCATCAGATAGCGCGCGTTGTAGGCGGAGACGTTGATCGTGAAGCCGATGA
This sequence comes from Syntrophaceae bacterium UBA1411, assembly GCA_002304995.1. Lineage (GTDB taxonomy): Bacteria > Desulfobacterota > Syntrophia > Syntrophales > Smithellaceae > UBA8904. The sequence continues at coordinate 38,380 of DBPV01000103.1, forward strand.
CGGCCACCGCAAAGGCCGAAAGCCTTATGCCGAGCGGCGGCAGGCCGTAGTACATCAAAAACAGATGCACCAGGAGAGGCGTTCCGATGAAAAAGGAAATAAAGCGCTCCGTCCCCCGGCGCAGAAAACGGTTTTGGGCAAGGGAGAGGTAAAACAAGCCGATCCCGCCGGCGATGCCCGTCACCGACATGATCGCCATGAGCAGGAGCGTGTTTTTGAGCCCCGCCAGTATCTGCGGCGAATAATGTATCAGATCTTGAACAAAAGCATCCATCAGGATCACCGGTGGTCGATCACGCTTAAGTAAAACTGCCGGACGCGCGGATCCTCATGCTCGTAGAAGAGCCGTTCGGCGACGTCCTCCGCCACGACGACGCCTTCGTGCATGAAGACGATGCTGTCGGAAATGTACTTCGCCAGAAAGGGATCGTGCGTAACGCAGAGCATGGTGATGTTGTCGAGGTAAAGCTTGTTGATGACGGTCACCACCTCCCGCGACATCTGCGGATCGAGGGCGGAGGTCGGCTCGTCCAGAAAGAGCACCGCCGGATCCATGGCCAGCGCGCGGACGATGGCCGCCCGCTGCTTTTGTCCGCCGGACAGATGCGCGGGATACTTGTTCCGATGCTCGATCATGCCCACGCGCTCCAGTTCGAAAGCGGCTTTTTCCCGGGCCGCCGCCGTCTTCATTTTCTTGATCTTGCGCAGCCCCAGCGTAATGTTTTCCTCCACGGTCAGATGCGTGTACAGGGCGAAATGCTGGAACACGAAGCCGATGTCCTGGCGCAGCCGGTGAATATCCATGTCCGGCCGCGTGATGTCTTCCCCCTTGAAGATGATCCGGCCTGACGTGGGGGACACGAGGAGGTTCAAACACTTGAGCAGCGTGGACTTACCGCACCCCGACGCGCCCATCACGACCTTGGACTGGCCTTCGGAAAGAGACATGGTCACGCCTTTGAGCACTTCCTTGCCGTCAAATCGCTTGATCAGATCCTGCACGTCAATCAGAGCCATAAACGGTCCTTTTCACTCCCCGGCCAGTCCGGGAATACGGAATCTTTTTTCCAGCGTTTCGAACAGAAGCACGAACGCTTTGTAGATCAGGTAATAGATGATGCCCACGGCCAGGTAGATTTCCAGACCCCGCAGCGTCAGGGCGGCCAGACTCATGGCCTCCTTCATGATCTCGGGAATGCCCACGGTATAGGCAAAGGGCGTGTATTTCAGGACGGATGTAAACTCGTTGACCATGCCGGGCACGGCCATGCGGAACATCTGCGGCCAGATGATGTAAAAGAAAATCTGCACCCGCTTCATGCCCATGGCTTCGGCGGCGGTGATTTCATCCCGGCTGACGGCGGCCATCGCCCCCCGGAAGATTTCCGCCAGATACGCGCCGGAAACGAGCCCCAGGCAAAGGACCATGGACAAAAACGGAGGAATCCGGATGCCCATACCGGGCAGCCCGAAAAAGACGATGAACAAGAGGACCAGCAGGGGAATGCTGCGGAACACGAACGTATAGGCGGCCAGAAGCAACTGCACCGCTTTCACTTTCGTCGTCTGCAGGACGGCGATCAGCAGCCCGACCGCCAGGCCGGCGCCGATGCCGGCCAGCGTCACCAAAATGGTGTATCCGGCGCCCTTGGCCAGAATGATCAGTATATTCCCGAAAGTCATCTTGCGGCGCGCTTGGCTACTTCAACCATTTGTCGACAATGACCTTGAGCTTGTCCGGCCCCAGTTCAGCGAGGTAGCGGTCGAAATCGTCGCGCAGCGGCGATCCCTTGGGAAAGGCGAAGCCGAACATGTCGAAGCCGGTAAAAACATAGCTGTCCTGAATATCCATTTTCTTCTTGTACACCGAGGCGACCGACCCGTCCAGGAAAGCCAGATCCAGGTTGCCGTTTTTCAGATCGGCCAGCACTTCGTTGTACGTCGGATACATCTTGACGTCGCTGAGTTTGTAAACGCCCTGCGGCTCCAGCTTGTTTTTGATAAAGTCGCTGTACGCCATGCCGCGCGGATAGCCGATGGAATATTTCTTCAGCTCGGACAGATCCTTGACGGCAAGATTTCTGCTCTTGAGGCTCACCAGGTTCCAGGTGTTGTCCATGTAAGGCTTGGAGAAATCCATCACCTCTTTGCGCTTGTCGGTGATCGAAATCGCCGAAAACGCCACGTCCGCCTGTTTGCCGATCACTGCGCCCAGCATGCCCTGCCAGTCGTACGAGGTGATCTGATAGCGGCGGTTGCGCGCCTTGCAGAAGCCTTCAAAAATTTCCAGGTCCATGCCCAGATACTTGCCGTTTTCCTCGTAGAGATTGGGGGGCGACGTCGGACAGACGGCCACTTTGATCACAGAGGCGTCCTCTTTTTTACCGCAGCCCGAAAACAGCAGGGGCAAAAGACAAACCAGGCAAACAAGCAGTGCAATTTTTTTCATAAGGCTTCCTTTCCTTCCGCTAGTGTGGAGATTCTTTGTTTGGCGCGGCGCGATTATAGGAAGATCACCGAGCGGTGTCAATGGCTTTGTGAAAATAAAATCACGACATACCGGCGCCGCACCAGTTCGGACTGCCGTCGGAGACGGCGACGGGCGAAAAGGCGGAAGGCGGCGCCGGTCTTCGCTAAAAAGACGCGCCGTTTTTTTTTCAGGCCGCGGATTTTTCCCGGCTGAAGAGTTTCAGCATGAGCCCCAGATCGCCCGTGACCCGGTACTTGCCTTCCATCATCATCTGCGCGCCGTCCGCTTTGCGCGTCAGAATATCCATCCACACCTCGAAAGGCGTTTCGATCACCAGCGTGGGCTCGTCGCAAACGCCCGCGCACGGATTGACCCGGCCGCCTGCGACCGCAAAATAGCACTCGCCCGGCGCCGCGCCGGAAAATTTGAACTGCACGAACACCGGCCGGTCGCCCGCCGCTTTGGCGTTGATGGCATAGGTGAACATGAGCAGAAAGTCTTCGATATTGCGCGGCCGCGGCATCAACTTGCGGTCGTCGAACTGTTTGGGCGTCACTTTTTCGTCGATGCAGGTCTGCCAGAACATGTTGCCCATCTGGTCGAAGAGCGCGGGACTCCCCAGCGGCTGCTCGATGCGCTCAAGCGTCTCCGGAGCGACGGCTGACGTCCGGACCAATTCGCGCCCCGCCTGCTTCGTGGCCTCCAGAATAACTCTGGCGCGGCCCGCCAGAAAGGGGCTCGCGAGCAGGGACGCGCCGGCGCGGCAGATGACCGCGAGCGTCCGGGCCTCGGGATGCCGGGTGCCGGCCTGAAACTCCCGAAGCGCGTCGAATTCCGCGACATCGGGAAATCCGCAGACGGACAGCAGAACGTTCGCCGGAATGCGGGTGCGGACCGGATGATATGTCTTTCCGTTTTCATCCTGTTTGAAAAAGGGCAAAATGGCGGGCAGCGTCCGCTCCATGAAGGCGGCCAGCATGGCGTTGATCGTGTGATAGTAAAGCGGCGTGGCGTAAACGACCAGGTCGCAGGCCAGCCACTTGGGAAAAAGTTCGCGGCTCATGTCGTCTTTGTGAATGCAGATTCCCGGGGTTTTCGTCCAGCAGGAAAAGCAGCCGGTGCAGTATTTGATTTTTTTTTCGCGCAGAGCGACGACCTCGACTGCGGCGCCTTCCTCGCGCATGCCTTCGACGAGGCTTTTGAGCATCAGCGCCGTGTAGCTTTCCGCATCGCTGCGGGGGCTGGAATTGATGGCCAGTACGTTCATGGAAACTTCCTTTCTTGCTGAGATGCGACGGCCGCTTCGGCGGACCGTCCTGTTGATTTCATAAAGCCGGGCGCCAAAACGGCCCGCCCGGCGCTCCGCTTTCTACATCAAGACGATGTTTTCTTCTCCCGCGTCCGGCAAGACGGTATCCGGCGCCGCCGCCGCAAGCAAGAGGCCCGCCACTTCCAGCGCCAGGCAAAACCCGAAGGCCGCGTCAAACGCACCCGCCAATTCAGCGGGGGCGATCGTGTGCGCCGCCACCCCGGCAATCTTCGGTCCGGCCGCAATCGTGCCCGCAAGCATCGCGCCCGCCACGCCGAGCGTCGAGCCGAGATTGGTCATCACCCGCATGAGGCCGGAGGCGGCGCCGCGCTCCCGGACCGGCGCTTCGCCCATGACGGCGCTGCCCAGCGGTGTAAAAGCTACGCCGGTGCCGACGCCCAAAAGCAGCAGGTACAGGGCGACGCAGCCGATGCGCGTCCCGGCGGAAAGCGTCGCCAGAAGCAGCGTCGCGACAACGCAAAGACAAAATCCGGCGAGAATCGGCCTTCGCACACCGATCACATCGGAGATCCTGCCCGCAATCGGCGCCGTGAGAATCATGCCCACCGGCATCATGAGCAGAATCAGGCCGGCGTGATCCGCGGGAATGAGCCGGACCATTTCCAGATAAAAGGGCATGACGACCATGACGCCGGCCATTGCCATCTGGATGAACAGAATGCCGAAGTTATGGAGCGTGAAGGCCCGGCTGCGAAACAGCGACAGGTTCATGAGCGGCTGGGCCGCCCGGCGCTGGACCAGAAAAAAACCGCTCCCGAAGATCAGCGACGCGGCCAGGAGGGCCGCTCCTGCCGCCGGCTTGCGCCCCTGAACAAACGTGAGCCCCGTCACCAGGAGCCCCAGCGCGGCAAACAAAAGCAAAACGCCCCAAACGTCCATTTTCGCGTCCGGCGCGGCGGGGGCAAAGTGCGGCAGCCGACGCAGGCCGACGAGAATCGCGACGATCCCCACCGGCAGGTTCACGTAAAAGATGAAGCGCCAGGAAAAGGCGCTGGTCAGAAATCCGCCCACCACGGGGCCCAGCGCCACGCCCAGCATGAGAAACATCGACACGATGCCGAGCGCCTGGCCGCGCACCGCGGCGGGCAGGCAGGTCGTCACCATCACCGCGCCCAGCGCGGAAATAACGGCGCCGCCCACGGCCTGGAGCATCCGCGCCGGAATCAGCACGCCGATATCCGGAGCGATCCCGCAGATGAGCGATCCCACCGTAAAGAGCACAAACCCCGCCAGGAAAGTCGGCCGGTAGCCCCGCCGGTCTCCGAACCGGGAGGCGGCCAGCAGCATGCTGACCATGACGATCAGGTAGGCGTTGATCACCCAGGCAGCCGTGACGGTGGACAAGGCAAAGGATTTGGCGATGGCCGGCAGGGCGATGTTGACGATGGTCGCGTCCAGGCCGGCCATGAAGGAGCCCAGCGCAATAACCAGGACGATCGACAGATCGCGGGAAGACATTCTGGAGGGTGCTGCAGTTTCCGTCATGGCGTTCATCCTCATTATGCGGCAAAGCAAGCCGGGCATCCGGCCGGCTGTCGGGCCAGAGTATAGGTAGATTCCTTCGCGCCGTCAAGCGTCTCTTCCCGGCGTCTTGAATAGTCGTTGACAAGCCCGGCCTTCTTTCTATAATGGTTTTGCGCCGCCACAGCTGTGCCGATTCTTTCCTGCTTCCCGCGGCGAGGCTTTCGTGCAACAGGCATATTGGAATTGGGACTCACTTCCGGCGTCGGGCGTCAGCAGCGCAACGACGCGAGAATTCTTTTTTGGGAGGCATCCTATGCAGTCCGTTTTTCGCTGTGTCCTGGCGGCTGCGGCCATGATCGTCTTCCTGGCTGCCGCGGCAGCGGCTGAAACCGCCGCGGTATCCGCTGAAGGCCGATACGTTCTGGGAGATCTCGACACCAAACAGAGCGCCAGAACGCTGGCCCTTCTGGAAGCCAAACGCATCGCCCTGGAAAAGGCCGGCACCTATGTGGAAAGCGTCTCGGAAGTCCGGGATTCCCGGCTGACGAAAGACGAGATCGTTTCCCTGGCCGCGGGCCTTCTGTCCGTGGAAATTGTCAAAGAGGACTGGCAGACGGCCGGCGAAAGTATAACGCTGACGCTCTCCATCCGCGCGATCGTGGACACCACCCGCCTCAAAGAGCGCATCGAGGCGCTGCACGGGCCGGGCGATCCGGAAAGCGTTCGGGCGATGAAAGCGCAAATCGATACCCTCCGCAAGGAACTCGACGACCTGAAGGTCCAGCAGAAGGACGCCCGGGACAAGACGGCCGACCTGAAGGAACTGACGGCGCGAAACGACGCCATCGTAAGTCGCATGAGCGCCCTCGACGCCCTGCGGGAAGGATTTGCCGCCGCGCAGGTAAAAAACCACCGGGCGGCCGTCGCCGCCTTTTCGCGCGCGCTGGAAATCGATCCCGACATGGCCGACGCTTATGCCGGCATGGCCCTTTCCTACCGGGCCCTGGGCGACCGGCATAAAGCCGAGGACATGCTCGACCGGGCCGTGCGGATCAATTCCGACACGCCCGCCGTCCACTTTGCCACCGCCCGGATCCGGTTTAGCGAAAAACGATACGAACAGGCGCTGGAAGCCATCGATCGGGCAATTACGCTGCGGCCCGGCAATGCCTCCTATTACTGGCTCCGGGCCCATATCCGCGAAAAACTGGCACTGAAAGAAAAAGCGCTGGAGGATTATGCAAGAGCGTGCCGGATGAATCTCCCCCGGGCCTGTCGGCAGGCCGAAGCGTTGAAAAATTAAAAACGGTCGGCGGTATTTTTTATTGTTTTAAAACCGGATGATGAAAGGAGCTTTCGTATGATTTCAAAAATTCTCGTTCCAACGGACGGATCGAAGACCTCCCGCAAGGCGGCCGCTTATGCCGTGGATCTTGCCGGCCGGCTTGGCGCATCCCTCATCGTCGTCACCGTGATCGACAAACGCCTGTTTCTGGGACAGACGATTCCCGCGTCCAAAACACCCAAAAACATGGAAGAGACGGTGGAAGATTACCTGCGGGGCGTCGCCGACGGATACCTCGGGGACATCCGGAAACTCTGCGCCCGGCGCGGCGTGGAGTTGAAGACCGTCACACGCGTGGGATATCCCGTCGAGGAAATTCTCGAAGAGGCCAGAAAGTCCCGGGCGCACCTGATCGTCATGGGGTCGCGGGGCAGAAGCGCCCTTTCCGCCACCGTTCTGGGCAGCGTCTCCTACGGCGTGCTCCACAACGACAAGAACATCCCCATCCTGATTGTGAGGGAATGACGGCCTCCCGGAATTGCCCCGGGCCGGTCCTCCCGCAATCGGCCACTCAGGACCTCACAGCGGAAAGGGCCGGTGGTTTTTTAACAGTTCGGCGAACCGTTCCGGTTCCACCGGCTTGCTGAAATAATATCCCTGCATCTGATCGCAGGTGTGCTTGCTGAGAAAATTCATCTGATCCTGGTTTTCCACGCCTTCGGCCACCACCGTCAGATTGAGGGTCTTGCCCATCGCGATGATCGCTTCCGCAATGGCCTGGTCTTCCGGATCGCGGGCGATGTTGCGGATGAAGGACCGGTCGATTTTCAGCGTGTCCACCGGAAAATGCTTGATCTTCGCGAGCGACGAATAGCCGGTGCCGAAATCGTCGATGGCAAGCCGCACGCCCATGTTCTTGATCCGGGTCAGAAGATCGATAATGCGGGCGGGATCGTGCATGACCATGCTCTCCGTAATTTCCAACTCCAGGTAGGCGGCGTCCAGGCCTGAATCCTGAAGCGCTTTTTCGATATCCGCCATCAGATTGCCGTCCGTGAGCTGGCGCAGCGACAGATTGACCGCCATGGTCACCGGCGGCAGCCCCTCGCGCTGCCAGGCAACATTCTGTGCGCAGGCCCGGCGCAGCACCCAGCGGCCGATGGGCACGATCAAACCCGTTTCTTCGGCAACCGGTATGAACTGCATCGGCGTAAGCTCTCCCAGCTCCGGGCTGTGCCAGCGCAAGAGCGCTTCCACGCCGCTGATGGCGCCCGTTTTGCAATCCTTCTTGGCCTGGTAGTGCAGGGACAGTTCGCCGCGCTCCAGGGCAAAGCGCAGATGCGTCTCGATGTTCAGCCGTTCGATCGCCTTCGACTTAATCGTCCGGGCATAAAACTGGTAATTGTTCTTGCCTTCCTCCTTGGCGAAATACATGGCGATGTCGGCATTCTTCATGAGGGTCTGCTCGTCTGGGCCGTCTTTCGGATAAAGGCTGACGCCCACGCTGGCCGTCACGCGGCATTCTTCGCCCCGGAGCATAACGGGTTCCATGGCGGCGGCCAGCACCTTGCGGGCCACCATGGCGGCGTCGTGTTCCTCGGCAATTTCCTCCACCAGAACAACGAATTCATCCCCGCCCAGGCGGGCGACGACATCCATGGCCCGCAGCGCCTGCCGGAACCGCCGGGCGATTTCCTGAAGGAGCTGATCGCCCGCCTCGTGCCCCAGCGTATCGTTGATGATCTTGAAGCGGTCCAGATCGACAAAGAACACGGCGAATTTCGTCCGGTGACGCTTGGCGGACTGAATGGCGTGCTGGAGCAGTTGGCCGAAAAGCATGCGGTTGGGCAGCCCCGTGAGACCGTCGTGCGTGGCCAGGTAATGGATGCGCTCCTCGTCCTTCTTGCGCTGCGTGACGTCGCGGGCGATTCCCCGGAAGCCGGCGGGCTTGCCCCGGGCGTCCCGGATCAGCGACGCGGAAATCTCGTGAAAAGCTTTTGTGCCGTCCTTGTGAATGAGTTCAAAAGCGTAGGCCCGAACCGGCCGGCCGGTCCGGTAGATTTCCACAAAAAGACGGCGCAGCGCCTTGGCGTTTCTTTCATCCGTGAAAATGTCGGTGCCCCTGCCGATCAGTTCTTCGCGCGCGTAGCCGATGATCCTGCACTCCGCGTCGTTGACGAACGTGAACACGCCGCGAAGATCGGTTTCGAAGTAGCCGTCCTCCATTTGTTCGATGATGCTCCGGTACCGCTCTTCGGACTGGCGCAGCGCTTCTTCCATCTGCCTGCGCGCGCTGATGTCGCGCGAATTGCCCCGAAAGCCGACCGGCCGGCCTTTTTCGTCCCGGATCAGGGACAGGGAAAGCTCGTAGATGCCCATCGTGCCGTCCTTGTGCCGGACGCGGTGTTCAAACGCGTTGACCTGCCTTCCCGTCTCGTAGACCTCGCTGAAAACCTCGTACGTCCGCCGGGCCTGCTCCTTGTCCTGCATCTGCTGGTTGGACATCCCGATCAGTTCTTCCCGCGAATAGCCGAGGTGCCGGGGAATGACGTCGTTCACGAACGTGATCCGGCCTGCGAGATCCGTTTCGAAATAGCCGTCCACGATGCTGTCGATAATGCCGCGGTATCGCGCTTCACTTCCGCGCAGCGCTTCCTCGGATCGGTGCTGTTCGGTTCTGTCGCGCACAATGCCGCGAAAAGCGACGATCCGCCCGGCTTCGTCCCGGATCGGCGTAATAGAGGTCTCCAGGAAGCGCCGGCTGCCGTCTCCGGCTATGACCTCATAGTCCACTTCTTTTTCGGATTGGCCGGTGGTGAAGACTTTGTGATAGGCCGCAAATATTTTCCGGGCGTTTTCCTCGTCCATCAGGTCGCGGAAATTTTTCTTCAGGAGCTCTTCGCGGGATCGCGCCTGAATGCCGCACAGCGCGTCGTTGAAAAAAATCAGGTTGCCCCGCAAATCGAGCTCCGCATAGCCGTCTTCGATGTTCTCCAGGACGGAGCGGTATTTTTCCTCGTTTTGCACGAGCGAATGCTCGATGGCCTTGCGTTCGGTAATATCCATGCAGCTGCCGAGCGCCGCGCGCCTTCCCCGGCGGGCAACGGAGGAAATCGTTTCCAGAATCCACAGGGCCTGGCCGTCTTTCCGGATCAGCCGGTATTCATAGGAAGGTTCGGCGCTTTGGCCCTTGAAAATCCGGATGGCGCTTTGGCGGACCGTCTCGCGATCGTCGGGATGCACCAAATCCAGGGGGTTGCGCCCGATCAGCTCGGCCTCGGAATGGCCGGTAAGCTTCCGGTACAAGGGACTGACGTAAGCCAGCGCGCCCTCCTCGACGATATAGATGCCGACGCCGACGGAGTCGATGATTTCATGGAAAAATCGGGAAAGGTCTTTGCGCCCGGATTTGCGCCTGTTTCCGGAGCCTGTTATTGCCTTCGATTGAACCGCCATTCTCAACCCCCGCAAGCCTCTGGACCTCTTGGCGCTGCAACAATGGCACAAATTTGGAACATTTTCAACCGCGCCGGCGCTGTTTCGCCCGCGGACTTTCCTCAGGCGCGCCGGCCGATCTCGGCCCAGCGGCAAAGACTGGCGGCGGCTTTCACCGTCTGCTCCAGCGAGGCATAAACCGGAAGCCCCGCGGCCGCAAAAGCATTCTTCAGCAAGAGATTGTGACGCCGGTCTTCCTCGTCTTCGAGGTACGGGTCCAGGGAAACCGTGACCAAAACGGGTTTTTGCGCGTCGGCCTTTGCCCGGCTCAAGCCCTCGACCATCAGTTCGCGCAGCCGTCGCATGTGGGCGTCGACGTCGCGGCCCATCACGCGCCGCAGGTAGCGGAACTGGTCGAATTGAAAGACCAGCATGTCGATGCCGGGATCCGCGGCGACGATCCGGATGATGTCGGCGATGTTTCCTTCCGGCTTGATGTTGTAGTAAATGGGCCAGGCGTCCAGGGGATTGCCGATGCCGGTTCCGGCCGCCGGAACCAGCGCGCGCAGAGCTTCAACGGTAGCCGCGGCAAACCGGGGCACGGCAATGCCGGCCTGATGGCACAGGTCGGTCTGAATGACGCTGAAGCCGCCGGAATTGGAAATGAGCGCCATCGACCGTCCGGCGGGAAGCGGCGAGTTTTCCCGGGCGATCAGGACATTGACCATCTCGTCAAAGTTTTCCACCTGCAGAACGCCGCACTGTTTGAAGAAGCCGCGCCAGATGTCGGGAGCGCCGGCCAGAGACGCGGTATGCGAGGCGGCGGCGCGCATGCCCTGCTCGGTCATGCCGCCCTTGATGGCAACCACCGGCTTCTGCCCTGCCGCGCGCGAAAGCGCCCGGCAGAGGCGCGGGGCGTTGCGCGTTCCTTCCACGTAAAAGGCGATGATGTGCGTATCCGGATCGTCCGTCAGGTAGTCGAGAAAATCGGCGCCGTCGAGATCGGCGGCGTTGCCGTAACTCACCACTTTGCTGAAGCGGAGGTTCTTGGTCATGGCAAAGTAGGAAAAGGACTCGGCGAAACTGCCGCTCTGCGCGACGACGCCGATGTGTCCTTCCTCAAGCGGCGATTCCGGCACGATGGCCAGGCCCGCCTTCGGACAGTACACGCCGAAGCAGTTGGGGCCGATGAGGCGGATGCGGCCCCGGGCGATTTTTTTGAGCTCCTCTTCCCTGGCGATGCGCTCGGGCAGGCCCGTTTCGCTGAAGCCGGCCGTGAAGATCTGCGCGACCTTTACGCCCTTCTCAATGCATTCCTCCAGAATCTTCGGCAGGACCGCTGCGGAAACGGCGATGCTCGCGTAATCGACGGGCGCTTCCACGTCCAAAATGCTGGAGTGGCATTTCCGGCCCAGCACCTCCGTATATTTCGGGTTCACCAGGTAGAGGTGCTCCCGGATTTTCGTTTTCATCTGGGAGAGCGTTGCAAAATCCGAAGGGGACGCTCCGATCACCGCCATGCCGCGCGGATTAAAGACGGCTTCCAACACGTTTTCTTCCGCTTTCATAGATTCCTCCTTAGCGTGCGCCGCAGAGGGTTCCTCTACCACACCTCGCCCGGCAAACGAAGGAAAAAAAGGCGCCGGGCGGATTGCGCATTGACTTTGGCCGTGCAGGCGGGTAGCGTTCTTGATCAAGGAGAAAGCCATGCCGCAAAGCCCCCTTAAAAAACGGACCGCAAAAAAAACGCCGCAACCGACTTCCGTAAACGCCGATCCGCGCTACTGCGGCCTGAAGGACGCCGTGAAGCGCGGCTGGTATAACCTGGCCACCGGCGAACTCTTTGCGGGCTTTCGCGTGACCCGCGACGACGTGGTCCTGGACGCCGGCTGCGGCGAAGGCAATGCCGTTTTGTTTTGCGCCAGGCAGGGCGCGCACGTCGTCTTTGCGGACGTCGATGAGCGCAAGGTCGCGGCGCTCATCGAAAAAGCGTCCCGGACGTCCGCCCGCAAAGTCGAAGGCTTCGTGAGCGACTGCCTGCCCCTGCCCCTGCCGGACGCTTACGCCACCAGAATCCTGGCCACGGAAATGCTGGAGCATACCGCAAATCCCGCGGCCATTCTTGCCGAGCTTGTGCGCGTGGGAAAATCCGGCGCGAAGTACCTCATCACGGTGCCCGACGCCCGTTCGGAAAGGCTTCAGGAACCGGTGGCGCATCCGGTTTATTTTTCCCCGCCCAACCACATTCAGATTTTCGACCGGGAGCGGTTCACGGCTCTGGTGGAAAACGCGGGACTTGCCGTGGAGCGCTGCGAGACGTGGGGATTTTACTGGACCGTTTTCATGTCGCTGTACTGGCTTGTCCGCCGAAGCGACAAGATGAACGGCGCCGTCCTGGACCAGATCGCGCCGCCCTACCATCCGGTTTTGCAAAGCTGGGCCGACACGTGGGCGCAGGTCATGGAGCTTCCCGGCGCGGAAATCCTCATGGAATCCTTCGACCGGTTTCTGCCCAAAACCCAGGCCATCATCGCGTCCAAGCCCTGATTGCCGGCTCCGTCCTGCGAATTTATTGCAAAGAAAACTGCCACCCTGATTTTTTTGACAGTCGTGGGCGTTTGCCTTGCTATTCGCGCCACGACGCTTTATAAGATTCGAAAATTTTACCCAAAACATCCGGCACACACAATGGATGATCAAACGCTTCTGGAAAAATACCGCGCCCTGACGGCTGAAAACGAACTCCTGAAAAAGGAAAACGCCCGGCTCAAAGCGCATGTTAGGAGCACAACTGCAAAAATATTTTGCTTTCACTACGTTTAAACCATGAAAGAGTTGCTCACCATCGGACATTCGATTCACAGTGTTGAATCATTTATAGAGTTGCTCAGGCGGCATGACGTCAACGCCCTGTG
>DBPV01000085.1:0-2229 GCA_002304995.1 Syntrophaceae bacterium UBA1411
ATGGGAATGGGTGCTGGAGCCCCGTTACTGGCGCAACACGCTGATCTGGGCCGTGATCCTGTTTTTGTTTCCGACGGTATCCTATTTCATCAGCCCCGGCCTGATCAATACGATGATCTCGGCCAACATCTACGCGGCCATAGCGATGCCGCTGGCGCTCATGACCATCGGGACCGGAAGAATGAATTTTGGTCCGCAGTTTTACATCGGCGTGGGTGGTTATACGGCGGCGCTGCTCAGCATCGCTTACGGATGGGGACCTCTGACAACGCTGCCCTTTGCCATCCTGATGTCGATGATCGCAGCGCTGTTGTTCAGTCCGCTCGTCATCATGGCGCGCGGGCTTTACTATGTGCTGCTCACGCTGCTTCTGCCGCTCGTTTTCCTGGAAGTCACCTTCATCTATACCGATATTTTTAAGGGCGATACGGGATTGTTCGGCATTGTTCCCCTCCTCGACACCGGCAACGCCAAAAACAATTTTCTCTTCATCGGCTATTTCTCCACAGTGATCATGTTTGCGTACCTGTGGATCATCAACAAAGTGCTGAAATCCCGCTACGGACTGCTGATGGCCGCGATCAACGACGATGAAGACGTTGCCCATTCGATCGGCGTGAACATCAACAAGATCAAAATCATCGCGTTTGTCGCCGCGTCCACCATGGTGGGCATCATCGGCTGGTTTTATGCGCACTATTTCAGCTCCTTTGCCGGCATCACCTATCTGCCGCTGACGTTCATGCTGAAGATTCTGCTGGTGCTGATGATCGGCGGCCGGGCGCAGGTTTTCGGCTGTGTGGTCGGCGGTTATTTTGTCGCGTTTCTGGAAATGCTGATGATCCGCTTCATGGGGCCGATTCAACCGCTGGTCTTCCCGATCATTCTGCTGATCCTGCTGTTTATTCTTCCGGAAGGCTTGTTCGGCCTCTACCGGAAGCGCCGTTATCGCGAATATCTGCCAACCATTCATGTGCGGAGGTGAGCTATGGAACCCCTGCTGAAAGTCAGCAATCTGGTCAAGCGTTTCGGAGGCATTGTCGCGGTCAACGACGTGTCGTTCGAAATTTACAAGGGTGAAACGCTGGGGTTTATCGGTCCCAACGGCGCGGGAAAATCCACGGTCGTCAACTGCCTCACCGGCGCGCTTCTCGCCACCTCGGGCAAAGTGGAAATGAACGGCGTGGACATCACGCGGATGAAGCCCTATCAGCGGGCGCACATGGGGCTTTCGCGCACCTATCAGATTCCCCGGCCTTTTCCTGAGCTGACCGCGCTTACCAGCGTTCTGGCCAGCTCCATTTCCGGCAAGAGGAGAATCCATCAGAGTTTTCAGGACGCGATGTACGATGCCACGCACTATCTCGAGTTTGTCGGTCTCTTCAGCAAGCGCAATATTCTGGCCCGGGATTTGACGTTCTATGAACTGCGCATGCTGGAGCTCGCCAGGGCTTTGGCCACGACGCCGCAGCTGCTGTTTATCGACGAAGTTATGGCGGGGCTGAATCCCGGCGAGGCGAAAAACGCCATCAAGATGATCCGCAAGGCCAAAGAGGAGTTCGGCATTACGGTCTTCTGGATCGAGCATGTCATGGCGGTTCTGATGGAGGCGGCCGACCGGATTGTGGCCATCAACTACGGCGCCAAACTGGCGGAAGGCACGCCGGACGAAGTGGTCAACAACGACGATGTCATCGAAGCGTATCTGGGCAGAGGGTGGAGGGAATATGCTTGAAGTCAGTGATCTGAGCGCGTCCTATGGCGTGATTCCGGCGCTGCACGGCGTCAGTTTCAGCGTCCGTCAATCAGAGATCGTGACCATTCTGGGATCCAACGGAACAGGCAAAAGCACGATCCTGAATGTAGTTCAGGGCATGATGACCGGCACCAGCGGCCGGATCATTTTCCGCGATGAGGCGATTCAGGGGCTTCCCTCGCACCGCATTGTCGCCCGGGGAATTGTGCAGGTTCCCGAGGGCATGAAGAGTTTTCCCTACATGACCGTCAAGGAAAATCTGCTTCTGGGCGCCTACCGGAAGTCCTCCTGGTCCAAAAGAAGGCAGACCCTGGAGTATGTGTACAGTCTCTTTCCGATTCTGAAGGAACGGTCCAACATGTCGGCGCGGCTGCTTTCCGGCGGCGAACAGCAGATGCTGAAAATCGGCCGGGGGCTCATGGCCAATCCGTATCTGCTGATGGTGGATGAACCGTCCATCGGACTCGCGCCGC
>DBPV01000085.1:2254-8099 GCA_002304995.1 Syntrophaceae bacterium UBA1411
ATCATCCAGGAGGGAAGAATCGTTCTGGAGGGGAGATCGGGCGAACTGATGAAGAACAATCTGGTGAAAAAGGCATATTTGGGGAGATAGCAATGGAAGATTATTTTTCTTATACGGCTCAGCTTTTTAATCCCGACGAAGCCCATTCCAAACCGGAGGCGCTCAAGGGGATCCGGGTGCTGGACTTTTCGCACGTGATTTTCGGACCGATTGCCGCGCGCCTCCTGGCCGATTACGGCGCAGAGGTGATCAAACTGGAGCTGCCCTTTTACGGCGATCTCTGGCGTCCGGCGACCTACTGGGGGAAGTACTGGAAACACTCCAACCCCATCTGGCACAACATCACGAAAAACAAGTACTTCATTTCGGTGAACCTGCAGCTGAAGGAGTCCAAGGAGCTGATCTATAAAATGGCGGAAAAGGCCGATGTCGTGATTGAAAACTTTGCGCCCGGCACGGCGGACGCCTGGAACATCGGCTACGAAAAGATTTCCAAGATCAATCCCAACATTATCTTCCTCAGCTGCTCGACCTACGGCCAGTTCGGCCCCATGCGTTATTTTCCGGGCTGGGATCTGCTTGCCCAGGGCGCAAGCGGTGTGCTGACGCTGAACGGCTATCCCGACACGGACATTTATTACAAGCTGCCGGATTACGTGGGCGACTTCGTTCCCGGCAATTTCGCTTCGCTGGCCGTTTTGATGGCGCTGTACCACCGGAAAAAAACCGGCAAGGGACAGTATATCGATATGGCGCAGACCGAGGGCCTGATGCGCATGCTCTACCATTACACGTACTTTTCTCTTACCAAGGAAGCGATCGGTCGCACCGGCAACACCGATCCCACGATGATGCCGGCTTCCATTTTCAAAACCGCCGACGACAAATTTCTTGCGCTGGCCTGCGCGACGGCACAGCAGTTCGAAAATTTTACGCAGGCGATCGGCATGCCCGAACTGGCGTCCGATCCGCGTTTTTCCGAAACGCTGGAACGGCTGAAGCCGGACAACGCCCAAGCGCTGACGAAGATCGCAAAGGACTGGATCCAGTCAAAATCCTGCACCGACATTCTCAAACTGGCCGGCGAGAAAGGCTTCCCGGCGGCGGAAGTGGCGGATGACTACATGATCGCCAATGAGGAATGGCGGCGCAAACGGGGCAGCGTCGTCCTCTTCAATGACGATGTGTACGGCAAGCTCCTGATTGCCGGCCCGTCCGCGCAGCTCAGCAAAACGCCGTCGCGCACCAAATGGCTGGCCCGTCCGCTGGGGTACCATAACCGGCTCGTGCTGAAGAAATTCCTCGATTTGTGCGAAGCGGACATCCAGGATCTGGAAAGGAAAAAAGTCATCGGGACATTTGACGACCGGCCGGGACTGAAGCCGCCGGTCTATTACAACCTGAACGAGGATCCCATTTACAACTACGGAAAAGAGGTTAAGAAATGAGCCCGAAAGAAGCCATTTATACACGACACGGTGGAAAAGGCGGCGACCGCGGTAAAATGCTGGCCGAGATCATGAACGCCGAAGGCAAACCGGAAGTGCTGGACGACATTCTGGTGCTCGATGTCAGTTCGGCCAATTTTGCCGGCATCGTCTGTGCAAGCCTGCTGGCCGAATTCGGCGCCGAGGTGATCAAGATCGAACCGTCCGGAGGGGACCCGGCGCGCCAGATCACGCCTTTCGGCGTAACGGTCCAGGGTGTAGGCATTCCGTTCATGTTTGAGGGCCGCAACAAGCGGTACATGACGCTTGATGTGAAAAACAGCGCAGAAGACAGAAAGACCTTCGCCCGCCTGGCGGCAAAAGCTGCGGTGGTCATCGAAAGCTTTCTGCCCGGCGAAATGGATGCCTGGGGCATCGGCTACCGGCAGCTTTCCGCTGCCAATCCAGGCCTGGTTTACGTCGCTTTATCCGCCTACGGTCAGTACACGGACAAGGCCAGGGAATCGGCCCGGATACCGGACACGGATGTCACATCGCAGGCCGGATCGGGGCTTCCCGCCCAGATGGGGGCGCCGCCCGAAGATCCTGAGCCCCTGAACTGGCCGCTGCGGGGCGGCATGTGGGCGGGCTGGTACATTTCGGGGCTGTCCGCGGCCTTCGGAGCCACCATTGCGCTGCTTCACCGGCAAAACACCGGCGAGGGCCAGATGGTGGACGTTGCGGGAATGGACGCCTACTCGTCCATGGTCGGCATGCCGGCGACAATCGGCTTTACCTGGGAAAAAGCGCGTCCGCGCATCGGCGTGCTGGATTTCATTCTTTACCCCTACGGCCACTGGAAGTGCAAAGACGGATTTGTGGCGATCGCCGCGCCGCGCGATCATGATTTCCGGGCGCTCTTGAAGATCCTGGGCCTGTGGGAGCAGGAAGACGACTGGCGCTATTCGTCCGACCGCATTCCCGATATCCTGGAACAGGCGCTTCATCTGCACAAGATTATCGAAGAGAAGACCATCCTTTACACTGCGGACGAACTGGTGAAAATGGCGCTCAACTACAGTCGAAAATCCGCGCGCTCCAAATGGCGGGGCGGCGGCGTCCCCATCGTCATGAAACTGATGACGCCGGAAGAGGCGATGTCCAACAAGCAGTGGGAGGTGCGCAAGGCGTTCCAGGAAGTGGAGGATGAAAAGCTCGGCAAATTCATCATCAGCGCCAATTTCGTTAAAATGTCCGAATCGCCTCCGCGGGTGAAATGGGTTTCTTCGGAAGTCGGCCGGGACAACGATTTTGTCCGGAAAAAATATTTAAGCGATTAGCAGGATCAAATTGTCGGCAGATGTTTGATCGATTCATTTGGTTTTTTTAAAAGAGGAGGGGGTAGCATGATGAAACAGGCAAACAGGGTTAAGATGGTTGCGGTGGCGGCACTGATACTGCTGGTTGCGGTTGCAGTCAGCGTGCCGTCCGTCTCGTCGGCCCAGCTGAAAGGTGAGGCGTTCGTAATCGGTTACATCGGTATGGTCGCCTCGCCCGGAACCAGGCCATGCATGGACATCCAGAAAATGGCGGTTGAGGAAATCAACGCCATGGGCGGGATTATGGGGCGTCCGGTCAAGTACGTGGTCATGGACAACAAGGGCGACACGTCGCTTTCCGTGGAAGCGTTGCGGAAACTGGTCATTGAAGATAAGGCGAAATTCGTTTCCGTAGAAGGCCGTTCGGAAATCTGTCTGGCGGTGCAGGAGGCCTCCGGCATGCTGGCCAAGGAATATCCCCATATTTTGGTTTTCAACGGCCCGATGGGCGCGGAACTGACGGCGCGCATCATTGACCAGGCGCCGAAGTATGATCACTGCTTCCGCGACTGGGATCCGGAACCGGCGCATTACGCTCAGACCAAGTATTTCTTCTGCAAGACCATGCCTCAGTACCAGAAGACAAAGCGGATCGCTTTCCTCTGGGAAGACCTCGCCTGGACGACCGAATGGCGCAGAGGCATCGGATACATCAATTTGCCCACCTGGGAAAAAATGGCCCAGGAATGCGGCCTGGAAGTGGTTTACAGCAAAGCGGTGAAGCCCCGCGGTACGATGTATCTGCCGATTCTCCAGGATATTAAAAAAGCCAACGCCGATTTGATTTTCTTCATCAGCTCCTGGTTTACCGACACGGAATCCTTTGCCAAGCAGTGGGCGGATTCGGCAGCCCGGGACATTCAGGTGAACCTTTACGGCGGCGTCGCGCAGACCCGGGATTTCTGGCGGATGACGGGCGGCAAGGGCCTGGGGATCATCAGCTCCTTCACGGATCTTGATGATGTACCGCTTACCCCCAGAACCATTCCTCTGGTGAAGAAGGCGCAGTCCCGCAAGATCCCGATGCAGATCCACGTGCACATCGCTTACGCGGATATTTTCCACTTCAAGGCGGCCATTGAAAAAGCGGGCGGCACCGCCGATATCAAGAAGTTGATCAAGGCCATGGAAGATGTGGAAACCGTCTATTCGCTGGGCAAGGTGAAGTATGAAACGCGGAAAATCAAACCCTTCTATCATTCCCGTGTGCGAGTGGATGCGGCCAATCCCTACAAAACATATCCCGGCTATTACCTGCAGCTGATCGTCCAGTTCCAGAAAGACGGGAAAATCGCCTATCTGCATGAGTCCTGCGAGGAAAACGAACCCCTGGTGGCCAAATGGGTTGATCCCAAGCGCTACAGAACACCGGCGGAGTTGAGGAAGTAACCAGGGGGTGTTGAAGTGACCCGGAAAGGGCGGCGCTCGCAGGGGCGCCGCCCTTTTTATTGCATGGAAGCGGACCGCTCCGGATTTTCGACGGCGGGGAGATAGAGATTGACGCTGGTGCCCTTTCCCGGCTGGGAATCGACCGTAATCCATCCGTCATGATTTTTAACGATGCCGAAGGCGGCCGCCATGCCGAGGCCGCGACCGTAAACCTTCGTCGTAAAGAAAGGCTCAAAAATCCGTTGCAGCGTTTCGTGATCCATCCCGATGCCTCTGTCGACAACGCGGATGTAAACATATCGGCCCGGCTGGGCAGGCATTGCGGACGCGAAGGAGGAAGGATTGATCAGGGTCTGTCCGGTGGCGATGGCGACAAAGCCTCCCTGCGGCAGCGCCTCCAGAGCGTTGGCGACGACAGCCTCCACGGCCATTTTGATTTGTGTGATATCGCCTGCCGTAACGCCGATGTCGTCTTGCAGCTCCTGGACGATCTCAATGTCGGAGCCGGCCGGCAGGGACTGTGCGAGGACGACCTCGTTTACCACATCGTTGACGGAAAACGGCCGGGGCTGATATTTTCCTCCTTCGGCATAAGCGAGCAACTGATCCGTGAGCCGGCTCATCCGGTCGGCCGATGTTTTCAGGGATCCCAGAAATTTCTGCGATTCCGGATGGTCGTCCCCGTTCATCTGCAGCATTTCAAGACTGCCGTAAATGACCGCCAGCGCGTTGTTGAACTGGTGCGCGATGCCGCCCGCCAGCGTCGCAATGGCCTGAATCTGTCTCATATTCTGCATTTTCATTTCCATAACTTTTTTT
Source organism: Syntrophaceae bacterium UBA1411 (assembly GCA_002304995.1). Lineage (GTDB taxonomy): Bacteria > Desulfobacterota > Syntrophia > Syntrophales > Smithellaceae > UBA8904. The sequence goes on from DBPV01000085.1 coordinate 7,269, forward strand.
TCCTGCTCCATGGCCATGCGTTCGGTAACATCGTAAACGGAACTGAAAAGCCTTGTCCATGAAGCTTCGTACCCTGCCGGAACCACGCTGCTCACGAGGAGCGTCATGCGCCTTCCGTTCAGCGTTGCCGCTTTGACTTCCGCATTATAGCGGCCTGTCTGATAGACCGCTGCGATTCTCCGGGCTAGAAAACCGGCGCGATCCGGGGCAATGAGCCGCTTCCAGTTTTCGTTAAAGGCGGACGGCGTATCCGCGCCGCTAATTTTAAGGGTGGCCCGGTTTACGGCGGTAATCTGAATGAGGGAGGCGTATTGTTCGATGAGTTGGGGATTTTCCTCCAGGAAGACGGTCAGATTTTCGCGCGCCGGGACGGGCAGGCTGTCCAAAAGCGGTTTGACCTGGGACCAGTCTTCTTCCCACAGCGGCACGACGGACTCCTCGAAAAGACCGCGGTAGTGCAGTTCGCTTTCCGCCAGCGCTTTTTCGGAATGCTGACGCCGTTCTATCTCCTGCTGGAGTTCCCGGTTGGTTTGAAGCTGCCGCTCGACGGCCCGCAGGTACTGGTTTTCCGAAAAAACCAGTTCGCTTTGAATTTTCATGCGGATTATTTCATACGCCGCAGCGATGATCAACACAAAGACGAGGACGGCAATGGCGTTGAATTTGAACAGCTTGATATTGTATGCGTCGAAAGACGGCAGATCGTTGAGAAGAAAAAATATGAGCGCGATGCTGCTGAAAACGGCAGCTGTTACCAATCCGAAGTACCGTCCGAGGATGATGACGGCGGCCAGAGGGAACAAAACGATCCAGGGAAAAACAATATAGTAG
>DBPV01000082.1:0-4519 GCA_002304995.1 Syntrophaceae bacterium UBA1411
ATGCCCATCGCGATGCCGATGTTGGCCTGCTTGAGCGCGGGCGCGTCGTTGACGCCGTCGCCCGTCATCGCCACCACGTGCTTGCGCGCCTGAAGCGCTTCCACCAGCCGGAGCTTCTGCTCCGGAGCGACGCGCGCGAAGACCGACGTGCCTTCCGCGGCCGCAACAAGCTCTTCGTCGGTCAGGCTCTCCAGTTGTTTTCCCGTAAGCGTCGCAGGTTTTTTGTCTTCGCCGTCTTTCGTCAAGCCGATGCCCAGTTGACGGGCGATTTCCGTCGCGGTGACCGCGTGGTCGCCCGTGATCATCTTGACCGCGATGCCCGCGCTCCGGCAAACGCCGACCGCGGCNNNNCAATCCTCCACCTCCAGCTTGGCGCGGTCGATTTTTTTGCGGGCGAGCGCCAGAACACGCAATCCCTCCGCGGCCAGTTCGTCGGCCTTTTGATGCAGGGCGTCCTTATCGAGCGCGGCCGTTTTGCCGTCGGCCGACAACCCCTCGGAACAGGCTTCCAGCACTTTCTCGATGGCTCCTTTCAGATACAGGACATGGCCGCCGGCCGCGGAATGCAGCGTCGCCATAAACTGGCGCTCCGACTCGAAGGGGATGACATCCTTCCTCGGCAGCTTCGTTTCCGCGTCCTGCGGGGAAAGCCCCGCCTTCGCGGCGGCGGTCAGAAGGGCGCCTTCCGTCGGATCGCCTTCGATGCGCCACAGGCCGTCGGCCTCGACCAGGCGCGAATCGTTGCACAGCAGTCCCGCCGTCAGCGTTTCGGCAAGCGCAACGGACATATTTTCCCGGACGTCCGCGCCGCCCGCAACAATCCGGCCGTCCGGGGCGTAGCCGTTTCCCTCAACCTCAAACAATCCGCCGCCCGCGAAAATCCGCCGGACGGTCATCTGGTTTTCCGTAAGCGTGCCGGTCTTGTCCGAACAAATCACGGTCGTGCTGCCAAGCGTTTCCACCGCGGGAAGTTTGCGGATAATGGCCCGGCGTTTGGCCATCCGGCTCACGCCGATCGCCAGCGTAATCGTCACGGCGGCCGGCAGCCCCTCGGGAATCGCGCCCACGGCCAGCGCCACCGCCGCCATGAACATGTCGACCGCGCCTTCGCCGCGCCACAGGCCCACGCCGAAGGTGAGCGCCGCCAGCGCCAGAATCGCCACCAGCAGCACCTTGCTGAAGGACGCAATTTTCTTGGTGAGCGGCGTGGAGAGATCGGCGGCCTGCGCGATCATTTCCGAAATACGGCCCGTTTCCGTGGCGTCGCCCGTGGCGACGACGACCGCTTCCGCCTGGCCGTAGGTGACCAGCGTGCCCGCGTACGTCATGTTGCGCCGGTCGGCCAGAATCGTTTCCGGATCGAGCGGCTCTTCCTTCTTAATGACCGGCACCGATTCGCCGGTGAGCGCCGATTCGTCCACCTGCAAATCCCGGCAGGAAAGCAGGCGCGCGTCGGCGGGCACCTTGTCGCCGGACTGAAGACGGATAATGTCGCCCACCACCAGATGGACCGAATCGATCTGGAGCCACTTGCCGTCGCGCAACACAGTGGCCTGCGTGGTCATCATCTGTTTGAGCGATTCGATGGCTTTTTCGGCCTTGGCTTCCTGAATGAAACCGATGAAGGCGTTGACGAGAACGACGCCCAGAATCACCGACGCGTCCACCCACTCCTGCAGCAGCAGGGTCACTGTACCCGCGGCCAGCAGGATGTACACCAGCGGCTGATGAAATTGCAGTAGAAAGCGGATCAGGGGACCCTTCTGCTTTTTGGCCGTCACGCTGTTGGGGCCGAATTTTTCGAGGCGATGCTTCGCCTCAAAGGGCGACAGCCCTTTTTGGGGGTGGGTGGAAAGCAGCGTCGTGACCTCGTCGGCCGGACAGTGATGCCAGTGTTTGCAGACCAAAGATTCCATCATGCATCCTCCAAAGTGGTATTGGTTGAAGTCAATTGAAAAAAAGCCGGCTTCCCCTGTTCTTCCGCACAATGAAAATTTTTTCGATGGTTTCGGTCTCCGGAAAAAATCAAGGAACGTAAAATACGATATCACTATAACGGAGAGGGTTTTTCTTTGTCAATTGGAATCGGCAACCATGATTTCGTCCTTGACAAGTCTCTCCCGGCTGTGCTACGCAGCAAACCAATGAAACTTGAGGTAAGCTGCAAGCAATGCTGAAACGTTTTTCCAACAAAAACTGGTGGTGGCAGACGCAAAAAGTCTGCCCGTAAGCTCTCATTTAAACCTCAGAGCATGGGCAGGGAAGCTCCTTCCCATGACTCGTTACGATATAAAAAATGCCGTGGGAAGATAAGCTCCACGGCATTTTTTTACGCCTGTACGCCGGCATCCGGAAAAAATCAGCGCCTCAAATACTTTAAAAAAGGAGAGAGTCTATGGAACAGGTCAAAATATTATTGGAAGATCAGGAAATCCCCAGGCAGTGGTACAATGTAATGGCAGATCTGCCGACGCCGATGAGGCCGCCTCTGCACCCCGCCACCGGCCAACCGGTCACGCCTGCCGATCTGGAGGCGATTTTCCCCATGAACATCATCGAACAGGAAGCGTCCACCCAGCGCTGGATCGACATTCCCGATGAAGTCCTCCAGAAATATCTCCTGTGGCGTCCCTCTCCTCTCTACCGCGCGCGCAATTTTGAAAAGCTCCTGGGCTGCCCCGTGCAGATTTATTACAAGCATGAAGGCGTGAGCCCTGCCGGCTCGCATAAACCCAACGCGGCCATTCCAATGGCCTACTACAACAAGGTGGCGGGCACCAAGCGCATCACCACCGAAACCGGCGCCGGCCAGTGGGGCAGCGCCCTTTCCATGGCCTGCCAGATGTTCGGCCTGCCCTGCCGGGTTTACATGGTGAAGGTCAGCTACGAGCAAAAGCCCTACCGCCGCATGATGATGAACGCCTGGGGCGCGGAATGCATTCCCAGCCCCAGCACCCTGACGCAGGCGGGCCGCAACGTACTGGCCGAACATCCGGATTCTCCCGGTTCTCTGGGCATCGCCATCAGCGAAGCGATTGAAGACGCCGTCACCACGCCCAACACCAAATATTCCCTGGGCAGCGTGCTCAATCACGTGCTTCTTTACCAGTCGATCATCGGCCTCGAGGCCCACAAGCAGATGCAGAAACTCGGCCTCTATCCCGACGTCGTCATGGGCTGCTGCGGCGGCGGCAGCAACTTCGCGGGCGTCGCGACGCCGTTCGTCTGCGACAAAATCCACGGCAAGGAAGTGAAAATCGTCGGCGCGGAACCCACGTCCTGCCCCTCCATGACCAAAGGCCCCTTCGCCTACGATTTCGGCGATCTGGCCAAATCCACGCCGCTGCTCCCGATGTACACGCTCGGCCACGACTACATTCCGGCGCCGATTCACGCGGGCGGTCTGCGGTATCACGGCATGGCGCCCATCGTGAGCCACCTGGTCCGGGAAAAATTCATCGAGCCACGCGCCTACGACCAGCTCAAGACCTTCGAGGCGGGCGTGAAGTGGGCCCGTTCGGAAGGCTTCATTCCGGCGCCGGAAACCAACCATGTGCTGGCGGCCGTCGTCGACGAAGCGATGCGCGCCAAGGAGGAAGGCAAGGAAAAAATCATCCTCTTCAACTGGAGCGGACACGGCCTGGTCGATCTGGCCGCCTATGACGCTTATTTCGCGGGCAAGCTGCAGGCCTACGAGCTGCCCGATCATGAAATCGAGCGGGCGTTGAACGCCATCAAGGATTTCCCGAAGCCGTAAGCAATTCATTTAAAAGCGGCCGCGGCCGTTTGCGACACAAGCCGTCAGGAAAATTATTTTCTTGACGGCTTTTCCTTTTTTCGACAAGCTTGCGGACCATGAAAACCGAGCACGACCATAAACTGATCCGCTGCCCGAAACTGGGCGACGAAATGACCTTCGGCTACTGCCTGCAGGAAGCGGGCGACCTTCCCTGCCCGCGGATCGTCTCCTGCTGGTTTAGGGCCTTCGATGTGGCAAAGGTTCTCGAAGAGCATCTGACTTCCGAACAGCGGCAAAGGTTTGCGCTAAGCGCGCCCGGAGACAAGGTATCGAGTTTGATTGAAATCATTGAGAGGGCCAAGAAGCCGTCATGAAAAATCTGGATCTGTTCAGTCTGGGAACCGAAAGCGACGCTTTGGACACGGCGCCGCTGGCCGAAAGAATGAGGCCGCAGAAACTTGCCGATTACGTCGGCCAGTCGCATCTCACCGGCCCGGGAACGCTCCTGGCCCGCGCAATCGCCGAGGACAAGCTTTTTTCGATGATCTTCTGGGGGCCGCCCGGCTCCGGCAAAACCACCCTGGCGCGCATTCTGGCCACGGAAACCAAAACCAACTTCGTCAGTTTTTCGGCCGTCCTGTCGGGCGTCCGGGAAATCCGCCAGGTCATCGACGACGCAAAAGAGCTCTGGGAAGCCAAAAAGCAGAAAACCATTCTGTTCGTCGATGAAATCCACCGGTTCAACAAGGCCCAGCAGGACGCCTTTCTGCCGCACGTGGA
>DBPV01000082.1:4596-12258 GCA_002304995.1 Syntrophaceae bacterium UBA1411
CCGCCATCCTCCGGCGGGCGCTCGCCGACGAACAGCGCGGCCTGGGCAGATTCGCCATCCAGGCCCAAGACGGCGCCGTCCGCTACCTCGCCGGCCTCTCCGACGGAGACGCCCGCACGGCGCTCAACAACCTGGAGGCGGCCGCGTCCATGGTGCAGAACCTGCCCGCCGAGGAAAGAATCCTCACCGAAAAAGCGGTCGAGGAGGCTCTGCTTAAAAAAGCGATGCTCTACGACAAGGACGGCGAAGAGCATTACAACCTGATTTCGGCCTTTCACAAAAGCATGCGCGGCTCGGACCCGGACGCGACGCTTTACTGGCTGGGCCGCATGCTCGCCGCCGGCGAAGATCCGCTCTACATTCTGCGGCGCATGGTACGCTTCGCCTCGGAGGACGTGGGCAACGCCGATCCCCACGCCCTGATGCTGACCATGGCCGCCCAGCAGGCCTTTCATTTCATCGGCCAGCCGGAAGGCGAACTGGCCATCGCCCAGGCGGCCGTTTACCTCGCCACCGCGCCCAAGAGCAATTCCCTGTACACCGGCTACAGCCGGACCCGAGATCTGATCAACAAAACCGGCTATCTGCCCGTCCCGCTGCACATCCGCAACGCGCCGACCAAACTGATGAAAGAGCTGGATTACGGCAAGGATTACAAGTACGCCCACGACTATCCCGGCGCTTATGTCCCCCAGGAATACCTTCCGGAAAAATTGCAGGGCAAGATCCTTTACTCTCCGACAGACGCGGGCTATGAAAAAATCATCCGGGAACGCATCAACCTCTGGCGGAAGCTGAAAAAAGAACAGGAGAAAAAGGGATAAAAAAAGGGGGCCTGGTTAGAGCCCCCCCAAGGAGAGAAGAGTGAAGGTATCATTACCTTCCAGGGTTATTTTGCTGCCGGCTAATCATGCCCGTTATATTTTAGTCGACACTAACTATTTCTTCTGTCTGAGATTAAAGCATGAAACATGCCAGTGCCATGTATATAGACCCAAGTTATTGATATAATAAATTTATTAACAAATATTCGCTCGCTGATCCGGACCGCCCCTCCTTCCAAAATTCGGCAAAAAATGTCGGACCCGCAACCGGTATTTTAATTTTTACTCAACTATTTCAATGACATAAAAATTTGCCGCCTCTTGTCGGTCTTTCGACAAAATTGTCGAACCGTCCGGTATTAATCGTTGACATTTCCCGGTAATAGCTTAAGATGACCAACAAAGTGAAAAAGACCGGCGGCTTAAACGTTTCGCCACCCGGCCGGACGATGAGGAAGTCATGATTTTTTTTAGAAAAAAGGAAACCGTCATTCGGCGCGCTTCCCACCCCTACAACGGCAGTTTTCTGCAGCCGCTGGCTGTCGCCATCGTCTCGGCGGTGCTGGTCGCCATGATTCTCATTATGGGGTACCTGGACGTCCGCCGCAGCGAAACCAATCTGGTCGGCTTCCTGGAGGATCAGGCGCTGGCCACCATCAGCGTTCTCCAGCGCCTGACGGAGGAAAACCTCAAAAGCATCGTGGCGACGCCCGGCAAAACGCCGGCGCAAACCCAAACGGCCAGCCAGCAGGAATCCGATTTTTCCAAAAAGCTGGTTCTCGAGGCCATCACCGCCCTGGGACAGAAAATCGACGAGCAGTGGAGAAAGAAACTGATCAGCGACGCCTATCTGGGTCAATTCGCCGCCGAGAACAATTTCTGGTACGTGGCCGTCCTGAACCGCCAGGGCAACGCCATCTATCAGAGCTCGCCGCTCCAGACCGACATGCTCGACGAAAGCGACCTGTCCGTCGGCGGGCGCAGGGCAACCACCCTCGATCTGCTGGAAAAGATCCGCGTCAAGGAAGGCATCGGTTATGTCGGCCTTCGGCGCAACGACAACAGCGGCACGGTCATCATCACCCTCGACAAGCCGGGCCTGATTTACTGGAGCATGAAGGTCGCGGTGGACCGGGGCATTCACAAAATGGGCGAAGGTCACGGCATCGTCTATCTGCAGGTCTTCGATCAGCATAAAAAACTGCTGAGCGTCATGGGCAAACTGCCGTCGGGGCTGCAAGAAAAGGATTTCGATTTCAACCACCTCGCCGCGGGCAAAACGCGAATCGTCACCCGGAAAGTGGACGCGGAGGGAAAAGAGATCCTCGACATGGCCGCCCCGTTCCTGATGAACAAAAAGCCGGCCGGCGTCGTCCGCATCGGCCTGGAGCGCGGCTCCATGGACACCATCATCGCCGAAAACCGGCGCAACATTTTCATCTTCATGATGCTGGTGGTTTTCATCGCCCTCCTGTCCATGTGGCTGCTCTACCACGACCAGAACCGCCACCTGGCGGGCATCATCGACATGGAACGCCGTCTGGAAAAGGCCGAACGCCTTTCCTCGCTGGGCCAGCTTGCCGCCGGCGTGGCGCATGAAATCCGCAATCCGCTCAACGCCATCAGCATGGCGGCACAGCGGCTTAAAAGAGACTACGGCCCGCCCGACGAAGCCAAAGCCGCGGAGTTCCAGAACCTCTCCGGCGTGATCCGCGATGAAATCCGCCGCCTCAACGGCATCATCGAAGAGTTCCTCTCCTTCTCGAAGAGCCGGCGGCTGGAACTGCGGGATTTTTCCGTCACGGAGGTGCTGCAGAAAATCGTCAGCCTGATTTCCGAAGAAGCGCAGTCCCGGGGCATCCGGCTGGAAACCCGGTGGCGCCTCAATCCCGCCGTCATTCCCATGGACATCAACAAGCTGCAGCAGGCCTTTCTGAATTTCATCAAGAACGCCATGGAATCCATTGAGGGCCAGGGCGCCATCACGATCGCGGTGGACAAGGAAGGAAAGAATTTCGTCGTCGTCAGCATCACCGACACGGGCTGCGGCATGACGGCGGAGGAAATCGAAAAAATCTTCAACCCCGAATACACCACCAAGGAAAAGGGCCTGGGGCTGGGCATTCCGCTGGCCATGGAAATTATCCGCGGCCACGGCGGAGACGTCCGCGTCATCAGCCGGCGCGGCGCTGGCACCACGTTTGAAGTCGTTTTGCCGAAAGAGAAAATTGGAGAAAAAACCTGACGCCGGAGGCGAAGAGGTATGCGCAAGTTAAACATTCTGATTGTTGAGGACGGCCGCTCGCAGCGGGAAATGCTGCGCGATTTTCTGATTTCTGAAGGCCACCGGGTCCAGGAGGCGGAAAACGGCGAGGCGGCCATCAAGACGGTCTTGGACAACTCCTTCGACCTCATCCTGCTGGACTACAAGATGCCCGGCATGGACGGCATGGACGTGCTCAAGGAAGTGAAGCGCATCAACCATGAGATCGACGTCGTCATCATCACCGCCTACGGCACCATTGAAACGGCCGTCGAAGCGATCAAGGTCGGCGCCATCGACTACATCACCAAGCCCGTGGAGCTCGATGAGCTGCTTTTGCTGGTGGACCGCGTTTCGGAACGCCGGGGCCTGATCCGGGAAAACGAACTGCTCCGGCAGGAGTTGGGCAAGCGCGGCGTGACCGCCGAAAAGATCATCTACAAAAGCGACAAGATGGTGGAGCTCATCAACATGGCCAGCCGCGTGGCGGCCAGCCGGGCGTCCGTCCTGATCCAGGGGGAAAGCGGCACGGGCAAGGAACTGCTCGCGCGCCTGATCCACCAGTTGAGCCCGCGCGCGGACAAGCCCATCATCGTCGTCAACTGCGGCGCGCTGCAGGAAAACCTGCTGGAGAGCGAACTGTTCGGACATGAAAAAGGCGCTTACACCGGCGCCGGCGCGCGGCGCATCGGCCGGTTCGAGGAAGCGGACGGCGGCACGCTGTTCCTCGATGAAATCGGCGAACTGAGCCCCGCCGTCCAGGTCAAACTGCTGCGCTTTCTCCAGGAGCGGGAAATCTCGCGCCTGGGCAGCAACGTCAGCATTCCCGTAGACGTGCGGATCATCAGCGCAACCAACCGCGACCTGGAAGCCGAAGTCAAGGCCGGATCGTTCCGGGAAGACCTGTTTTACCGGCTGAAAGTCGTCACCATGGCCCTGCCGCCGCTCAGGGAAAGAAAGGAAGACCTGCCCGCCCTGATCAACCACTTCCTGGAGCAGTTCGCGCGCGAAAACGGCAAGCCGCTGCGGGGCGTCACCGCCGAGGCGCGGGACCTGCTGCTCAAGTACGACTATCCGGGAAACGTCCGGGAACTGGTCAACATCATGGAGCGGGCCGTCGTCATCGCCCGCGATGATTACATCACCGTTTCGGACCTGCCCTTTAAAGGCGAGGCGGTCGCTGCGACGGACGCCAGAAAACCGGCCGGGTCGCTGCGCGAATCGCTTGAGGAACTGGAGAAGCGTCTGATCGGCGAAGCGATGGACAAGGCCGCCGACAACCAGACCCGGGCGGCGGAACTCCTGGGCATGTCCGAGCGCATGCTGCGCTACAAACTTAAAAAATACGACTTGAAGAATTAGCGCCTGCTGACAAACACCTTAAAACGAAAGCAGCCCTTCCAATCATTGTGTCCGGACGACCTCGGATTGTTTGGGTTTCCTATATCTATTTCCATGTTGAGCAACACACCGGCCGGCCGCCTTCCTGTCACGCGATGTATGTCGCAAAAATTACCCTTGACAGAAACGATGAGGGTACTCTATACAGTGCCTACGCATAATCAATTTTCCTATCACTTTATATTAGTCACGGAACTTGCAGGATAAGAATTCGTATTCCTTTTCATGGGAAAAGGCGCGCTTGTCTTGCATTTTCCGAATTAACTCCAAAGGAGGTCTTTATGAAAGGGAAGTGGAAGATTGCAATGGCAGTGACCGTTATCGCCGCGCTGATCCTGGTTGCGTTTGGCGCTTTGGCGGTTGAAACAGAGAAAAAAGCCAAGAGTCCCAAGCAACAGGCCCAGCAGGAAAAGATGAAAGCCTGCAACGCCGACGCCAAAGCCAAGGGGCTCAAAGGCGATGAACGCAATAAGTTCATGAGTCAGTGTCTCAAAGGCGACAAGGACGCAGCGCCGTCTGCAACGCCGCCTAAAGAGACCAAGGCAAATCAGCAGGATAAGGTGAAAGCCTGCAACGCCGACGCCAAGACCAAGGGACTCAAAGGCGACGAACGCAAGAAATTCATGAACGAATGCCTCAAAGCCGCCTCATAATTTTCAATTCACCCCAAACTGCACAGAGCTGATATTTCAAGATACCGGCCCCATCCGAAACGGGGGCCGGTTTTTTTTACATTAAACCTTAACGATCTCGACCCGGGTTCGACCGGGAACAAACGGGAAACAGAGGGCTGCGATAATAGACAGCGGACAAAAAGCCGGCAAACGTGTACAATGGAAGGCGCAGAGCGCCGCCGCTGATGCCGGCCGTCCGGCGGATTTTCCGGGCGGATAATGATGTTCAGATCTTGCAGATATGAGGAAAAAAGAATTGTGGCGGATGGGTCATTTGATTTTTCCCGGCTTTTTGATGGTGAACACGTATAGAGGAATGAAACCTTGAGCTTACTGCCTGGAGACCAGGCGCAAGAGACAAGAGGAGGGGCAACCATGAAAAAAATGTCAATGAACAAAGCATTTACGTTGATGGAGTCCGGCCCGGTTGTTCTGGTCACGACGAACGATGGGGGAAAAAACAACATCATGACGATATCCTGGACCATGGTAACGGACTTCACGCCACGTTTCGCGATCACAACCGGGCCGTGGAATTACTCCTTTTCTGCGTTGAAAGAAACAAAGGAATGCGTGATTTCAATTCCTACGGTCGACCTGATTGATGCGGTTGTGGGCATAGGGACGTGTTCGGGAGCGGATACGGACAAGTTCGCAAAATTCAGGCTCACCGCCGTAAAAGCAAAGAACGTTAAAGCGCCGCTCATTAAAGAATGCCGGGCAAATATTGAATGTAAAGTGGTCGATATCGTAAGGAAGCACAACATCGTTGTTCTTGACGGCGTCGCCGCCTACGTTGATGACGAGCGGAAAGAAAAGCGGACCTTGCACGCCGTCGGCGACGGCACGTTCATTGTCGACGGGCGAAAATTGAATCGACGGGAAATGATGGCAGCAAAACTTCCGGAGGGGATCTGATGTTAAGAAAAACAAAGAGGCATCCTGCATTGTTTCCTTGCTATCCGGCAATTTTTACGGTTTTTTGGGAAATCCAACCGCTTTTCCCTTTTAAAAATATTTCAATCTTGTCAACGTAAAAATGGCATCGGCGATAAGACAGGATAACATCACACACTATGCCGTAAGGACACAGGCGGAATTGTCACCAAAAACTTTTTTCCTCAAATCACATCACGTATGCTATAATTCTCCCCAGCTAGAGCACCAGAGAAGGATCTCCCTCATCCGTCCCGACTTCAGGCGGGCTCATTGAAGAATATCTGGAAACCGGTTCACCACAAAGCCAACCTTCAAATACGCAGGGCCCGGCGGCAATAAGTTCAGAAAAGCCTGTAAACGCAAATCGTGTTTCTGCTCCGCCTAAAGACGCAAAGTCATGTCGGCCGAAAGGAGAAAATACAATGGATAATTTTCTTAACAAGCGGCGTTTTCGCATGGTCGTTCCGGCTTATCCGGCCTTTAATATCTATTCCCGAATTGCCCGCCGGACAACGTCCCTGGGGCCGCTTTCCGTTGCCACCGTGGTCAGCCGGATGCCCGGCTGGGATGTCGAGGTAATTGATGAGAACAACTACCGTAAATTCGGTCCGCGCGACGCGGAGGGCCGGCCGGACCACGCGACCCTGCAAGCCATCCGCCATGCGGATGTCGTTGGTCTTTACGGCGGGCTCAGCAGCACGATTCCGCGACTCCATGAACTGGCCCGCCTGTATAAAAAGACAGGCGCCGTCACGATTGCCGGCGGTCAGCATTTTGTGGGCGACAATATCCGGGAGGCGCTCGAAAATGATATCGACTTCATTGGAATCGGCGAAGGCGACCACACCATCCGCGAGCTTCTTGCTGTCATCGCAGCCGGAGGCAATCCGGCGGATGTCGCCGGCATCGCCTATTTGAAAAACGGGACGCCTGTCCAGACCCCGCCGCGTCCGCCGGTCATCGACTTTAATGAATTACCGCTGCCCGATTTCGCGCTGCTGCGTTATGCCAAAGTAAAAATCTATCCGGTAGGCTGGATTCGCGGCTGCGGCATGAACTGCGAATTCTGCACCGTGAAAGGCAAACCGCGCGCCGCCGCCCCGGAACGCGTTGTGGAACAAATGGCCTCCCTTCTGGAAGCGCACAATGCCCGGCATTTTTTCATTGTGGACGACCTGTTCGGCCACAGTCGGCACGAGACGCTCCGGCTGTGCGGCATGCTGGCCGATTATCAAAAGGCCGTGGGAGTAAAATTGGACATTACCGTCCAGACCAGGCTTGATCGGGGCCGCGACGAGGAATTGCTCGGCGCCATGCGCAATGCCGGCGTCTATACCGTCTGCATTGGGTTTGAATCGCCCATTGCCGAGGAATTGACGGTCATGGATAAAAGAATAAATCCCGAAGAAATGCTGGAGATGACGAAGCGCTACCATCAGGCCGGATTTCTGGTGCATGGCATGTTCATTTTCGGCTATCCCATGCCCGAAGATGTTACGCTGAAGATGTCCCTTGAGGAGCGTTTGAAGCGATTTAAACACTTTATCCGGAAAAGCCGGAT
>DBPV01000064.1 GCA_002304995.1 Syntrophaceae bacterium UBA1411
TGCAGATGGATTTAAAGGAGATCGGACAAACTGTGCGGGCAAAACGAGGACCCAAACTGCCCGTGGTGCTGTCGCCCGATGAAGTTCGGCAAGTGCTGGCCCATTTGTCGGGAAGAAATCTTTTGCTGGTTCACGTTCTTTATGGAACCGGACTGCGGCTCATGGAGGCGGCCAGGCTGCGGGTGAGTGACGTTGATTTCGGTTCAAACGCCATCTTTGTTCGCGGCGGCAAAGGTGATAAGGACCGGACGACCATCATGCCGGATGCCGTTAAGAACCCCCTGAAAGAGCATTTGAAAGAAGTCAAAGAGATTCATGAGAAAGACCTGGCCAAGGGACATGGCGAGGTCTATTTGCCTGAAGGACTTGATAGAAAATACCCGAATGCGGGAAAAGAATGGCGTTGGCAATATGTGTTCCCGGCCAACAATCTTTCCGTTGATCCCCGTTCCGGCAAGGTTCGTCGCCATCATATCGGTGCGGGTGCGATTCAAAACGCGGTTGCAGATGCGGTTCGGGCCGCCAAAATTCCAAAGCATGCCACGGTGCACACACTGCGCCACAGTTTCGCGACGCATCTTTTAATGAACGGGGTGAATATCCGCGAAGTGCAGGAACTGCTGGGCCACAAGAATGTGGAAACGACGATGATCTATACGCATGTGCTGCGGGATATGTCGCACGCGCCGAAAAGCCCGCTGGACACGCTGCTGGCCAAAGATTCCCCGCAAAAGTGAAAACGTTTTGACCAAAACGAAGCGAAAGACGTCAAGAAACCGACTTACGCTCAGATCTTCCAGCGATCAGCTGTGAGCCATAAGCCATGAACTAAGAGCTGTCAGCTATACGTTATCCACCTCCGTCACTTTGTGACACCCAGCCTTCCCAGTATGCACCGGGCAAGTTGCCGGGCTAACGCCTCCGCCGGCGGCGGACACCATCCACGATCCACCATCCACCATCTGCCGTTGACCTTTGATGCCCGGCTCTATCTCTTTGTATAGATTCCGATCATGTGAAGCGTGAAGCGATCGACGTCAGCCCGAAAATACGCACATCAAATCCGATAACGTAAGTCAACGGCAGACCCCTTCGTGATCTTCCGGCAAAAACGATACACCCGTGAAATTATCGAATGTGTGTTTGTCGGGAGCAAATTCGACAAGGATATCTGCGTCGCTTGCCGGGGGCTTGCGATCTCCGGCTGACGGGATCAGGCGCTGGGCGTGAAAATTTTGAGCGACGCGGCATGCAGGGCTTTGGCCAGGCTCACGCGGTCTTCTGCCCGGAGCGGCTCCGGGCCGAAGCGGGCCACCAGGTCGCAGTGGGGGAGGGCGAGCAGGCGGACCATTTGCGGAAGAAAGGAACGCCTGGGGCCCCAGAGTTCGAGCTCCGCGGGCGGGAACCGGCCTGATTCATCGCGCATTTGCGGGTCCGGTCCGAACATGACCGACTGCGAGGGCGGCCGGCAGCCTTCCGGCGTGCGCCAGTGGACGGTCACGTAGTGCACCGGCATGCCGGTGACAATGGCCGCTTCCAGGAGGGCGGCGTGGTACCGGCGGATCATGTGTCCGGGCGTCACCGCGCCTTCGGGGGCAATCCGCACGCTTTCTCCGCGCCGGAGAGTCGCGACCAGTTCCTCGACGACCATGGGGACGCTGGTGCGCTTGCGGTCGACGGTGATGGGATCGAGCCCCCGCACCAGGAGGCCCGCGAAGGGAAAGGCCGCGCTTTCGGACATCATGACGATTCTCGCCGTCCGGAGAATGTTGTTGCAGAATATTTCAATCCAGGTGTGGTGATTGCCGACCAGGAAAAACGGATGGTCGGGAATCTTTCCCCTGACGAAAACGCGGATGCCGATCAGATAGCGCATGGTTTGCTGCCAGCGGATGGACAGTTTTTTCGCCCGGCTTTTTCTTTGCTCCGGCCGGCCGATGGTCGCGAGATGCAAGACGCGCATGGCCAGATAACAGATCAGTATCCACAAGGGGATGGCGATGGCGCGCACGACAACGCGCAGGGGCTGGGGAAAGCTTTCGGCAAAAACCCTGACGGCGACGGGATATTCTTCCGGTTCATCCGGCTCGCGGAGGGCTGAATTTGGCATAAAGGCGACCGCGTCTTTCTACGCGCACAGCGTCCGGAGAATGTCCCGGACCATCTGCACGCCCAAAAAAAGGTTGTCGATGGAAATCCGTTCGTCGATGCCGTGAACGCGGCTGATGTCCGGCCGCTCCAGGATCATCGGCGTAAAGCCGTAGGCGGGATATCCGCGCTCGCGCCAGTAGCGCCCGTCGGTCGCCCCCGCCATCAAAAGCGGAAAAACACGGGCGCCGGGAGAAAACTTTTCCACGGCTTCCCGAACGGCCCGGTAAAACGGCGTGCCGGTCGGGGCGACGCCCGAAGGCGGCGACTGGGAGAGAACCTCAATCCGGATGTTTTCATCGGCGACGCTCGCGGCCAGCCAGCGGTGAAATTCCTCCGCGTCCGTTTCGGGCAGCAGGCGGCAGTCGAGGTCGGCCCGGGCGCACTCCGGAATGACGTTGATCTGGTAGCCGGCCTGCACGATGTTGATGCTGACCGTGTCGCGCACGACGGCGTTGGTGAATTTGTCCGCGGCCAGTTTGCCGCCCGCCAGCCGAAGCGCAAGGGGATTGTCCAGGCGGCGCAAAAGCAGCGAGGCGGGAAACGGCATCGCCGGGGCCACTCCCGCGAACATTGCGGCTGAAGCCGGTCCGACCGTCAAAGGGCGCGGATGTTCGAGAAGCCTGGCGAGCGCGGCCGTGAGGCGGTTCACGGCGCCGGCGGCATGCGGCATGGAGCCGTGCCCCGGCTCGCCCAGGGCGGTCAGCCGCACCCGGTAAATCTGCTTTTCCGCCACGGCGACGGCAAAGAGCGTGCCGCGGCCGATGACGTCCTTGAGCCCGCCGCTGCCTTCGTCCCAGACCCATTCCGGATCGATGGCCGAAAGGTGGTTTTCGATAAGCCAGCGCATGCCGTTTTCGCCGCCCGGCTCTTCGTCCGGCACGGCCGTGAAAACGATCGGCCGGCGGAACCGGACGCCTTCGCGGGCAAGGGTTTCCAGCGCAAGAAGAAACATGACGCCCAGACCCTTCGTGTCCAGCGTGCCGCGTCCCCAGACAAAGCCGCCGGCGATTTCGCCGGAAAAGGGCGGGTGGGTCCACTGGGTTGCGTCGGCCGCAACCACGTCGATGTGATGATTGATCAGAAGGGGTTTCAGCGGCTCCGTTCCGGCGATGCGCGCGACCACGAGGCCGCGGTCGGCAACCGGTTCGTGCACCGCGATGTCGAAGGTGATTTCGCGGGCCGCGATCTGGTCGGCAAGCCACAGCGCGGCGTGCATTTCATTGCCGGGCGGATTGGTCGTGTCGAACTGCACATAGCGGCTCAATGTCTCGGCCGCATCGTTCATGATCTTTTGTCTGTCCATCTTTCAGCCCTCGAATACCCCAGCGCCTGCAGCCTGACAGCCTCTTTTCATTCTTCTAAAATCGCTTCGTCGCGCACCTTCTGCAAGTCTTCAGGGTACGTCCGTGAAGCGACAAAAAAGAGGATGCCCGCGACAATGCCGCACAGGCCGCAGAGCATCACGGCCGTGCCCAGGCCCTCCGCGCCGCCGCCTAACTTGTCGGAGACAAAGCCGACGATATAAGGCCCCCAGGCGCCGCCCAGCATGTACTGCGCGAAAATGGCAAGCCCCATGGACAGCCCCTTGTGGGCCACCGGCACAACGTCCTGGGAAATGGCGGCGATGGCCGGCATGGCCATGGCCGCGGCAATGCCGTACACGCAGGCCAGAACGATTCCCAGCGGAGTGAAGCGGGTCAGGATCACGATGATCAGGAGAATGCCGCCGGCGATGTAGGCGACGACCGGCACGTACATCCGGCCGCGCGGATTTTTCCGCTGCCAGACGTCGGAAAGATATCCGCCCAGGGGCGCGCCGAGAATCGCCATGAGGCCGATGCCGCCGGTGATGAGGCCGGCCGTGGCTTCGTTGATGTTCATCATCCGCATCATCAGGCTGGGAAGCCAGACCAGGACCGACGAGGTCATGAAAACGGCAATGCCCAGGCCCACGTAGTACCAGCGCATCGTGGGGAGCTTCAGCACGTCGGCCAGCGCCGTGAAAAAGCCCTTCAGGCCGCCCGCCGTGTCAGGCAGAGCGGCGGTTTTGTAGTCTTTCATGAAGAAGGCCAGAATTCCGAGAAGAACGCCGGGGATCGCGAAAAAAAGAAACGGCGTCCGCCAGCCCATTCTGGCCGAGAGGATGCCGCCCGCAATGACGCCCGCCGCGGCCCCCAGCGGAATGGCGACGTTGAAAATCCCCATGGCCCAACCGCGTTTTTCCCTGGGGTAGGACGCGGCGATGAGCGCCGTGCCGCCGGGCACGAAGCCCGCCTCTCCCAGGCCCACGAAAAAGCGGGGAATCAAAACGGCGGTGAAGTTCCTGGCCAGCCCGGTGGCGAAGGTGGCGGCGCTCCAGAGGACGGCCATGAGACCGATGGCCTTGCGCCGGCTCCAGCGGTCCACCAGGTAGGCGATGGGGAAGGAAAAAAAGGCCATGCCGAAGATGAGCACCGTGGAGGCGAGCCCGCACTGGGCGTCCGAAAGCCCCAGATCGATTTTCATCGGCTGGAGAATGACGGAGAAGACCTGCCGGTCCATGTAGTTGATGATGTACAAAAGCGTGCAGACGATCAGCACGTAATGCGCTCGCCATCCGCCGGTCGAATACTGCTGCGGGGCATTGCGGTTGTCGTTCATGGTTGCCTCACGATACCGTTCAGGAATGATTTTCCCGGGCCAGGCAGGCGGCGCCGAAGGCGGCCGACAGCCGGGGATGGTCCGGGACCAGAATCTCCGTCTTTAACGCTTCGCCCACGGCCAGCGCAAGCCCCGAGTCCTCGCCGCCGCCGCCGGTGAGCACGACGTCGGGCGTCAGTTTCAGGCGCTTGACCAGCATGGCGACCTTGGCGGCCATGGCCCGGTGGACGCCGGCGAGAATATCCGCCGGTCTGGCGCCTTCCGCGATGCGGGAGATGGTTTCGGATTCGGCAAAGACGGCGCAGTTGGTGGAAAACTCCACCGGCTTTTCCGACTGGAGGGAAAGCGGGCCGATTTCATCGAGCGGCACGCTGAGAATCCGCGCAATCACCTGCAAAAAGCGCCCGGAACCGGTCGCGCATTTTTCGCTCATGAGAAAATCCGCGATCCGCCCTTCCGGCGTGATCTTCGCCACCTTGGTGAACTGACCGCCGATGTCGATGATTGTCCGCGCCGACGGGAACAGCAGCGAGCAGCCCCTGGCCTGGCAGGAAATATCCGAAACCTGGCGGCCGGCAAAGGGCGCGCCGGCCGCGCCGAGGCCCGTAATGACGAGTCCGGACAGACGGTCGAAGGAAAGACCGGCCTGCGTCAGCGCGTTGTCCATGACTTTCTGCGCGACGGTCTTGTAATTGCCGCCCGACGGAATGAGGCCCGACGCAACGAGGCCCCGTTCGTCCACGATGACGGCTTTGATGGAAACCGATCCCATGTCGAGACCGGCGTAGTATTTTGGATCGCTCATAAATTACCCGTACGCTAGGAGAAGAAGGTGACCCCTTCTTTTTTTCGTTCTTTGGCCGGACGAATGCCCCGGTCGTAAAAGTCCTTGCCGACGAGCGCCGCTCCCAGGGCGCCGGTGATGAACGGTTCGGGCGGCGTGAAGACGGGAAAGCCGACCTTGCCTTCGATGGCCTTGACCAGTCCCTTGTTCTTGGCGCCGCCGCCGGTGACGACGACGTCCTTTTCAATGCCCAGGTGGCGCGTCATGTTGACGACGCGGGAGGCGATGGCCTCGTGAAGCCCCGCCACGATTTCCGCCACGCCCGCGCCTTCGGCCAGGCGCGAAGTCACCTCATGCTCGGCGAACACCGTGCACATGTTGGAAATCTGGACGAAGCCGTCGGCCGAGAGCGCCAGGTCGCCCATGTCCGTCAGGTTGATGCCCAGCGTCTCCGAAATGACTTCCAGAAAGCGGCCGGTTCCGGCGGCGCACTTGTCGTTCATGACGAAATTGGCGACTTTGCCGTCGGCGTCGAGCTTGATGCCTTTTGAATCCTGGCCGCCGATGTCGATGATCGTCCGCGCCGCGGGAAAGAGAAAACGGATGCCGCGCGCGTGGCAGGTGATTTCCGTGATCTGCTTATCGGCAAACGGCACGTTGATGCGGCCGTAGCCGGTCGCGACGACAAAGGAAAGCGCGTCGAAAGAAAGCCCCGCCTTTTTGATCGTCTCGTCCATGACCTTGAGCGCCAGATGGCGGTGTTCCGCGCCCGTAGGCCCGATGTGCGAGGCCAGTATTTTTTCCTCTTCGTCCAGGACGACCACTTTCGTCATCGTGGACCCGATATCAATTCCGGCAAACGGCATAATTCCCCTTCTATGTGGATGGTGAATGGTGAATCGTGAATCGTGAATGGCGAAGCGAAACTTCACCCTTCATCCACCATCCACCATCCACCATTCACTATCCACCATTCACTATTTCCCCCGCGCTTCGAGCGCCTCGATAAACGCTCCGATCTGGGCCTTCCACTGCGCTTCCGAATAATCCCGCAGATCCACCATATCGGAGACGAGTTGCATCATCGGCAGATCGGAATATTTGCCCAGCTCGCTTTTCATGTGCGTCTGGCCGATGGTGGTGGCCCGGCAGGACCGGCAGGCGTGAAAGACCACGCCGTCGATCTTATAGTCGGCAATCATGTCCAGAAGTTTTTCCACGATGGGATTGCCGCTGCGCGCGCGGGCCTTTTCGTGGTAGCGCGTGAAGCGCAGAAACGCCCGCCAGGCGAGGAAATCCACCGGGTCTTTCACATGCGACGGAACCTCGACCGGATCATAGCCGCGGTAAACGTTTTCGATCACGAACACCGCGCCGAAGCTTTCGAAGTAGTTGAAGATCCACAGCGTGTGCCAGGGCGGCAGACCGCCGCCGTAAAGGATGCGGTGCTTTTCGTCCGGAATGACGCCGATCTTGTGGTCCACCTTGTATTTCACTTCGTCGTAGAGCTTCTGGTAGAAATCCACGGCAATCTGCGTGCCGCTGTAATAATGGCCGGCGACCATGATGCTGAAGTGATCCTGCGACGGCATCGGGCAGGGGATCGCCACGCGCAGCCGGTCGATGTCGTACCAGAGCTGCCAGGCTTTATCACCGAGCCGGATCGCCTCCCAGAGGCGGTCGGGATCCATTTTCTTGCCGGTCTGCGCCTCCAGAAAGCCGATCAGGCCTTTGAGCTGGTCGCGCTGATATTGAATGTAGTAGTCGCGGACCGCGTTCAAATCATCCTGGGGCGGCGGAGCGACCACGTCGATGCCGTAGGTGGGCACTTCCAGGTAGCGGCTCGCGGCCTGATACCACTTGAAGCGGGGATCGCACACCGCGGAGCTGCCCAGCATCATGTCGGGCACCGGCATGCCGCCGTCCGGGCTTCCTTCGGGAATGTGTCCCAGGTCCTTGCGGAGGCTGTCGAAGCCCAGGCCGATGCGCGCGTAGCTGCACAGGACCTGCGAATAGCCGTCGGCTTCGGCTTTCAAGAGAAAGCGGTCCATGTCGCGTTTGGCGGCGCACAGGCCGGCGTAGTTTTCCGTGGGCAGCGGCACAACGTCCATGGCGCGCAGAATTTCATCGTACTGCGAGGCGACCATCATGTAGGCCACCTTCTGCCCGTTGGCCTTGGCCTCGTGGGCGCTCCTGTAAATGTTTTTCACGAGCGCGCGCACTTCCCGCGCCGTGTCCGTCCCCTTCACTGCGGTGGTTTTAGCCTGCTGTGCCTGTTCCATAAAATTCCTTTCCCTACATGATCATTTCCAGAAACGCCTGAATGCGGGTCCGCAACTGTCCGATCGTCGAGGTCGAGTAGTCGTCCTCGATCATCAGCACCGGCAGCTTCAGGTCGGTCAGGTACTCCTTGAGGTCCGGGCCTTCCAGTTCGCACGTGTCGCAGTAGCGGACGATGTAAAAGATCGCCCCGGCGGCCTTCCATCCGTCGGCAAATTCGCGGATGTAGCCGAAGCGGTTTTCCAGGTCTTCCTTGCGGTTGCCGGCCTGCGGCTTCAGGCTGCGGGGACAGTGGGTGCACAGATAGCGCCGGGCGAGCGCCTCCAGCGGATCGCCCGTCTCCGAAACGTCCTGCCAGAAAAAGCGTGAGCCGGTGCACAGATCGTCCATGACGACGTGCGCGCCGCATTCCTCGACCAGGCTGACGAAGGCGATGTCGTCGATTTCGTTGCCCCATAAAAAGATGCGCGGCAGGCCGTCCGCCGCCGGCCGGGGGCGCTTTTTCACCTCGTCGATAAACGCGGAAACCAGTCCGATGTGTTCCGCGGCGGGAATGCCCATGCCGGCCACCAGGAGTTTCGTGATTTCCGTTCCGGAAACGCGCGGCGGATTTTCGCGGCGCAGGTCATAGACTTCCCGCAGCAGGGCGCGGCGCCGGTTGTAAAGCCGGATGGCGTCGCGCAGCTTGCTTTCNNTTGATCAGGTGATCGAAGGACGTCGGCTTGTTGCTGTGCCAGATGTGGTACATGCGCTCGATGGTGTCGCAGCTGTGCGGGGCGACAAAACCGTCGAGGAAATCGTAGCGGTCCTTGAGCGCCAGATTAAAGCAGCTGCGGGCGAACGGGCAGGCCATCGGCTCGAGCAGCGCATCCGCTTCGTCGATGGGCTCGCTTTGCGATCCCTGGATGCGGTAGGGCACCAGGTCGAAGGCCGCGAGAATTTCATCCGGCACAAAACAGCAGAAATAACCAATGATTTTATGCCCATCCGCGCGCAGTTCGCGCGCGCGGACGCCTCTTTCGTTGTACAACCGGTCGATTGCCTGCATCACCGTCATGAGCCTTCCTCCCCGATCCTGAACTGATGGCAACGATTATGAAGGGAAGCGCGGNNCAGTCTTGATTGCCGGCGCCGGCCGTGGTATGGCGGGGCCATGAGAAAAACCGTCATTCAGATTTACGAAGTGCAAAGGCCGAAGGAAGCGCTCGCGTTAATCGAACTCGGCGTGGATCATATCGGCAGCGTTCTGACCGATCCGGCGCGCTGGAAAAGCGCGTCTGTCCGCAAAACCATCGAGGCGGTGCGGGCGGGCGGCGCGAAAAGCATTCTCATTCCCCTGATGAAAGATCCGGCGGCCATCTTTGCGGCGCTCGACTACTATGAACCGGATTGCGTCCACCTGTGCGACGTTCTGTCGCCCTATCCCAAGGACAGGCCGACTGTGGCGCGCGACTTCGACGCGCTTTCGAGCCTGCATATCGATCTCAAGGACCGGTTTCCGCGCCTCGATATCATGCGGTCTCTTGGCGTGCCCCGGCCCGGATCTGACGAAGTCGCAGCCGTCACAAAAAACATTCTGGACGATGTCGCGCGCTTTGCGCCGGTCACCGACTTCTTTCTCATCGATACGCTGGCGTCCGGTCCGACGCAGCCGGTGGCGGGCTTTGTGGGCATTACGGGGGAAACCTGCGACTGGACGATCGCCCGGGCTGTGATCGACCGCAGCCCCATTCCGGTGATTCTGGCGGGAGGACTGGCCGCCGACAATGTCTGCGACGCGGTGGTCGGTCTGCGGCCGGCCGGCGTGGACAGCTGCACGCGGACCAACGCCTGCGACCGAAACGGCCGGCCCGTGCGCTTCAGAAAAGATCTGGGGAAAGTCCGGCGATTCATCGCGGAAGTGCGCCGCGCCGATGATTTTCTCGAAGGAGCAGCCGGTGATGCCTCATCCGTCAATGGCAAACGAGCATAAAACGATTACGGCGATGATCTCCCTGTACTGCCGGGAGCGCCACCGGACCGCCCGGGGGCAATTGTGCCCGTCGTGCGCCGACCTGCTCGCCTACGCGCAGTCGCGCCTGGAGAAATGCCCGTTTGCCGCGGACAAGCCGACCTGTTCGGCCTGTCCGGTGCACTGCTACAAGCCCGAGCGCCGGCGACAGATCCAGGACGTGATGCGCTACGCCGGGCCGCGCATGATGCGCTCCCATCCGCTTTTGGCGCTTCGCCACCTTCTGAAAAAGTTTAAAAAGCCCAAAGGACGCAAACGATGAAGATTGCGGTTATCGGAGCCGGTCCCGGCGGCCTCTACGCGGCGCTGGCGGCGGCCCGCAAAAACATTGCCGTGGACCTGTTTGAAAAAAGAAACGTCGGAGAGGGGATCGTCTGCGGCGAATGCCTCTTTGATTCGCTGAATGTGATGCCCCGGCCGGGCGAGGGGCTCGTCCGTCCGGTGGACGAAATCCTCCTGCAGGGGCGACGCGCCTATCCGTTTCCCTTAAGCCGGCACCGGCCGCTGTGGATGCTCGACCGCCGGACCTGGCAGCGGCAGCTGGCCCGGCGCGCGGCCGCGCTGGGCGTTCGCATCCACGAAAACGCGGCGGTGAGCGGCGGGCGCCTCAAGCAGCTGCGGGAAGATTACGACTGGATTCTCGACGCCTCGGGCGCGCCGTCGGTGACGTCGCGGCTGTACGGATTCGCGCGCGAATACTTCCGGGACTGTCTCCTGGCGCATCAGGTCGTGCTGGAAGGCGATTTTGGCGCGCTGTGGCCGCGCATCAAGTTTGCTTTTTTCGAAGATCTGCCGGCCGCTCTCCAGCCCGGCTACTACTGGGTTTTTCCCAAGGACCGCACGCACGCCAACGTCGGCGTGGTCTGCACGATGCAAAAAACGCCGCGATCCGAACGGCCGGATTTGAAAAAAAAGCTGGCGGAGGTTCTGCGGCGCGAAGGGCTGACCGGCGCGTCTGTTTTAGCCAGGGGCGGCGGCATTGCCACGGGCCGGATGCTTCCGCGTCTGACCCTCGACAACATTGTGCTGGTGGGGGATGCGGCGGGGCTCACCTCCGCGCTGCACGGCGGCGGAATCGACACGGCCTGCCTGAGCGGCGCGCTGGCCGTCGAAACGCTGGGCGATCCAAAACGCTACGAAGAAATCCTGAAGCGCCGGCTCAGGGAAAAAAACGCGCTGGAGCGTATCGCCATCCGGAAGATGCGCACCCTGTCCTTTGAACAGTACGACCGTCTGCTGGGCGGTGTGACCTCCCCGAGCAGGTTCGTTAAGCTGGCAACCGGCCTGCGCCATCTGGACATGCTGTGCGCCACGCTGCGGTGGTTCAAAACCAGGAAGGAAGCCCCCGACTGGCCGGCTTGACGGCGGCGGCGTTTCCCCCGTTTGATTTTCCGAAAGTCCAGGGCTTGCCGCCGATTCCGGAGGAGCCAAATCCCTCTTTACAGGGCGTTTATCTTTTCAATCAGATCTTCAATTTTAACGGGCTTGGCCAGAAACGTCCGTCCCCCAATTTGTCCGGCATTGCGTCTGACATCCTCTTTGTTGATGATGGCCGTGACGAAAATGATGGGGATGGACGAGGTGGCGGGATTCGCCAGAAGGGCTTCCGCCACGTCCGTGCCGTCCAGGCCGGGCATCATGATGTCGAGCAAAATGAGATCCGGCTTCTCGGCTCTGGCCAGGCGGATGCCCTCCTCTCCCGTCGTCGCCGCGAGCGCCCGGCAGACGGCCTTCAGCTCGAGATTCTTTTTCAGCGCCCGGCAGAAATATTCTTCGTCGTCGATGATGAGTACTTTTTTCACAATCTTCTCTCTTCTTCACGGACCCTGCTCATGCATTGTCCGGTGGACGGGAAGACTGATGTAAAAAGAGGCGCCTCCCCAGGAATTGTTTTCCGCCCAGATTCTGCCGCCGTGATCTTTGATGATTCCGTACGATATGGAAAGCCCCAGACCGGTTCCTTTCCCCTGCGCTTTGGTTGTAAAAAAAGGATTAAAGAGTTTCGACAGATGTTCGGTCGCGATGCCCCGGCCCGTGTCTGCGACCGTGATCCGTATGGCGTTATTGCTCTCCCAGCCGGTCGCAATCCGCAGGATTTTGCTTTCCCTGCCTTCCATGGCACCCCGGGCGTTGGCAATCAGGTTCAGGATGACCTGCTCGATTTTTTTTTGGTCCATGAGAATTTCCGGCAAGCCGTCCTGGTAGCGGACGACCGTTTCGATCTTATCGATCATCAACTGCGCCTTGTGCAGCGCCAGGATGCCGGCGACGAGGTCGTTGATCTGCGNNACGATGCGGTCGATCTGAGCCATGCAGATGTTCAGCTCCTCCGACACGTCGCGCGGCAGATGTTTCATCTCCTGGATCAGCTGCAGTTCAAGCGAGATGATGTTCAGGGGATTGAGGATTTCGTGGGCGACGCCGGCGGACAACTGGCCGATGGCGGAAAGCTTTTCCGCCTGGAGGAGCTGGTCCCTGGCCGCCTGCAGATCTTTTTCCGCCTGTTTGCGCGCTGTGATGTCCCGGCCGACGAAAAGGATTCCCGTGGCTTTGCCGTTTTCATCCCGGAGGAAGGAGGCGGTGGTTTCCTGCCAGTAAAGCTCGCCGTTTTTCTTGTACATGGCCAGCTCCAGGCTGCGTTTGCGGTGGATGTCCACCGGCCCGCCGCCGAATTCCCGTTCGATTTCCTCGGCCATGACGCCGAGCGCCATCGCGTAGGATTCCGGCGTCAGCTCCTTGTCCGGCGGAGTGTGCATGGCTTCTTCCGGCGTGTAGCCCGACGTGCGGATTTCGGAAGGGCTGACATACGTGTAATTGAGATTGAGGTCCATGGTCGAGACGCTTTCGTTGATGTTCTCGACGATCATGCGGTAGCGATTTTCGCTTTCGCGCAGCGCGCTTTCCATTTTCTTGCGCTCGGTGATGTCGTGCGAAACACTGCAAAAGCCGACCGGGTCGCCTTGCGCGTCCCTGGCGAGCGATGCCGATACTTCAAAAATCCCCTGCGATCCGTCTTTCCGGAGGCATGTGAGTTCGAAGGATTTGCAGGGCGCGCCCGTTGTGAAGATTTGATTGTAAAGGAGGAAGGTTTTTTGAAAACCGGCCGCGTCCTGGTAGCGGCGGATGTTCGTGCCGATCAAGGCCTCGCGCGGATAGCCCAGGTGTTCACTGATCCGGTCATTGATGAAAGTGAAGTTTCCGGCCAGATCCGCCTCGGCATAGCCGTCGGGAATGGCGTCAATGATGGTCCGGCAGCGGGCCTCGCTCTCCCGCAGGCCGGCCGCCATCCGACTGCCGTCCGCAACGGTTTTCTCCAGTTTCCGAATTTTCCTCTTCAGAACGGATATCTCCTGGCGGAGCTCAGCAGGGGTCCTGGTGGGGGTGCGCATCCGTACAGCTCCCTCTTGCGGTCCACGGCCGCAGACGCGTCAAAAAATACGTGATTTTTCTTTGGCGGAACCGTTAATGCATATTTGTCATAAAGTCAAGCAAACTGTGTTTTTTGCGGGCGACGGCTTCCGGCCTTCAAAAAAACATGCCGCGCGGCTTGCCTGTTTCCGTCCGGATGTGCTATGGAGGAAACGCTGTCCGCGTCAGCGAATTTAGGCAGTCGGGAGGTTTGAACATGATCACAGTCGTCGCTCGCATACCGGTGAAGGAAGGAAAGATGGATGAGGCCCTGAAGGCCTTCGGGGAATTGATTCCCAAAGTGGCTTCGGAAGAGGGGACGCTCATGTACTCGCTCAACCGGGACAAGGCCAATCCCAACCTGCTGGTGGTCGTCGAGCAGTACAAGGACAAAGCGGCGCTGGAGTTTCATTCCTCCACGGCGCATTTCAAGTCCTTTTTCACCGCCGCCGGCGCCTTCATCGGCGGAAAGCCGGAAATGTCCTTCCTGGAGCAGGTGCTGAGCATCTGAATTTCCGCGCGCTGCAAACCGCATTGACCAAGACGGGCGGTTGCCGTCAGGCCACGCTTTCGCCCGCGCGGGCTGCGGCGAGCCTTGCCTGAAAAGCCGCGACGCCGGCCGAGTCTTCGGGGGGCGACCAGGGCGCAAAGGAAAGCGACCGGGCCGGGTCGTACGGTCCCTGTTTGACCTCGAAAAAGACGGACGCTTCCGCAACGGGAATCCAGGTGTGATAACAGTCCGCCGGAATCTCCAGCGCGAAGACGTCGCACTCCGGCCCCGCGGCAATCCGCTCTGTGACGACGCCGTTGTCGTCGAAAAGCAGAATATCGAACCGGCCCCGGAGCACCAGCGCAAACTCGCTTTTGGCGTCGTGCCGGTGCGGCCGGAAATAGGAGCCGCGTCCGGCCGCGACGAAGAGCCGCTGGACGGGGTCCGCAAAGGATTCGTGGAGATTGTGATTAA
This sequence comes from Syntrophaceae bacterium UBA1411, assembly GCA_002304995.1. Classification (GTDB taxonomy): domain Bacteria; phylum Desulfobacterota; class Syntrophia; order Syntrophales; family Smithellaceae; genus UBA8904. The sequence goes on from DBPV01000064.1 coordinate 14,239, forward strand.
GGCGCAGTCTTCCGGTTTCGCCCGCTCGGGCAATGAGATCGTCCACCATCTGAAGGGTCACCAGTTTCATAAAGCTCATCCTTGACGAATCGTATTGGGGCCGCCGGAAAAGCAGCCGGAAGTCTTGTTTACCAAAACGGCCGGCAATGTCAACCGCGCGCGTAAGCCCGGAGGCGCCCTGCGGCCTAAGCGCCCGGGGACAAGCGGCGCCGGTCTTTTTGACGGCTTGCAAACCGTCATAAATTCTGTTAACTTCCATCCACAGTTTTTTTCATTTCATGCTAGTTTAAAGTCTTAAGAATGAGGAGGAAGGCGTATGAAAGGACGTACCAGCTTCATTTTTCTTACAGCATTGATTCTAGCAGTTATGTGGGGGGCGGCGGCCGGCGCGGAAGACATCGTCATCGGCTATACCGGGCCTTTGAGCGGACCCGGCGCTGAATATGGCCATGATTGCGCCAACGGCGTCGAAATGGCCATCAACGAAATCAACTCCCGGGGCGGCATCGAGGTGAGAGGGAGAAAATACACCTTCCGGCTGGAAAAAAAGGACGACAAGATCAATCCGGAAACCAGCGTCGCCAATGCGCGCCTGTTGCGCAAGGACCACAAGGCCGTCGCCATCTTCAATCCTCTTTTCGGCAATCTGATGGCGCTCATGAAAATCAACCAGGAACGGAGAAACGAATTTCTCGTCATGGCTTACACCAGCGTGCCCCAGGTGTCCGAGACGGGCAACCGGCTGACGATCGCGCTTCCGATGCCCTTTACCATTTACTCGAAAATTGAGGCGGCTCTGGCCTGGGAAAGAGGCTGGCGCAAATGCGCCATGGTGGTCACGGCCGGCGCCTACGGCGACGCATGGCGCAAGGCGTTCGGCGCCGAATGGCAGAAAAAAGGCGGTACGATTACGCTGGATAAACCGGCCAATTACTACACGCGGACGGACTTTGCCGGGCCGCTGGCCGAAGCCCTGGCGACAAATCCCGATTTTCTCCTCATCGGCGGTCCGTCTCCCACCACGGCGATGATTATCGAACAGGCCCGCGCCCGGGGATTTGAAGGCGGCTTCGTGATGATCGATCAGGCCAAGCTGGACGCGATTTACGCCGTAATGCAAAAGCCGCTGGGCATGGAGGGCTGCATCGGCACGGCGAAAGTGACGGATGTGCCGTTCCCGGCGACGGCCGCGTTCATCCAGACTTATAAAAATACGTACAAGAGAAACGTGACCTGGGAGTGCGTCATCAACTACACGTCGATGTACGCGCTGGCGCTCGCGATAGCGGCGGCGCAAACGACGGACGATGTCTATGCCATACGGGCGGCTTTTCCCCGCGTCTTTCCAATGCTGGGCGACCGTTACCCCATGGAATTCCACGGCCTGACGCCCAACGGGCGGATGCTGTGCATGGCGGTGATCCAGTCCATGAAGCACGGCCGGTTCACGCAGGCGTATCAATATATCTGGTGGACGAACAACAGGGCCGAGACGGACAAGATCAGAAAAGTCACCAAGGGCGATACGCCGATTGTCGTCTTTAAAGTCGACTGACCGGCAACCGGTCGGTTAAAACACTTCGTCGGCAGGGCGTCCGCGCGGCCGGATACGGTCCGCGCGGACGCCTTTTTTCGTCCCGGCAGAAAAATTCTTTTGACATCACCCTTTAATTTTCTTATGCTCCCCGCCGAAAAAAAAGGCATCTCAACCAGCGGCGGCGCGCGGCGCGGAAACCGGCGGCGAAACCGCCATTAAAAAAAACCGAACGCGCAAACGACAACGATCAAGCGGAAGCGACACAAGAACGGGGGGACGTATGGGAAAACGCAGCGGCTTTATCTTTCTCGCGGTGATGGTCATGGTGATGGTGTGGTGGGCGGCGACGGCTGAGGAAATTGTCGTGGGATACACGGGGCCATTGAGCGGACCCGCCGCGGAATACGGCCAGGATTGCGTCAACGGCATCGACATGGCCATTCGTGAAATCAATGCCGCGGGCGGCGTTGTCGTGGACGGCCGGAAGCATACCTTCCGCCTGGAAAAAAAGGACGACGGCATCAAGCCCGACGTCGCCATCGACAATGCGCGGAAACTGCGCCAGGAGCACAAGGCCATCGCCGTTTTCAATCCGGTGGCCAACACGATTGCGGCGCTCATGAAAATCAATCAGGAAAAGAAAAACGAATTTCTCGTCATGGGGTACACCAGCGTGCCGCAGATTGCCGAAACCGGCAACCGGCTCCTGATCACGATGACGATGCCTTTTACCATTTATGCCCGGGTGTACGTCGATCTGGCCTGGGAAAAAGGGTGGCGCAAGGTGGCGATGCTGGTGACCTCCGGCCCTTACGGCGATGCGTGGCGCAAGGTTTTCGGCGATGCCTGGGTGAAGAGGGGCGGCACCATCACGCTCGACAAACCGGTCAATTACTACACGCGGACGGACTTTGCCGCCCCGCTGGCCGAAGCGCTGGCAACGGAGCCCGACTTCCTGCTCATCGGCGGCCCGTCGGGCACCACGGCGATGATTATCGAACAGTCGCGCGCCCGGGGATATGAAGGCGGCTTCGTGATGATCGATCAGTCCAAGCTCGACGCCATTTACCAGGTCATGCAGAAACCGCTGGGACTGGAGGGAGCGATCGGCGTGGCCATGGTCACCCACATTCCCTATCCGGCCACCGCCGCCTTTACGCAGAACTATACGGGCAGTTATAAAAGGAACGTGACCTGGGAAAGCGTGCTGCATTATACGAACATGCACGCGCTGGCCCGGGCCGTCGCCGCCGCCGGCACGGCAAGCGACGTTCGGGCGATCCGCCAGGCCCTGCCCAGGGTGTTTCCGCTCCTGGGCGATCAGTTTCCCATGGAGGCCTACGGCCTGCAGCCCAACGGCCGCGTGATCGCCATGGCGGTCATTCAGACGATGAAGCACGGCCGTTTCACGCAGCCCAACACGTATGTCTGGTGGGCCAAAACGCAAAAGGAGTTCGATGCCGTGAAGAAAATGACCAAAGGCGCCACGCCGATGGTCTGGAAACGCATCGACTAGTTTCCGCAAAATCCCGCCGCGGCTCCTTTTTCTACAAAAAGCGCCGGCGCGTGACCTTGCAGCAAAGACGCGCCGGCGCTTTTCAGCTCTGCGGACCGCCGTAAAATTGTTTTGACAACGCCTGCTTCTTCTCTTATGCTCATTCGTTCATAAGGAACAGGAACAATAAACCATCAAGATTCCTTGATGAAGGATAAAGGAGAACCCTATGTTTAAGACGCGAATGACGGAAATGTTCGGCATCAAGCATCCCATCATGCTGGCCGGGATGAACTGGATTACGGAGCCCGAACTGGTATCGGCCGTGTGCAACGCCGGAGGCCTGGGAATTTTGGCCATTGCGCGCTGCAATCCGCAGGAGACCCGGGAAAACATCCGGAAGATCCGCCAGATGACGGACAAACCCTTCGGCGTGAATCAGATTCTCGTGGGGCCGGGGGCGAAGGAAAACATTGCCGTCGCCATTGAGGAAAAAGTGCCCATCATCAATTATTCGCTGGGCAAACCCTGGTTCGTCAACGATGTCCACTCTTACGGCGGCAAGGTGGTCGGAACCATCGCCATCGCCAAGCACGCGGCGAAGGCCGTGCAGCTGGGCTGCGACGCGCTGGTCATCACCGGCCATGAGGCGGCGGCGCACGGCGCGGCGGCCACCTCCATGGTGCTGATTCCCCTGGTGGCGTCGATGGTCAAGGTGCCGCTCATCGCCGCGGGCGGATTTTACGACGGGCGGGGGCTCGCGGCGGCGCTGGCGCTGGGGGCGGACGGCATTTCCATGGGCAGCCGGTTCATGGTCGTCAAGGAAAGCATGGTGCACGACAATTTCAAAAAACTCTGCATCGCGGCCACCGAGCAGGATACCCTCTACGACAACGTTTTTGACGGCATGGACGGCCGCGTGCTGAAAACGAAGGAAGCCGAACGGATGATGAAGCGCGGGTTCCCGATGGTAGAGGCCATCAAGGGCGCCCTGCTCGTCAAGCGCCTCATGAAGCTGTCCTGGGCCAAGTTTATCGGCGTCAGCATCGAGATGCTGCGCGCCGAGGAAGGACACCCGCTCATGGTGCTGGCGCGCCAGGCGGTGGGCAACATGAAGCACCTCAAGGCGCTCAACGAAGGCGATGTGGAAGGCGGCATTCTGTTTGCCGGTCAGTGCTGCGGCGGCATTGCCGACAATCCGACCACCGCGGAACTGATCGACCGCGTCATCCGCGAGGCGGACGAAACGCTGGCCAGGCTCAACGGCCTCAAGGCTTAAAAAATTCCGGCGGCGGCCGGCGGCGATCCCGCCGGCCGCCCAGGCAGCGCTATGCAACTTCTTTTGATTCGTCACGGGGAAACCCTGTGGAACCGGGAGGGCCGGATTCAGGGGACCAGCGATATCGAATTGTCCGAGACGGGAATAGGGCAGGCCGAAAAGCTGGCCTGGTCGCTCAGGGACGCCGCGATCGGCGCCGTCCATGCCAGCCCCCTGAAAAGGGCGTACCGGACCGCTGAAATCGTCAACCGTTATCACGGGAAAAAAATCGCCGTCCATCCCGGTCTGATGGAAATGAACCAGGGGGATTTCGAGGGCCTCTCCTTCCGGGAACTGATGGCCCGCGAAAAGGAATTTCTCAAACGGTGGGTCGCCGATCCCGCCTCCGTCCGCATGCCGCACGGCGAAACGCTGATGGAGCTGCAGGAGCGGGCCTGGCGCGCCGTTTCCGCAATTCTCGACGGCGGGCAAAATGCGGCGGTGGTCGCGCACAACTTCACCATTGCCGCGATTCTGTGCCGCGTGCAGAATATCGGTCTTGCCGAGTTCCGCAGCGTCTGTGTGGATCCGGCGTCCAAAACGCTGATCCGGTTCGAGAACGGCCGGGCGCAGATCGCGGTCCTCAACGACCGCAGCCATCTCGATGCGCCCGAGGCGGCGCCCGCAAGCGAGGAGCCATGAACGATCAGTTGACGTTCATCCTGCCCGGAGATCTGGACCGCGGCAAACTCAGGGAAATCTACGAAGACCTCTATCCGGTTTACGACGAGATTCTGCAGTCGCTTTATCAGCGCGTGCGGACCGTTCTGGAAGACGCCGGCCGTTTTCCCACCATCAAGTACCGGGTCAAGCGCTTCGACGCCTACTTCGACAAGCTGGTGAAAATGTCCCGCCACGAGCAGGGCGGCGACACGGCGGCGATTACGGATCTTCTGGGGCTGAGGGTCATCTGTCCCTTTCTGGAGGATCTGGAGATCATCGAAAATCTGATCAAGTCCGGCTTCAGCGTGGTCGAGCTGGAGCGCAAGGGATCGCGCCATTCGGTGGGGGAGTTCGGCTATGACTCGGTTCATGTCCTGATCCGGATCGATCCCATTTACCGCAAACGGGAGCTGCCGTTTACGGCGAACGTCTGCGAGGTGCAGCTGCGCACGATTCTGCAGGACGCCTGGGCGGAAGTGGAGCATGAACTCATTTACAAGTCGGACATCAAGCTGCCCAACGCCTCCATCCGGCGCAAGCTCGCCGCACTCAACGCCACGCTCACCCTGTCGGATCTGATTTTTCAGGAGCTGCGCGACTACCAGAAGGAAATCCGCGAACGCGACCGCAAACGCCGCCAGAGCCTGGAGAGCAAGCTGGTCGCCGTGCCGGGCGTCGAACAGGACGTGTCCTTCGGAGCGCAAAACGGCGCGCCGCCGGTCGTGCAGAGCGATATCGATTCGGCGCTGGGCGAGGCGAATCTGGAAAAGGCCCTGCTGGCGGCGCTGACCGCGCACAGCGGTGGACAGCTCGACCAGGCCGTTGAAATCTACACGTCGATCCTGCGGCTGAGAATTCCCGATGCCATCCGGTCGCTGGTTTACAATCACCGGGGCATGGCCTTTTTTGCGCTTGCCGATTACCCCCGGGCGATCCGCGATTTTTCCCGCTCCCTCAATTACGATCCGGAAAACGTCCGCTGTTACAACAACCGGGCGCTGACGTTCCGGGTCCTGAAACGCTATGACCGGTCGCTGGAGGATTATGACCGGTCCATTTCCCTCAATCCCTGCGTTCTCGACGGTTTCTGGGGAAGAGCCCAGACGCTTTACGAAATGAAACTCTACACGCAGGCGCTGGCCGACTGTGAAAAGATCTTAAGCATCCAGGCGGATTTTGCGCCGGCGCAGTCGCTGATCAAGCGGCTCAATAAAATGATTTTCTGACGCTGCAACGTACGGACCCGAAAGGCGACCGCCGATGAGAAAAACCGTCTGGAGATTGGCCTTGTGCGGCTTTTTGCTCGCGGGCGCGCTGCGGCTGGAGGCGGCGGAGATCACCCCCTTTCCCGTGCAAAACCAAAGCCCGCTTGTCGCGATTTACGGCCTGCCTGCCGCCGCGTCAGGCCGGGTGCTGGCCCGCGGCGAGGCATCCCTCGGCCTGACGCTGGATCTGGCCAATCATTACACCACCGGCCGCAATGGGTTCGAGAATCTTGTGCTGGACGGCGAGAGCCTGCGGGTGATGCTTTCCGGGCGTTACGGCCTGGGGCGGCGGGCGGAAGCGGGCGTGGAGATTCCGCTGTGGATCGTCGGGGGCGGATTTCTGGATTCCTTTATCGACAGCTATCACACGGCGTTCGGCTTTCCCGGCGGCGGACGGGACCTGGCGCCGAAAAACCGTCTCCTGTACCGCTACGAAAAAAACGGCGTTTCCCTGCTGCATCTGGAGCGCTCCGGCCAGGGCCTGGGCGACATCCGGCTCACCGGCGCCTGGCAGATGTATTCCGCCGCGGCGGGCGGACGGCATCTGGCCCTGCGCGCCCAGCTGAAGCTGCCCACCGGCGACGCAGGCAGCCTGTGCGGAAGCGGCAGCACGGATCTGGCGCTGTGGCTCACCGGCGCCCGGCAACGGTCATTTTCGGCAGGAACGCTTTCGCTCTTCGGCGCGGCGGGCGCGCTCGGCATGACGAAGGGAAGGGTGCTGGCCGCGCAGCAGCGCCCGCTGGTCGGCTTCGGCACGCTGGGAGCGGGATTTCGCCCCCTGTCCTGGATGGAACTGAAAGTCCAGGCCGACGCGCATACGTCATTTTACAAGGACAGCGACCTGACGCAAATCGATGCGCCGTCCGTGCAGCTCACGGTCGGCGGCGCGCTTTACCTCGCGCCCCGGCTGTCTTTCGACATCGGCGTGACGGAGGATCTGGCCGTCGGCCGGTCGCCGGACGTGGTTTTTCATCTGGGACTCAGCCGGACGTTTTGAGAGCGAAAGCGCCGGCCTCCGGTCTCGGCGGCCGGCGCCGCTGCTTTTAATCCATCCAGCGGACAAATTCGTCAAGCGATGCGCGGGGTCTGGCAAAGGTGTTGATCGGGCTTGCGGGATCCGGATAGCCCAGCGCAATGCCCACGACGATTTTCTGGTCGTCGGGAACCGCGGCGATTTTCCGGATTTCGGCGGGGTAACGCGCCGCCGCCGCCAGAAGACAGGTGCCCAGGCCCCGGTCCCAGGCGGCCAGGCAGATCGACTGGGCGAGAATGCCGACGTCGAGCATCTGGTATTCAACGCGGTTGTCCCTGGCGATGCACGCCAGAATGAGGCACGGCGCGTCAAAAATGCGGACCATCTCCTTATAATATTGCTCGCGTCCGGCCTTGTCGTCCCGGGCGATGCCCTGCGCGGAGAGGACGAGTTTTCCCAAATCGCCGTAACGGGCCTTCATGGCGTCCGGCCATTTTTCCAGCATGGGCACGTCCGATGCGGTAGGTTCGCCGGCCAGTGTCTGTTGCAGATTCATTTCCTTGAACCGGGCGAGCGTTTTGCCGGTGAGGACGCACAGCGACCAGGGCTGCGTGTTGCCCCACGACGGCGACCAGCGCGCGTCTTCCAGAATTTCGGTAAGAACGCTGCGGGGCACGTCCTGCGGCTGAAATTTACGGATGCTTCTTCTTTGCCGGATGGCGGCAGATACTTCCATGACAACCTCCTTATGAAATGCTGCGCGGGGGGCCGGGCGGTCCTGATCCGCCGGCCCGGCGCGCAGGCAGTATCACTGAAAAAGGGCGCTGATAAAGGCGCCGTATTTTTTTCAGACTTCGAAAACTACTTCCCGCGGAACCTTGTAGGCGGAGAGGTACTGGCGGCAGTGCTGGAGTATTTCTTTGTCGTCCACCGGAAAGCCGGGCTTGCGGACGATGACGGCTTTCACGATTTCTCCCCGCATCAGATCCTTCTGGCCTTCGACCCGGGAAGAGGCGACGGCGGGGTGCATGTCCAGGATCATTTCCACTTCCCTGGGATAGACGTTGAAGCCGCTGGTGATGATCATGCGCTTCTTGACGCCGTCGAGAAAAATGTAGCCTTCTTCGTCGCTGTGGGCCAGATCGCCCGTGTAGAGCCAGCCGTCGCGGATCACCTCCGCGGTTGCCGCATCGTTTTTGTAATAGCCCTGCATGACGACATCGCCCAGCACGGCCAGTTCTCCCGTCACGCCCGGCGCCGCCTCGCGGCCCGCGTCGTCGACGATCTTCGCCGCGACGCCCGGCAGCGGCGTTCCGATCGATCCGGGCTTCTGCGGCCGGTCCGGGTGGGTGAAGATGCAGCAGGGCGATGTTTCCGTAAGCCCGTAGCCCTCCAGCACCGGAATGCCGAGATGTTTTGTGAACTCGGCGAAAAGCTCCGGCGGCATGGCCGATCCGCCCGTGATGCCGAAGCGCAGCGATCCGAGGTCGTAGTCTTTGAGCTTTTCGGAAAACAGCATGGCCAGAAACAGGCGCGGCACGCCCGTGATGTACGTGACCCGTTCCTTCTGGATGGCCGCCAGAAGGCCCTCCACCGTAAACCGGTTCATCAGGACGACGGAGCCTCCGATGGCAAGCGGGCTCAGCAGATTCACGGAAGCGCCGAAGGAGTGGAAAAAAGGAATGGCCGCCAGGGCGCGGTCCGCCGATGTGCCGTTGCAGATGGTGCGGAGCAGTTCTGCCTGCGTGCCGAGATTCTTGTAGGTCAAAACCGCGCCCATGGGTTTGCCGGTGAGCCCCGCCGTGTAGATCATGACGGCCGCATCGTCCCGCCCGAGCGCGGGCGGCGCCGCGGTTCCGGCGCCGGTGTGCACGATATCGTAAAAAGGCGATCCGGGTTTCCATCCCGCGGCCGAAATCAGGGTTTTGCACTGCGGCAGCGTTGCCGCGACGGTTTCATAGCGCTTGGCCTGGCTTTCCCCCGCGACCAGAATTTTTGCGTCGCTGTCCTCCAGAAGATGCTGCAATTCGTAGGCCGTCGACATGATGTTGAGTGTGACGGCGACGGTGCCGATCCGCAGGGCGGCAAAATAGGCAATCACGAACTCCGGGCCGTTTCCCAGCGCGAGCGCGATCTTGTCGCCTTTGCCGGCGCCCAGCGTCTGAAAATGAGCGGCCAGCGCGTCCACAAAGCGGTCGAGGTCGCGGTAACAGATCTGATGGTCGTCAAAAATAAGAGCCGTCTTTTCCGGATAAAGCGCGGCCGTGTCCTGCAGCAGGCTTTCCATGTTCATAGTGAATGCGGGCCCTCCTTCGAGCGATGGTTTTTCCGGATGCTGTCCGGCACAAAAAGGCTTGCCAGTATAAGGAGAGGGGCCGGGCTTGTCAAGAAACTTTCCGGATG
>DBPV01000058.1:0-1617 GCA_002304995.1 Syntrophaceae bacterium UBA1411
GGCGGTTCGCCGGCACATGCTCAATATTGCCGGCGTCATTGCCGGAAGTTTCAGCGCCGATCGGCCGACGGCCAAATAAGGGATGGGGCGCGGCGGAAAACCGCGCCGGCGGGCGCAGGGCTGCGCTCCGCCTTCAGGCCGTCTTTGCGTATTGTTCGATAAAGCGGTCGATCAGCGCCCGGGCGATGCTGATCTTCCCGGGGATCGCCGGCAGCTCATCGGGGCCGTACCAGCCGGCCTCCACGATTTCCCTGCCGTCGATTTTCAGCTCTCCGCCTGCGTATTCGGACGTAAAGCCCATCATCAATGAATCGGGAAACGGCCAGGGCTGGCTTTTGAAGTAGCGGATGTTTTTGACTTCAATGCCGGTTTCCTCCCGGATCTCGCGCCGCACGCACTCTTCCAGGCATTCGCCCGGTTCGACGAATCCCGCGAGCACGCTGAACATCCGCACCTGAAACCGCGCCGATGTCGCCAGCAGGAGCTTGCCGTCCCGGACGATGGAGACGATTACCGCCGGCGAAAGCCGCGGATAGGCGGCCAGACCGCACGACGGGCAGAGAAAACATCTTTCCTCCGTCTTCAGCGCCGTGCGGTTTCCGCAGCGGCCGCAGTACCGGTTGTTTTCCGCCCACAGGAGCAGTTGTCTGGCCCGGCCGTAAATGTGGAACATCTGTTCGTCGAATCTTCCGGCCGACCGGCGCAGGCCGACCCACTCGGTGTGCGGCAGGACAAGGCCCTCCGGCGTATCGTCCGCGAGCGCGTAGCAGTCGACGCCATCGAGCCTTCCGATGTGCAGCGCCCGGTCGGTATCGAGTGCCGGCAGATCGCCGCCTTGCATCAGCAGCGGTTTTGTGTTGTTTCCCTCCGTGGCGGCGAGAATCTTTTCCTGACGGAAGATGAACCAGTAGGCCGGTTCTTCCCGGGGAATTTTGTCCTGATAATGAAATGAAAAATCGAAATCCATTGGTCGATAGCCTTTTTGCCGGCGGTTGTAGGAAAAACCGGCCGAAAAAGCAAAGGGTTTTCTTTTGTCCGCTTCAAAAATTCGCTTTCCCGGGCTACAAAAAAACGTCAGCCGGCCGGGAAGGTCAGGGTTTCGTTTTCAATCCGGGCCGTACGATTGATGCCGGGAAGCCTTTCGACGTCGTGATGGGTGGTCTGGATTACGGTTCGGTTTTCGTCCGCGCACTGCGCCAGAAAAGAATGCAGAAAATGGAAACGCCCCGCATCCAGGTCCTGAAACGGTTCGTCCAGAATGAGGACCGGCGGGTTTTTGACCAGCGCCCGGGCAATCATGACCGTTTTCTTTTCACCCGAGGAAAGTCTGCCGAAGGGTCCGTTTTGCAGGTCCGCCACTCCCAGAGCCCCGACAATCGCCCGGTAGCGGGCCGCTTCCGCGTCGGTGATGCGCCGGTTCAGCACCATCGTGTCGGAAAAACCCGAAAGGATGACGTCCTGGACGCAAGACGAGCCTTTGACGTACAGTTGCATGTCTGCGGAAATGAAGCCGATGCGCGCTTTGATGTCCCAGATGGACTCGCCCGTTCCCCGCTTCCGGTCGAAGAGTAAAAAATCGTAGCGGTAGGCAAAGGGATTGTCGGCGGTAAGCAGGCT
>DBPV01000058.1:1671-19565 GCA_002304995.1 Syntrophaceae bacterium UBA1411
GGCCAGGACGATTTCAAAATCAGCCGGCGGCGTGGTCAGAAAGGCCGGCGGCAATACCGGCCGCACATCCGCTTCCGCCTTCCTTTTTTCCGGACGGTTCAGGCGGATGACGCGGTCGAAGGCGACGCCCGCAGGCGGATCGGCAAGGAGCAGGATGACGGTTTTCCGGTAGCGGCGGGCGATCCGGCCAAACACGTCGAGGAAAACCGCGCCGGAGGCTTCGTCGAGGCCGCTCAGGGGATTGTCCAGGATGTAGACCTTGGCTTCCCGAAAGAGATTTTTCAGCAAAAGCGTCTTGCGGGTTTCGCCGCTCGAAAGTTCGATGAGCTTCGTCTGCAAAATGGACGGCGGCAAAACGGCGGCAAAAAGGTCGCGCCGGTAGCCGTCGGCTTCGTCGTAGCGCAGATACTGCCCGACGGTGTCCACGGCGGCGTCGTCAAAGGTGTTGTAGCGCTGCTGATAGTAAAAATCGGCGTAGTGGAAAAGATTCCCGTCGGCTGAATAAGCCGAATAGGCAATGTCGCGAATGTCCACGGTGCGGCGGACCGTTCCCGCGACGTCGCGGACGGAGCCGCGGAGAATTTCCGCGAGCGTCGTTTTTCCGGAGCGGTTGGGGCCGATAACGGCCACCAGCTCTCCCGCACCGATTTCGGCGGACACGATCGTATCCAGGATGCGCAGGCGGTCGATGGCAAGGACAGGTTCGTTCATGAAAAACATCCGCCGGCGCGGCGGCCGGCAGGCCGGGCGTTTATTTTAGTCGTTCGCGCGCCCGTTCCTTCGCCGTCTCCATATCAGTTCCGCCCGAGCCTGTCACGCCGCTTCTTGAAAAGATTGTTTCCGGCGCGGCCGCTGAGCTTCCCCGCGTTAAAAAATCTCTTTGACAGTGAGGATTTTCCTGTCCTATACTCGCGCCCAAAAAGGAAGGAAATAAAAATATTGCAATCTTTTTGGCGGTTGGAAATTTTTTTTCGCTCAGTCCAAAGAGACAATGTTTAAAGGAACACCATGGACAAACCGCTTTCCCCCGCCAAAATTCCCGCCGCCGCTGCTTTCAGCGCCTGCGAACTCGGCTCCGATTATGACGAGCAGTTCTTCATCCTGAATTTCGGAACGCGGCTCTTGACCGCCTTCACCGACAGGGAGATTCTGGTGGATATCGCGCTTGAGACCCTGGCGGATTTCTCCCGGGGGGAGAGGCTTGCCATTTTGAGCCTTGACGACAAGCGGGAGAATCTGGAAAGCGACGGCATTTTTTCAAACTTGCGGCCTTCCCGCCCCCGGGTGTCTTTTCCGGTTCCGGGAACGTTTCTGGAAAAAGTGATGCTCGAAAAAGCCGTCGCGGTTCATCCGCTGGTCGTCGAACGGGAGGTCCCGCTGCCCGTGGAAGACGGACCGGCCGGAAAAGAGCAGTGCCTGTGCCTGCCGCTCGTCGGCGCGTCGTTTCGCGTGGTCGGACTGGCCACGGTCGCCGTTCCCGCCGACCACCCCTTCACTTTTTTCGAGACCCAGCAGCTCAGAATTCTCAGCACGGTGCTGGCCGTTTCCCTGGAAAATGCCCGGCTTTTTTCCCGCGTGATCACCGACGGCCTCACCGGCCTGTACACGCGCCGTTTCTACGAGATCCGCCTCGAGGAAGAACTTTACAAACTGAAGCGCCGGCACGGCTGCCTGTCGCTCATCATGTTCGATCTCGACGACTTCAAGAAGGTGAACGATTCGTTCGGCCACCTGGCGGGGGACGATGTTTTGCGGCAGTTCGGCCGACTGATGCAGGAGCATACCCGCAAGGGCTCCACGCTGGTCAGCCGCTACGGCGGCGAAGAATTTACGATCCTCATGCCCGACGCGCGCCTGGAAGAAGCGGTGGCGCTCGCGCACCGGATCATGAATCTCTGCGCGAACTCTGTCTTCGGAGATGAGACCCGGCCCATCCGCCTCACGGTCAGCGGCGGCGTGGCCTGCACGGATTCCACGGAATCTCTCGACCCCAAAGCGTTTTTTTCGCGGGCCGACGCGGCGCTTTACAAGGCCAAGAACGAAGGCCGCAACCGCATCGTCATCGGGAACGAATGACGCTGCCTGTTACTGCCCGCTGAAAAGCCGCAGCCAGTTTTCGTCCGCCTTCCTGATGTTGCCGGGAATATCCGCGCTCCATTTTTCGGCGGCGGACGGGCTGCAGTTGAGATAAAGCTTTCCGTCGACGATTTTCCAGACCTCCGGATCCGTTTCGGCCCGGCGCGCCTCGCTCATCGCCCACGCGCAATAACCGTCGTACTGCGGAGCGTACCGCCGGGGATCGGCGGCAAAAAGCGTTCTGTTTTCCGGCGTCGCAAAACGCCAGGTCCGGTTGCGCCAGTGGAAAGTCATATCCGCCCGGCCTTTTTTCGCCTGTCCCTGCGTGAAGTAGGCGACGGCGTCATAGCCGCGGATGGCCAAAGCGTCCGGCGGTTCGACGACCGGCCCCGGCGCGCCGCCCGCGGTCCATGTCCACAGGCCCAGTGAACTGCCGAGGAGCAGTCTTTGAAAATGCGTCATGTCTTTCGCCTCCCGGGAGATTCCGGGGAACCGTTGCTCTTGCGGGCGGCCGCTCCCCGGGATATCCGCCGCCAATGGGGGATTGGTTACCGTTTGCCCATGTGCAGGATGCCCTTGGTAATGTTGCACAGATGGTTGTTGAGTCTTTCGATGTCGGTCAGGATGTCGTTGAAAACGAGGCCGGCGTTGCTGATGCAGACGGAGTTTTCCAGCCGTTTGATGTGATTGATCTTGTAGATCCCGATCAGGTCGTCGATTTCCTTCTGGATGTCCAGGGTGACGGCCGCGGCCTCCTGATCGTTTTGCTGCATGGCTTTGCGGGTTTCCTCCATGATGCGCTCCGTTTTATCGAAAAGCGCCTGCAGCTCGCGGTCCGCCTCTTCGGAATACTGCAAGTCGTTTTCATAGGCGCGCTGCGACAGAAGGATGATGTTTTCGCAGTAGTCGCCGACTTTTTCCAGGTCGTTGACGCTGTGCAGCAGAGCGGGCACCATCCGGGAGTATTTGGGCGGCAGTTCGCTTTGCGTGATTTGCACCAGATATTCCGTGATGGATTTCTGCATTTCATCGACGGATTCCTCATCCACGGCGATTTCATCGCGCAGTTTGAAGCTGAAGTTCGCGGTGCACTTCCTCGCCTTGGCGAGCATTTCCGCGCAGGTATCCAGCATCACGACCATTTCGCTGATGACCGCCCGGATGGCCAGGTGGGGAACGCCCAGCAGGTTTTGGTCCAGATATTTGACTTCCTTCTTGGTGTAGTCCTGTCCGGGAATGATTTTATTGAGAAACAAAACAAAAAACGAAATGAGCGGCAGAAAGATGATCGTATTGATGACGTTGAAAATCGTATGAACGTTGGCGACCTGGCGGGCAATGTCGCCGGAAGTCAGCGGAATCAATTTCAGGTACAGGGGAACCATGGCCAGGGCGATGAGCGTTCCGAAGATGTTGAAGAACGTATTGCCCCAGGCCAGCCGCTTGCTGGCGAGATTGCCGCCGATGCTGGCCAGGATGGCCGTGATGCAGGTGCCGATGTTGGTTCCGAACACCAGGTATATCGACGAGGGCAAATCCAGCAGCCCGGCCGACGCAAAGGCGATGATCATACCGGTGGTCGTGGACGAGCTTTGAAAAATAACGGTGACCAGAAGGCCGGACAGAATGCCCAGCACCGGATATTTGCCGAAGGAGACGAAGGCGTTGCGGGCTGTTTCGTTTTGCGCAAGCGGCGCGACGGACAGGCTCATCATGGCCAGCCCCAGAAACAGCATGCCGAATCCGAGAACCACGAGCCCCTTGTTTTTTTCCTTCTGCTTTTTCGCGAAGAAAAAATAGACGGTGCCGGCAAAGACGAAAAGCGGCGCGACGGCCGTCAGTTTGAAAGCGATCAACTGGGCCGTGACCGTGGTGCCGATATTGGCGCCGATCATGATGGCGATGGCGGCCGCGAGCGACAAAATTCCCGCATTCAAAAAGCCGATCAGAATGACGGACGTGGCGCTGGAGCTCTGGATCACGGCGGTGACGCCGAGCCCGACCAGCATTGATTTGATGCGGTTGGAGGTGATCTTTTCCAGCAGGGACTTCAAAATGCCGAGCGACAGCTTCTTGAGCGAGTCGCTGAGCAGAAACATTCCGTAGATGAACAGGCCGAGTCCGCCGATCAGGCCGGCGATGATGGTGAAATACTGCATAAAGTCTTTTTATGAAATATTTATTCAGTTTCCCGGCGAAAAAGCAACTTTTTTTTGAAAGCGGGCCGTCGCGGACGGATTTGGAAAGACCGTCTGCCTTCCCCGCTGCGGCAAAAATTTTCGACGGACGCCGCGCGCGGCCGGCCGTTTTGTTTCAGGCCGGCCGGCTATGGGTTGGGAGGCCGAAGACCGCCGCGGCGTTTGCGCCCAGAATCCGATTGACTTCTTCCCTGGTGAAGCGGATGTCCGGCGGCGCCTTTTCGGGCAGATCCCGGACAAAGCCGATCATGGTTTTGACAGGGTATAAAAGCGACTGCACCGGGCCGTCCGTGCCGAAGAGGATTTTTTCTCCTCCGGCCAGATCGATGACCTCGCGCAGCTGGCGGCAGAAAAGCGGGTAGTTGCGGCAGGCCAGCGTGTCCCAGACGGCCAGATCTCCGTAGAAAGGCGCCTGATACGCGGCCAGCGCCGCCCAGGGACGCCAGTGAATGTAGCCGCCGGAATGCGCGGCAATGACCCGGATTTCCGGAAAATCGACGGCGATGTCGGACAGCATCAGCGGATCGGCGAATTTGCTGCGCCCCCGGGGCATGAGCGGCCCCGTGTGGGACAGCAGAATGCCGCGGTGGCGGGCCAGAACTTCAAGGACTCTGTAAGAGTCGGCGCCCGCCGGATCAAAGCCGTGGTCAGGATGGTACTTGACGCCGGCCAGGCCGTACTCTTCCATGCAGATCCCGGCCATCTGCGCCGCTTCGGGTCTTCGCGGATCGATGCCCGCCAGGCCGACCAGCCGGCCGGGATGCCGCCGGAGGGCTTCGCCCAGCATCCGGTTTTGCCGGTCGATGACCTCGGGCGTGAAGGCTTTGATGGCGATGTCGTCCACGTTGACGGCGACGGTGACGTCCACACCCGCTTCGTCCATGTTTTCAATGAGCCGGTCCGCGAGCGGATCGGCCCAGGTCCGGACGGCCGTTTGCAGCATCGTGTCGTAGTCCGGATTTCCGCCCATTCTTTGCGCTTCGGCAAAGAGCATGCCGACCATTTCGGCCGCCCCTTTTTTGCTCATGGCCGTCATGTAGTGGTAATGGGAATCGACGATCATTTTTACCCTCCCGCCGTTAAATATCCCAGATGAAAATCACGCCGCTTGTCGGAAAAACCCACTCTCCGCCGGGAACCTGCACGGAAATCGACTGGCCTTTCCGGGCGCGGATGGACGCCTGCGGATGCCGTCCGGCAAAAAAGCTTTCCGCCCGGACGTTTTTAAGCGCCGCGCGCTCGTAGTGAAAATTGATTTCCAGGCCGCGGGTCGGATAGAGCAGATAGACAGGGAAGGTGCGGTTGTTTTTGGCCTTCTTGGTGAGGATTTCAATTTCGATTTTCACTTCCTGATTGATCTTGGCTTTGAGCGCGTCGCTCCCGCACCAGACTTCGTAGCCGCGGGCGGTTTTTTTGGCGTCGATGACCGGAATGTCTTCGCCGTCGATGCGCATTTTTTCCACGGTGAAATCGCGCTCGATCATGACATCTTCGCCGCCGCCCAGAATCCAGCGGTATTCGCAGTGTTCGTCTTCGATGAGCGCTTCGAGCTGCGCCCGGTCCGAAGCGCAGCCGATCATGAAAATGTGGCTGCGGATGGTCTTCTTGTATTCGACGTGCGTCCGCAGCCGGAAATACGCGTCGGAGCGCCGCCGGTGTTCCGCCGCTTCCGGAAGCTGCGCGATGGTGATATCATAGCGGAAGCAGGAGCGCAGTTCGAGCTGCCGGTCTTCCTTGCCGAAGAGGGTTTCGATGACTTCGTAATAAATGGCGTCGCCCAGCTCCTCGTCGCGGGTGCGCGTCTGGAGGCAGTGGCGGATGATGCTGTCGATGCGCGCGATGGACTTTTCCTCGCCGGGGACGAAGATCCGGCGCAGCCTTGGCTCCACAACGTCCGTCCGTCCCTTGTGCAGAAAGACGCGCGGCGCTCTTTTGCCGAGCGCGCACAGCACTTCATAGCTGATCGTCTGCGCCTTGGCGGCGATTTCGTTGGCGCTGATGTACTCGTTTCCCTGCCGGCCCAACAGCACCACTTCGTCGCCCACGGCACAGTCGGGAATGTGCGTGACGTCGAGCGTGCACAGGTCCATCGAGACGCGTCCGATGACCGGCGCGCGCCGGCCGCGGATCAGCGCCTCGCCCGTGTTGGACAGGACAAACGGATAGCCGTCGCCGTAGCCCACGGGAATGGTCGCGACGCGGGTTGTGCCTTTCGTGACGTAGGAGCGGTTGTAGCCGATGCCGTAGCCGGCGGGAAACTCCTTGAGCAGCACGATCGAGGTCTTGAAGGACATGACGGGCAGAAGCGCCGCCTTGCTCCGGGTCTCCTCCGACGGATAAATGCCGTAGGTCATGATGCCGGGCCGTGCCATGTCGAGCTTCAGTCCCGGATAATTCAGAATCGCGCCGCTGTTGTCCATGTGCCGGATCGGAATATCGATGCCCTGGTCGTGCAGATGGGCCAGGAGCGCGGAAAACAGGCGCCACTGCTCGTCGTTGTAAAAGGTCATGAGTTCGCTTGCCGCGAAGTGGCTGAAGATGCCTTCCAGTTCGATGTGGGGCAGCGTCCGGAGAGTGCCGATGAGCTCCGGCGCCTCGTTGTGCATGGTGCCGCCGCGGCCCATGCCGGTATCGACTTCCACGTGGACGGCGAGCGTCCGGGAGGCGCGGGCAAGCTGTTCTTCCAGCGCGGCGGCAAAGCCCGCGTCGGAAACGGAAGGCGTCAGATGGTATTTGACGAGTTCGGGAATTTCCGACCGGGTGGAGGGGCCCAGAATGACGATGGGCGCTTCGATGCCGCTGACCCTCAACTGGACGCCTTCGTCCGCGTTGGCCACGCCCAGCATGCGCGCGCCCGCGCGCAGGGCCGCCTGCGAAATTTCAATCGCACCGTGTCCGTAGGCGTCGGCCTTCACGGTCTGCATGAAGTCCATTTTGTCGCCGAGCAGGCGCCGGATTTCCCGGAGGTTGGCGGTAAAGTGGTCCAGGTCGACTTCGACCCAGCTGCGGTATTTCTGTTCGTTTTTTAAAGCCATCTGATTTTTTTCCACCCTGGGGCCGGATTATTTTTTCGTCATCACAAACACGCCGTCCCACGGTTCGGAAGGCGGTTGTTCTTTCAGATTCCGGCAGCGGTCGATATACATGATGGACGCCGCGTCCTCGGGCCGGAGGGTCAAAACGGCCCCGAACGCGGTTTGCGCTTCGTCCCACTGCTTTTCCCGGTACAGCGCCAGGCCGCGGGCAAAAAGCTCCAGCCACGCGCGGCCGGCCGGTTCGTCCTTCTTCTCTCCGAGAAGTTCATAGATCTTGACCGGCTTCACCTTGCCCTTGACGCGCACCGCGTCCAGTTCGCGGCAGCACATATCGTCTTTCACCTTTTCGTAGGTGAACTCGCTGAGAATGATATTGGTGCCGTATTCCTTGTTGGTGCCTTCGAGGCGCGATCCGAGATTGACCATGTCGCCCATGACCGTGTAGTCGAAGCGCATCTCCGAGCCCATGTTGCCCACGACCATGTCGCCGGAGTTGATGCCGATGCCGATGTCGAAGGCGGGGCGCCCCTCGCTTTGCCATTTTTCCTGCAAAACGCGGAGTTCCCGCATCATGGCCAGCGCCGTCAGGCAGGCCCGCCGGGCGTGGTCCGTCTGGGTCAGCGGCGCGCCGAAGACCGCCATGATGGCGTCTCCCATGTACTTGTCGAGCAGGCCGTCGTGGGCGAAGACCTGGTTGGTCATGGCGGTCAGATATTCATTGAGCAGCGACACCAGCTCCTGCGGTGAGAGCTTTTCCGAGATGGTCGTGAAGCCCCGGATGTCGGAAAACAGGACGGTGAGGTCCTTCTTGTCGCCGCCGAGTTTCAGTTTGGCCGGATCCTTGAGCATTTCGTTGATGACCGACGCGTTGAGGTAGTACTGAAACGCGCCGCGGATTTTCTTCTTTTCCCGTTCCTCCTTGAAATAGTGGTAGATCGTGATGCCCAGGTAGATGAGCGCCATGGTGACAAACGGGTAGACCAGATTGAGCCAGAGGTTGAAGTGGAAGAAGACCAGGAAATTGACGGCGACGAAAGCCACCACGACCGCAAACGCGGCGACCATGCCGGAAATCGGCCGCAGGCGGGGAATCGCCAGGCCGAGAATCAGGCCGAAGGCAATGATCGAGCAGATGTCCATGAAGCGGGTGGAGGCGGAGTGCGCGAGAAAATTCCGGCGCAGAATGTTGTCCACGACGGTGGCGTGTATTTCCACGCCGGGATAGGTGGAGGAAAACGGCGTGACGCGCAGGTCGTAGATGCCGACGGCCGTCGCGCCGACCAGGACGATTTTGTCGCGGAAAGTGTCCGGCGGCACGGCGCCTTTCAGAATATCCGCGATCGAATAGTGAGGAAAGGTCCGCGGCGGCCCCAGATAGTTGATGAGCAGCTGGCCCGATTCGTCCGTGGGAATCTCGATGTCGCCGATGCTGACGCTTTTGGCGCCGTAAGGCTCCAGATTGAGCGCCAGGGCCGGAAAATCGAGATAGGCCTGAACGAGCGATACGGCCAGCGACGAGTAGTAATTGTCTCCGAAGGCGATGACCAGCGGCGACCAGCGGTTTGACCCGTCGCTGTCGGGCAGCATGTTGAAGTAGCCGCTGTTCTGGGCGGCTTTCGACAGGATGTCGAGGTTGGCCTCGGGCGCATAGGCGCGCGGCAGATAGGCGTCGTTGGGCTCGCCCGTCGCGGCGTTGATCATGGCGTAGCGCGAGTCCTCGATGCGCCGGGCCTGTTCGGCAAGCGTTTTTTCGCTGATGTGCGCCAGGTCCTGTTCCTGCCTGCGGCGGGGAAAATGGAAAAAATACCCCAGCGTGACGTTTTCGGCTTTGCCGATAGCGTCGGCCAGAACGGCGTCCGGATCGGCGGCGCGCCGGGAGGAAAGCAGATTCAGGATCTCCGGGCCGGCAATGCCCTGTTTCTTGAGTTCGGCGGCCAGCGCGTCGATCGTTTTGCGTTCGCGGGCTTCCTCCGGTTCGGAGAAAACGATATCAAAGCCGACTGCTCTGGCGCCGCCGGCTTTCAGGCGGTCCACCAGACGGGCGAGTGTGGCGCGGGGCCAGGGCCAGCGTCCCAGCTCGGCGACGCTTTTTTCATCAATGGCGGCGATGACGGTTTCTCCCCCGGGCGCCAGATGGCCGCGCGAAGCGATGCGCACGTCGAGCGCCTTGAGCTCCACCAGCCGCAGAAACCGGAAATCGATCAGAAACAGCGCCAGCGCGATCAGAATCACGACAATGGTAATCGTCAGCGGCGTGAACTGCAAAAGCATTTTAAGTTTCTGTTTCATGCAGTGTTTTCCCTTGGTGCGAAAAATCATACCAAAGCGCCGGGCAAAGTCAAGTTGTCCTTTGCCGCCGGGCGGATTCCGCCGGCCTGGGCGGCGCAAAAAAATACTGCCGGAGGTAATCAATGCTTGAAAGATGGCAATATTTGAACTAATATCACCCGCGTCAGGGCCTGTTACAAACAAAATCAAGATCCATCAATAATAAGGAGGGAGTGCCGATGTCAAACGTAAAACCAGGTGATGTTTTGAGTTGTGAAGTTTGCGGACTTTCTGTCATTGTGGATGAAGAATGCGGCTGCGCCATCGCCGAGTTGATTTGCTGCGATGAGCCGATGCAGAACAAGGGCCCCAAACCGGCAAAGAAGGCGGAGACGGCTCCGAAGCCCGGGAAGGCTGCCCCGAAGGCAAAGCCGGCGGTAAAGAAAGCGGCGCCCAAGAAGGCCGTTCAGAAAGCGGTTGCCAAGAAACCCGCACCGAAGAAACCGGCGGCCAAGAAAAAGACGGCCAGGAAGTAACCGGACGGCCCGCTGCCGGTGCGAAGCTGAAGCCTGTCCGGCAACTGCCGGAAGGGGCGGCGCGCATTCCGGCGGCTGAGGCCCAGAAGGACCGCGGCGGATGAGACTATCGTTTTTTTCATGAAAAAAGTTGTTCGACCAGGCGCGCTACATCCGGCGGAACTTCCCGTGCCGCAAAAAACCGGCGGGGAGTCCGTGTGGTGCCGCCACTATGGCTATTTTATCGATTTGGAGGCCTGCCGGGCCCGGTCCTACTCCAAGAGCGTCTGCCGCCGCTGCTATCCGTCTCTTTTGCAACTTTCGCTTCCGTTTGACTGAGTCAGATCGAATTTCCTGAAACAAAAAGGGCGGATACGCACTGCTTGTCCGCCCTTTTTGTTTTTTGACGCGCTGCCTTATCTGCGTTTGCCCCCGCCCAAAAGCGAACCCAGCACGCCGCGAACGATTTCCCGCCCGACGGACGAGCCGATGGTCCGCGCCACGCTTTTGGCCGCGGCCTGCATCAGGCCGTCGGTTTTGCCGCCGCGCGGTCCGGTGCGCCCGAACAGCAAATCCCCGATGGCGCCGCCCAGCAGGCCGCCTCCTGCCGCGGGTGCGGCCGGGCTTTCGTTTCGCGCTGCGGGCTGGGCTTCCGGCTGGGCGGTCGCAACGGCCTGGCGCAGCTTTTCATAGGCGGATTCGCGGTCCAGAACCTTTTCGTAGTGGCCGTAAATCGTTGAGGCGCGGATGGCCGCCTGCCGTTCGGCGTCGGTGAGCACACCGAGCCGCGAGCCGGGGGCGATGACAAAGGCGCGTTCCACCTGCGCCGGACGGCCCTTTTCGTCCAGGAAGGAAATCAGCGCTTCGCCGACGCCCAGCTCGGTAATGGCTGCGGCCGCGTCGAACGCCGGATTGGGGCGCATCGTTTCCGCGGCGGTCTTGACCGCCTTCTGGTCGCGCGGCGTGAAGGCGCGCAGGGCGTGCTGGACGCGGTTGCCCAGCTGCGCCAGAACCGTATCGGGAATGTCGAGCGGATTCTGCGTGACGAAATAGACGCCCACGCCTTTGGAGCGGATCAGGCGCACGACCTGCTCGATTTTTTCCAGAAGCGCGGCCGGCGCATCGCTGAACAGCAGGTGCGCTTCGTCGAAGAAGAAAACCAGCTTGGGCTTTTCCACGTCTCCCACTTCGGGCAGCTGTTCGAAAAGCTCGGAGAGCATCCACAGAAGAAACGTCGAGTAGAGCTTCGGACTGTTGTAAAGCCTGTCGGCGGCGAGCACGTTGACCACGCCGCGGCCTGCTGTGTCGGTCTGCATCAGATCGGCGATGTCGAGCATCGGTTCGCCGAAGAATTTGTCGCCGCCCTGCTCTTCGAGCGCCAAAAGGCCACGCTGGATCGCTCCGATGGACGCGGTGGAAATATTGCCGTAGCCGGTGGTGAACTGCCTGGCGTTGTCGCCCACGAACTGAATCATGGCGCGCAGGTCTTTAATGTCCAGGAGCAAAAGACCGTTGTCGTCGGCGATTTTGAAGACCAGCGTGAGCACGCCCGACTGGGTTTCATTGAGATTCAACAGCCTGGCCAGGAGCAGCGGCCCCATGTCGGAGACGGTGGCGCGCACCGGGTGCCCCTTTTCGCCGAAGACATCCCAGAATACGGCCGTGTTGGCGCGCGGCTGAAAATCCCTGATGCCGATGGATTCCAGCCGCTTGAGCATCTTTTCGGAGGCGACGCCCGCCGCGCCGATGCCGGAGAGGTCTCCCTTGACGTCGGCCATGAAGCAGGGAACGCCGATGGACGCGAAAGACTCGGCCATCTTTTGCAGCGTGACGGTTTTGCCCGTTCCCGTGGCGCCGGTGATCAATCCGTGGCGGTTGGCCATATTCGGCAGAAGGGCGATTTCCCGGCCCTGGGACATTGCGGTAATTAGCGGTGCGCTCATGCAGACTCCTTTGGGTTAAAAGTTTCGATCGTGAAGAAAGAGACAGTCCGTTGACCGGACGAAATTTAAAATGAAGGCCGGGGAATGTCAATCGAAAACATGGCCCGGCACGCCTGCGGAAAGGCGATTTGTCGTTTTCCCGATTATTGGCAAAAAATATTGACTGCTTCCGTCTTTGTGATATACGAATTCCCACCCGAAACCAAAAGGCATCACCAAACGGAAGTAATGTCCTGAAGCGTGGGGATATTATTGATGTGGAGAAGTATTTTGGGGACGCTTCGGGGACTGAGACATAACGAAGAGAGAGATGTATGACAACACCGATTCAACAAAAAATACGCGACAAGAAAAGAACCGCCCGGCAGATCGCCGACATGGTCCGGCCGGGCGACTGGATCAACCACGGAACCGTCGGCGGCGATTCCACCGTCTGTACGGAAGCGGTCGCCCAGCGGCTGGGGCCGGGACCCGGCGACCTTAGCGACATCGAGTTTTGGCTGGCCGGCAATTTTTACCCCCATCCGGAGCTGCAGCAGATCGATCCGGGCCAGCGCTTCCACTGCGTGCACGAACATTTCTTCTTTCCCTGGAACCGCAAGGCGAGGGAAGAAAACGGCGGGACCAGCTGGACGCCCTGGGGCTGGGCGGGCGGCGTCTGGGCCCATCACTACCGGTTTGCCCACGGCGACAGGCAAAAGCGCGGCATCGACTGGTGGTTCAACGCGGCCACCGCGCCGGACAACCACGGCTACTTCAACATGTCCTACGGGACCAACAGCAGCCAGATCTTCAAGCAGACCGCCAAAAAAATCGTCTTCGAAGTGCGCGCCGACTACCCCTGGGCGGAGGGCGGCCGCTTCAACACGATCAACATCGACGACATCGACTACTGGGTGGAGGTGGACTGCGAAAGATACAAGTGGCCGCAGATGAATGAAAAAGCCATCGCCCCCGACGCCGTGGAGCAGGAAATCGCCCGGCACATCATGACCGTCATGCGCGACCGCGACGTCGTGCAGCTGGGCATCGGCTCCCTGCCGTCGGCGTGCGTGGCCGCCATGGCCGACGCGGGATTCAAGGACCTGGGCATCCATACGGAAATGCTCAACTACGGCCTCATCAAAATGATCGAGTCGGGCCAGGTGACCAACGCCTACAAAAGCCTCGACTGCGGCAAGAGCGTCTGGACGTTCGCCTTTCCGGTGGACGTGATGTGGTACTACGGGACGATTCACCGCAACCAGGCGCTGGCCGTTTACGACATCGACTATACCAACAACCTCGACGTGCTGCGCCGCATAGACAATCTGATCGCCATCAACAACACTGTCGCCGTCGATTTGCTGGGACAGATGGCCTGCTCCTTTTACGACCGGCGGCCGATTTCCGGCACGGGCGGATTTTTCCAGTTCATCATCTTCGCCGCGCAGGCCAGAGGCGGGCGCTCGGTTGCCGCGATGACGTCGCGCAGCAAGCACAACACGCCGCGGATCGTTCCGTTTCTGCCGTCCGGCACGGTGGTGGACGTTCCGGCGCAGTTGGCCCAGTACGTCTGCACGGAATACGGCATCGTGAACCTGAGAGGCCTCAACGGCTACGAGCGCGCCGCGGCGCTCATCTCCATCGCCCATCCGGACGACCGCGAATGGCTGACGCGCGAGGCGCGGGAAAACGGCCTGCTGCCGCCGCAGTTTCCGGTCGATTTCCTGCCCGCGGAAGGGGGAAACCGCCGCTATCCGTCCTACGGGGACAGGCGCCGCTACAAGATGCCCATGGGCGGCGCCCTGTGGGGATACGACTGGGATCCCATTCAGTCCGGCAAATAAGCTGTTTTCAACCCACCCGGCGACGCCGCTTTGGTTTGCCCCTGGACTCCCTTCCCGGAAAAAGACGAAAGCGGCGCTGCCCCGGGTGCTTCGCCCTCCGAAAAATCTTCGTTTGATCTCTTGCAAACCTTTTTCCGAAAGCTTATAAAAGAGCGTCTGAAAGAAAAGAACCGTTATTGAAAAAATCAAGGAGGGGAAAAATGGGCAGCGTTTTCAATTTTTCAGGAAAGACAGCGGTGGTGACGGGCGCGGGCCGCGGAATCGGCCGGGCGATTGCCCTGGGATTTGCCGAGGCGGGCGCCAATGTCGTTTTGTGCAGCCGGACGAAGGCGGAAATCGACGCCGTCGCGGACGAGGTCCGCAAAAAAGGCGGCAAGGCCCTGCCGGTCGTCACGGACCTCACCGTTCACGAACAACTGGAAAATCTTGTCGGGGCCGCCGTCGCCGAATTCGGCCGGATCGACATTCTGGTCAACAACGCCGCCCGCAGTTTCCTGCGCGGCCTTCTGGACCTGCGCGAGGACGGCTGGGACAAATGCTTCAACACCAACGTCAAGGCCGTCTGGCTGTTGAGCCGCCTGGTCGCGCGCAAGATGATCGAGCAGAAAAGCGGCCGGATCATCAACATCACCACGGTCGGCGCGGACAAGGCCGAAGCCGGCATGGCCGCCTACGGCTGCAGCAAGGCGGCGCTCAAGCACCTGACGCGCTGCATGGCGAAGGAATGGGCGGCCCTCGGCATCAACGTCAACGCCGTCGCGCCCGGCTTTACCCGCACGGATTTCAGCAAACCGATCTGGTCCAATCCCGAAGTCGAAGCGATCATCTGCAAAGTCATTCCCAAGGGAAAAATCGGCGAACCCGAAGACGTGGTCGGAGCGGTGCTTTTCCTGGCCTCCGACGCGGCCGCCTATATCACCGGCGACACGATTTACGTCGACGGCGGCACCATGACGTCGTAATGTCCGGCGGAGAGCGGCCCCGGGCCGCTCTCCGCTTTCTTCTCCGGCAACTCTCCGGATCGTTTCCGATCAAGACCGAGATTATCAAAACAGGGGGACCTCCATGAACCATCAAGGCATTGTCAGTCCGGTCATTGCGGATATCCGGACCGGCATGAAGCGCGGAAAAATCGTTTCCGTGGACGACGCCATCCGCGTGATCCGGGACGGCGATACAGTTGCGCTGGACGGATTTATCGGCAGCCTGGCGCCCAACGAACTGATGCTCGGCCTGGAGCGGCGGTTTCTCGCGACGGGCGAACCGAAAAACCTGACGCTTCTTTTCGCCTCCGGCATCGGCGACGGCCGGGACCAGGGCGTGAACCACCTGGCGCACGAAGGACTGCTCCGGCGCGTCATCGCCGGCCACTGGGGGCTGATCCCGAAGCTGCAAAAGCTGGCGTTCGAGGAAAAGATCGAGGCCTACAATTTTCCGCAGGGCGTCATCGCGCGCCTCTTTAGGGACATTGCGGCCCATGTGCCGCGGACGATCACCCGTGTGGGGCTGGGCACGTTCGCCGATCCGCGGGACCGGGGCGGCCGGATCAACGCCGTCACGACCGAGGACCTGGTGGAGGTGATTTCGTTCGATAACAAAGAGTATCTGGCCTATAAGACGCTGCCCGTCCAGGTGGCGCTCCTGCGCGGCACGACCGCGGACATGGACGGCAACATCACGATGGAAAAAGAGGCTCTGACGCTGGAGGTCCTCTCGGCCGCGATGGCGGCGAAGAATTCCGGCGGCTTTGTCATTGTGCAGGTCGAGCGGATCGCCGAGCGCCGGGCGCTCGACGCCCGCCGCGTGAAGATTCCCGGCATCCTGGTCGACTGTGTCGTGGTCGCGAAGCCGGAAAACCACTGGCAGACCTACGGGACGCCGTACAATCCGGCCTACAGCTGCGAATTCAGGGTGCCGGCCACCACCATCGAGCCGCTGGCGCTCGATGAGCGCAAGATCATCGCGCGCCGCGTCGCCTTCGAGCTGCAGCCGAACATGGTGGTGAACCTGGGCATCGGCATGCCGGAAGGCGTGGCCAACGTCGCCAATGAGGAGGGGATCCTCGACTATCTGACGCTGACGGCGGAAGCCGGCACCATCGGCGGCATTCCCGCGGGCGGCATGGATTTCGGCACCGCCTCCAATGTGGATTGCCTCATTGACATGCATTTCCAGTTTGACTACTACGACGGCGGCGGCCTGGACCTGGCCTGCCTGGGCATGGCCCAGATGGATTCCCACGGCAACGTCAACGTCAGCAAGTTCGGCCCCAAGCTCGCGGGTTGCGGGGGATTTATCGACATCAGCCAGACCGCCAAGAAAGTCGTCTTTGCCGGCACATTCACGGCGGGCGCGAGTGAGCTCGCCGTGGCCGACGGCCGGCTGAAAATCATCCGGGACGGCGCCGCCAGAAAAATGATCCGCGACGTGGAGCAGATCACGTTCAGCGGCCCGACGGCGCGCCGGGGCAGCCAGCAGATTTCCTATGTCACGGAGCGCTGCGTTTTTGCGCTCGCTCCGGACGGTGTGGAGCTTCTGGAAATCGCCCCCGGCGTCGATCTGGAAAGGGACATCCTGGCGCGGATGGACTTTCAGCCGCTGATCCGCAATCTCCGGACGATGGACGAGCGGATTTTCAAGCCGGCGCCGATGGGACTCAAGGAGGACCTGCTCAGCATTCCCATCAACGAGCGCCTCGTTTACGATCCGGCCACCAACATCTTTTTCGTCAACTTCGAAGGACTGGCCGTCAAATCCGCCGCTGAAATCGAGGCGATCCGCTCGCGCGTATCCGAAATCTGCGCGCCGCTTGGCCGCCGCGTCAAGACCATCGTCAATTACGACAACTTCTCGATCGCGCCGGAACTGGAGGATGACTATGTTCGTATGGTGAAGTACGTCGTGTCCAAATACTACAGCGACGTGACCCGCTACACGACCAGCGCCTTTTTGCGCATGAAACTGGGCGACGAATTGAAAAAACGCCACCTGGCCCCGCATATTTTCCAGACCAAGGAAGAAGCCAGGCAGGCGCTGGAAAAGAAGGGCTGAAAAACGCCTCCGGATAAGAGGGTTGAAAATATTTCCCGAAAGGGATAAGAAACCTCCTGCGGTATCCGGAATTCGACAATGCAAGCGGCGCAAAACCGCTGTAAATCACATTTGAAGGAAGACAACTATGCCGATTGAAATCAAGATGGAAGGACAGGTGGCCGTGGTCACGCTGAACGAAGGGGAAAACCGCTTGAATCTGGATTTCCTGGGAAAATTCATTGAGGCGCTCGATGAAGTCGAAAAAAAGACCAACGCCAATGTGCTGGTCGTGCGTGGCGCGGATGCCAAAATCTTCAGCAACGGCATCGATCTGGAATGGCTGATGCCGATCATGCAGAAAAACGATACCGCCACGGCCAAGAAATTCATCGAAACGATGATGGCGCTCTTCCGGAAGATTGCGCTGTACCCCATGCCGACCATCGTGGCGATGACCGGGCACGCTTTTGCCGGGGGCGCGATCCTGTGCTGCTACTTTGATTTCCGCTTCATGCGGTCGGACCGGGGCTTCATGTGCTTTCCGGAAGTCGATCTGGGCATTCCGTTTCTGCCGGGCATGATGACGGCGATGAAAAAAGCCATTCCCCGCTGCAAGCTCGATGAGATGGTGCTCACGGGCAAGCGTGTGGCCGCTCCGGAACTGGAGGAGCACCACATCATCACCAAGGCCTGCCCTATCGACCAGCTGATGGACGAAGTGATGAAATTCGCAAGTCAGCAAAACAAGCGCCGGCCCGTTGTCGAGCTCATCAAGGCGGAAATGAACAAGGACATCGTTTACGCCATCGACAACGAAGATCCGCCGATCATCGCCTCCGGCCGTTTTTACGTGTGATCGGGCGCGGCCCGGCGCCGCTTCCCGGCGACGGTTTTCTGCGGTTTTATCGTTTCACTTCCGCCGGACGGTCTTCGGCCCGCGGCCGTCCGGCTGTCCTTTCGGGAAAATCAGACCGCCGGAAGTCTCCGGCAAAATCAG
>DBPV01000058.1:19592-25819 GCA_002304995.1 Syntrophaceae bacterium UBA1411
TCCATTTGCGCGAAATGCCGGGTCGGTCCGGCCAGCCTCGTGAACGCCGCCTCGGAAAAGGAAAGCACGCTCATCCGTTTATAGAAGTCGTACACGCCCAGGGGAGATGAAAACCGCGCCGTGCCTTCGGTCGGCAGGATGTGGTTGGCGCCGGCGGTGTAGTCGCCCAGCGCTTCCGGCGTATAGGACCCCAGAAAGACGGAGCCGGCGTTGCGAATCCGGTCCAGAAGCGCGGCGGGATTTTCCACCATCAGCTCCAGATGTTCGGGCGCGAAGAGGTTGGCGAGCGCCACGGCTTCGTCGAGATCCGCCGTGACGATGACCGCGCCGTAGCGCGACAGGGATTTTTCGATGATGCTTTTCTTGGGCAGCGCCTCGATCTGCCCTGCGACTTCTTCGGCCACACGCCTTGCCCATTCGGCGTCGGGCGTGAAAAGCACGGCCGCCGCCATTTCATCGTGTTCGGCCTGCGCCAGCAGGTCCGCCGCCGCAAAGGCGGGCCGGGCCGCCCGGTCCGCGATGATCACCACCTCGCTGGGCCCCGCGATCATGTCGATGGCCACCTGGCCGAAGACGAGTTTCTTGGCCGCCGCCACGAAAGCGTTGCCCGGCCCCACGATCTTGTCCACGCGCGGAACGCTTTTGGTGCCGTAAGCCAGCGCGGCGATGGCCTGCGCGCCGCCGATTTTGAAAATGCGGTCGACGCCCGCGATGTCGGCCGCCGCGGCGATGAGCGGGTTGAGCCGCCCGTCTTTTGCGGGACTGGCCAAAACGATTTCTCCGACGCCGGCGATGCGCGCCGGAATGGCCGCCATGAGCAGCGTGGACGGATAAAAGGCCTTGCCGCCGGGCGCGTAAATGCCGGCGCGGGCCAAGGGCAAAACGCGCTGGCCGATCGAAACGCCGTCTTCATCGGTAATCGTGTAGCCCGCGGACGTCTGCCGCCGGTGATAGGCGTCGATGCGCCGGGCGGCGATCTCCAGGACCTCCCGGTCCGCGGCCGGAAGTCGCGCCACGGCTTCCTTTCTTTCGCCGGCGCCCGCCTCCACGGTTGCCGCGGTAAGCGCCAGGCCGTCGAACTTCAGCGTGTAGGAAAAAAGCGCTTCATCGCCCCGCGCGGAAACGTCGGCGAGAATCCGGGCTACGTCCGCGACGAGCTCGGGCGCGAAAGCGCCTCCCCGCCGGCGCAGGGCCTGAAAGAAATCCTGAAATTCGGGCGCGTCGGTTCGCAGAATTTTCATTTTACGCCTTGATCCTCCGGATGTCCGCGCCCAGCGCGGAAAATTTTGTTTCGATGGATTCGTAGCCGCGGTCGATGTGATAAACCCGCGAGATTTCCGTGGTGCCCTGGGCGACCAGCGCCGCCAGGATGAGCGAGGCGCTGGCCCGCAGATCCGTGGCCATGGTTTGCGCGCCGTAGAGCGTCGGGACGCCGCGCACCACGGCGCTGCCGCCCTGGATCACGATGTCCGCGCCCATCCGCAGCAGTTCGCTCACGTGCATGAAGCGGTTTTCGAAAACGGTTTCCGTGATAACCGAAAGGCCGCTGCCGATGCACATGTACGCCATGATCTGCGCCTGCAGGTCCGTGGGAAAGCCGGGGTAGGGAAGGGTTTTGACGTCGACGCTGTTGATCTTCCGGCCGGCGGCGACCCGGAGGCCTCCGGCGATGGGCGTGATCGTCATGCCGGTGTCCCGAAGCTTGTTCGTGAGCGCGTCCAGGTGCTGGGGAATGCAGCCCAGCACGTTGATGTCGCCGTGCGTCATGCCGGCGGCGATCATGAAGGTGCCGGCTTCGATGCGGTCGGGGATGACGGCCGCTTCGGTTCCGGAAAGCCCGGGCACGCCGGTGATGGTGATGACGTCCGTTCCCGCGCCGCTGATTTTCGCGCCCATGCCCGTGAGCACGTCCGCCAGATTGACGATTTCCGGCTCGCGCGCGGCGTTTTGCAGGACGGTGACGCCGTCCGCGAGCGTCGCCGCCATCATGATGTTTTCCGTGCCGGTGACCGTGGGCAGATCGAAGTAAATGGTGGCGCCTTTGAGACGGTCCACGCGCGCTTCGATGTAGCCGCCGTGCAGCTCCACGGAGGCGCCCATGTCCTGCAGCGCCTTGATGTGGAGGTTGACCGGCCGCGCGCCGATGGCGCAGCCGCCCGGCAGGGACACGCGGGCGCGTCCCATGCGCGCCACCAGCGGCCCCAGCACCAGAATCGACGCCCGCATGGTTTTTACCAGATCGTAAGGCGCTTCGCTGGCCGTAATTTTTCCGGCGCTGACCGTGACGGTGGAGTCGCCTTCGATTTCCACTCCCATGTTGCGCAAGAGCTTGAAGGTGGTCTTGATGTCCACCAGATCCGGAATGTTGGAAAAGGTGCAGGGGCTTTCGGTCAGGAGCGCCGAAATCAACACCGGCAGGGCGGCGTTTTTCGCTCCGCTGATCCGGACGTCGCCGTGCAGGGGCTTGCCGCCGTTAACGACTATTTTATCCACTTATTTTCTCCTTCCTCTGATGACGCGCGAAAGACCCGCGTAATCGGCGCGGATGGTGATGTCTTCGTAAAAGCCCGCCCGCGCCAGAATGTCGCCGACCGGCCGGCTCTGCTGCGCGCCGATTTCCAGCAGGAGCCAGCCCTTTTCCCTGAGGCTTCCTGGTGCCTGATATATCAATTTTTCGTAAAATTCCACCCCTGTTTGGCCGGCCCAGAGCGCCTGCCGGGGTTCATAATTTTTGACGCCGGCCGGAAGCGTTTCATACTCGGCGGCGCCGATGTAGGGCGGATTGGAAACAATAAGATCGAAAAGTCCTTCCACCGGACCGAGCAGGTCGCCCTCAAGAAAAGTGACGCCACCGGCAAGGCCCAGCGCGCGGGCGTTGCGGCGGGCGAAGGCGAGCGCGGCTGCCGAAATATCCGTGGCGACGATCTGCGCGCCCGGCAGGTCCGCGGCGAGGGCGAGCGCAATCGCGCCGCTGCCCGTGCCGACATCCAGAATGCGCGGCCCGGCCAGGCCTGCCAGGCGGCAGACGGCCAGCGCCTCCTCCACCAGAACTTCCGTATCCGGTCGGGGAATGAGGACGTCCGGGCCGACCTCCAGCGTGAGGGTCCAGAAAGCTTTGCGTCCGGTGAGATACGCCACCGGCTCCCCCCGCAGGCGGCGGGCGACGAGACCTTCGTAGGTTGTCCGCTCGGATTCGCTTAAGGGCCTCTCCGGGTTTTTGAGAAAGTCCAGACGGTCGCATCGCAGACAGTGCGCGAGCAGAATCTCCGCGTCAAGACGGGCGGAGGGGCTGCCCGCGTCTTCCAGGCGCCGCGCTGCCTCGGCCAGGACGCCGCGCGCGGTCGCGGAGCTGCGGCTTTCTTTCATTCCACCTCCACTTCCACCTGCGTCGCGCCGCCGCGATAGGAATAATGGACGGCCCAGTCCAGCTCCCGCAGGACATGCTTGATGCCGCTGTTGGCGGAGTCGATGACGGACACAAACCGCGTAAATCCGTGCCTGCGGCCGACGGCAAAAATTTTCTGCAGGAGGACTTTTCCCAGGCCCAGGCGCTGCCAGTCGTCGCGCACCACGATGGCGAAGTCCGTGACCTTTTCCCGCGCGTCGTATCCGTAGCGGGCCACGGCGACCAGAGCGTCGCGGCCCTCCTCCCGGATGACGGCGACCAGCGCGAAATTGCTGGTGTAGTTGATGTGCGTGAGCTGGTAGAGGAATTCTTCCGGCAGCGAGTTCACGGGCCGCAAAAACCGCAGATAGATGGAGTCGGCGGAGAGCTTGTTGAGCAAATCCAGAATCAGGGCTTCGTCCGTCTGGACGATCGGACGGAGAAAAACCTCCTTCCCGTTTTTAAGCGTCAGGCGCTGTTCATACTGAACGGGATAGACTGAATCGATCGGGCAAAACATGAAAACCTCACTAAAATATTCTCAAGCCGCCGGCCGGCCGAAAACCGGGTGCGGCGGGGCACGTTGTCCTCTTTATCCGGCCTATATACCATCTTGGAAAAATATCCAACCCGCGATTGCGTCTCCTTCCGCGCCCGGTATTGATGTTTTTCTGCAAATGTGCCATGGTGCGCACCCGAAAACGGCCGAGTCGGCGCAGGCGACGCAAAACGCGGATCGCATTGCTCGACTTCGGATGCTGCAAAAAAGGAGCACTCATGGATTCCCTATCGTTTTTTACGTCTTTGTTTGAACCCCGGGCCATTGCGTTTATCGGCGCGTCCACCTCGCCCGCCAAGTGGGGCTTCAATATTCTCCATCACCTGTTTCGGGGCGGCTACGACGGTGCCGTCTATCCCATAAACGCCCAGGGCGGCGACTGGTTCGGCCGGCCGATGTACCGCCGTCTGGCCGATGCGCCGGGGAGCGCCGATCTGGCCGTGATTGTCGTGCCGAAGGAAAAAGTGGCGGACGCGCTTCGCGACTGCGGCGCGGCGGGGATTGCCGCCGCCGTGGTGATTACCGCCGGTTTCGGCGAAACGGGCGCGGCCGGCCGGGCGATGGAGGAAGAAGTCCTTAGCGTGGCTCGCGCCTGCGGCATCCGCATCGTGGGGCCCAATACCATGGGCATTTACAGCGCCTATCCCCGCCGCGTGCGCGCGGTCATGGCCGTCTCGCAGTATCAGCCTGGGGCCGTCGCCCTCGTTTCGCAAAGCGGCAATCTGGGAACTTCCATTGCCGACCGCTTCATCCGGCGCGGAATCGGCATGAGCCGCCTGGTCAGCTCCGGCAACGAGGCGGACCTGACGGTGGAGGATTATCTGGACTATCTGGAGACGGACGAAAAAACCAAAGTCATCTGCCTCTACGTCGAGGGCGTGCGCCAGGGCGGCCGGTTTATTGAAACCGTCCGCCGCGTTTCCGCCGTCAAGCCGGTGATTCTGCTCAAGGGAGGCATCGGGACCGTCGGCGCCGATGCGGCCCGGTCGCACACGGGCGCGCTGGCCGGCAGCTTTGCGGTGTTTCGCGCGGTCTGCCGTCAGGCGAACGTCATTATCGCGGACACGATCGACGAGATGGTCGATATCGCGGGGCTTCTGCTTTCCCAGCCCGAGATCCGGGGCCGGCGCATCGGTATCGTCACGCAGGGCGGAGGGCTGGGCGTCATCTCCGCCGATCTGTGCGAGGAGGCGGGCCTGGAGGTTCCGCCGCTTTCTCCCCGGGTGGTGGAAATGCTCGACGCTTATCTGCCGCCCTTCTGGAGCCGGCGCAATCCGGTGGATCTGGTGGCGCCCGGCCGGGTGTCCATGATTACCGATTCCACGGCGGCGCTCCTTGCGCATGAGGATCTGGACGCGGTGCTCCTTCTGGGCCTGGGCTATCTGACCTGCCGCGCCACGCATTGGCTGGATTCGCCCGTGCTGCCGCGCGAGGTCATGGCGGAGCCGGCGCAGAAAATGATCGACGGAGAAAAGGACCTCGTGGAGCTGATCCTGCGGCAGATCCGGCAATTCAACAAGCCGATCATTCCGGTCATCGACATCATCGGCTTCGACGAGCCGGGCGAGCGCAACATCGTCCGCAAGCTCGATGCCGGAGGCGTCATGGCTTATTCTTCGCCGGAGCGGGCCATCCGCGCGCTGGCCAAGGCCCATACGTATTACAGCAGGCGGCGAAATCGGGCCGGCAAAACCATAGACGAAAATTCGCGACGCGCGGAAGAAGCGCCGGGAGTGCTGTGCGCCAGTTGACCGTGAAAAATATTCTCTTGACGCCTGCGGCTTCCGCTTTGGAATAAAAAAGCCCGCCTTCGGCGGGCCTTAAGAATTCCATCGGTTTTATTCGTACTTGTCAATCCGGGACGTGTCCGAATCCCAGCAGCTTTTCCATGCGGCTCATGACGTAGGAAAAGCCCTGCGCCTGCGGGCTGCGGTTGCCTTCAATCGCGTACGGCATGCCGTCTTTTAAGGAGTGCACCAGACCGACGTGGCTCTGCCAGCCCGCCAGGCAGACCCGCCACCACACGACGATGTCGCCCGGTTGCGGGGCATAGCCGTCGGCCGGCTCATGGGCCCAGCCTCTGTCTTTGAACTGCCGCAGGAGCGCCCGCGCGCCGGGGCAGTAAGCAAAAGGCATCTTGTTTTCATCCCTGCCGCAGGCTTCGCGGTAGCACCAGCTCACAAAGGAGGCGCACCAGGAGTTGCCTTCGTCCAGGCCCGCCGGCGCGAGATATTTTTTCACCCATGGACCGCGGTTGTTGCCGCCGATTTCCCGCGCCCCGGC
>DBPV01000054.1 GCA_002304995.1 Syntrophaceae bacterium UBA1411
GATGGCGATCGACCGCGAATATTTTCTGGCGGCGACGGACGGCCGGGCCTTGCTCACGATCGAGAACACCAGGGCAGCCGGGGATGAGTGCTGCGATACCTTTTACGTTAACGGCGCAAAAAAGTGAAAGTCAGGTTTTCCCTGCCCTATGCATAACGAACATATCGAATGGTGGGAACATCACCACGTTTTTAACGCGGAGAAAAAGGCCGTCGAAAAGCGGACGCTGATCGTCGTGATGATTACGTTTGTCATGATGGCGGCTGAAATTTTTTTCGGCTGGCTGACGAACTCGATGGCGCTCTTTGCCGACGGCTGGCATATGGGCACCCACGCATTCGCCCTGGGCATATCGCTTGCGGCCTATATCCTTGCCCGTCGATACGCCGCGGACAAAACCTTTGCGTTCGGCGCATGGAAAATTGAAATTCTGGGAGCCTATACCAGCGCCATTGTGCTCGGGCTGGTCGGATTCTTCATGATTTATTCCTCCGTGGAAAGACTGGTGGCTCCGCTGCCCATCCACTACAATCAGGCCCTGCTGGTGGCTGTGCTGGGGCTTGCGGTGAACGTCGTCTGTGCGGCGATACTCAATACCGGGGCGCCTTCCCATGACCATTCGCCTTCCCACGGCCATCCGCATGAAGGGTCCCATGAGGATTTGAACCAGAAATCCGCCTATCTGCATGTGCTGGCCGATGCGCTAACCTCCGTTCTGGCCATCATTGCCCTTCTGGGAGCGAAGTATTTCAACTTCAATCAGCTCGATCCGGTGATGGGCATTGTCGGCGCAATCCTCATTTTGCACTGGGCGGTCCGGTTGATTTCGGCGACGGCCAAAATACTTCTGCAAAGAGAAATGGATTCGCCGGTTGCCGCGGAAGTCCGGCAGATTATCGAAGCGGACGGAGATTCGAAGGTCAGCGATCTGCATATCTGGCAGGTCGCCCAGAATCAGTACGCCTGTATTGTTTCGCTGGTGACGGGAAAGGGCCGCACCATCCACGACTACAAAACGCGCTTGCAGGATGTCCACGAACTGGCCCATGTCACGGTGGAAATCTATCCCTGCCGGGAAGGCAACTGAAATTGTCCTCTTTTCCGTCAAAAGCGCTCTTCTCAAGCTATCGCTGACGGTCCTTTCCTCCTGGGCTTTATGAACGGCGGATATGGGGATCCGAAAAAGTTACAGGTTCCCGGAGTTCGGTTGTGCATCAACCGAGTTGCTGCCTGAATCGGGGGGAGGGATTTGACGAAACTCCATATTTTAAAAGAGAAAAAAATCCTTGTCCTGTAATTCAATATTTTGCAGCGGATGTTCAGGAGCGGCACGCCGTTTGACAGAAAATATTTCAATGCTAAATTAAAGAGCAGATTGAAAAAGGAAAGGAGGGGCAATGATGAAGAAAGCGCTGATAGTGGCCTCGTTTCTGCTGCTGCCGCTGTTGGGCACGGCATGCAGATTGGGGGGACCGGGAGGCGGATGGGAATACGGACATATGATGGATTACGGTTTCGGCTATGGGGGGATGTTTATGTGGGTAATCTTCCTGATTGTTGTGGTTGTGGCGATTTATTTTATCGCCAGAGCGTTGAAGGAAAAGAATATGAACGCGGGAGGTCAGGATACGCCTTTGAATATTCTGAAAAAACGATACGCTAAAGGCGAGATCAACAAAGAAGAATACGATCGGATGAAACGGGATCTTTCGGAGTAGACGATATAAGGAATCCGCCAATCCGCAATTAAAGGAGGAAAACATGAAAAGGATAATGCTATGGGTCGGTATTGTTCTCATCGGTTTGTTCCTGGTTTATCCGGCAATGTCCCAGCCGCGCTATGGAAACGCTCCCGGCTACGGTGATGAATATGATTACGGCGGACCATGGATGGGACGTGGCTGGGGTTATGGAATGGGACCGGGCGGCATGATGGGATACGGATCTTATGCCTATGTACCTCCCAAGCTGCCTGTACCGAAAAATAAGGAGTGGCTCGAAAATCTTCATGATATTCTTGCATTGGAGAGACTTTCTTTAGAGCAGTATGCGACAGATGCGGAGAAATACAATACCTACATGCCTTACCATATGGTTATCCCGCAGGAGCAGGACCATGTCATGACACTCGAGAAGCTTTTCAGCGCTTACGGGCTCTCTGCGGAGGGAAAGCCGCAAGCGGTGAAAGACACGAAGACCCTGGAGGAAGCCTATCAACTTTGCGCGAAGATGGAACGTGATCTTATTCCGCGTTATGAATGGCTGATCAAGAACGCTGCGGACCGGGACACTGCGGGGCTTCTTAACAATCTCCTGATCCAGACGCGTTATCACCTTGCCATGTTCGATCACGCGATACAGATTGGCGGGTGGCATGGAGGCCCCAGAGGATGGCGAGGCCGTGGACCCGGCATGATGTGGGGCTGGTGAAGGCTGGATTGCCGACAACACTTTTTATCGCTTCCAGAAAAAAATAAACCCTTGGATTAAACAAAAGGCAGGAGCCGAAGACGCTTCTGCCTTTTATGTATGTGGCATTGCCGGGGATGATGCTTTTGAGTCGCCCCATGATCCTTTTGAGTGATTATTCCTCCGACAACGAAATGTAAAAAAGCGTCGTTCCTGATGTGACGCGTGACCTTTAGCCTATCCGTAATCCGGAAAGCATTTAACAGCACGGGGTTCCCGCTTTCGTAACCTGAAGGTTACAAGCGGGAATGACGGCGGGGTTATCAAATCCTGCCGGAGTCATAACGGCGGGCGCGGGGATATGAAAAGGTTTACCCATTTCACAGACCGGGAAGGTGGATTCTTTTTTCGCGTGAACAGAGAGTTCTTTGAACCATACGCCAAACCATCCCAGGCACCTTCCGGTGTCAAACGTACACGAGTCCTCATTGATCACTCCGGTAAGGTCAGCGGGCGGCTGGGCGGAAGTTGCTGCGGTT
The DNA here is from genome assembly GCA_002304995.1 of Syntrophaceae bacterium UBA1411. GTDB lineage: Bacteria > Desulfobacterota > Syntrophia > Syntrophales > Smithellaceae > UBA8904. Next base: position 2,949 of record DBPV01000054.1, read on the forward strand.
ACAAAAAAGGCTTTTCCGGGGATTCAAAAGGGTTTATGCTCGCCATACGTAAAATCCGTTAACGACATTTGCAACGAACGACAGGCAGAGGAGGTTTCGGCCGATGCTGACGCGCAGAAAATTTCTGAAAGACGCCGCCTTTTGCGGGGCCGCTGGCCTGGCTTTTCCGCTTCTGTCGTGCCGGTCGTCAGAGACGACCTATGACATCGTCATCCGCAACGGAACGATTTACAATGGAACCGCGGCGGCTCCCTTTGTCGCCGATGTCGGCATTGTCGGAGACCGGATCGTCGCCGTGGGGCATCTGGCCGCCTCCGGCCGGGCAACCATCAGCGCCCGCAACTGCATTGTTGCTCCGGGCTTCATCGATGTCCACGAGCACTCCGATTACCTCTTTCAGTCGCTCGGCGCCGGCAGAGAGGATGCCCGGGGGAACCGGTGCTGGATGTCCAATGAGGCGGGGCTGCTCCAGGGGGTGACAACGGTCGTATCGGGCAATTGCGGATACGGCTTTACGGACATGAACGAATACTACGCCTTTATCGACTCTCTGCCCTTTGCGCCCAATACCTATTATCTCACGCCGCACGGCTATCTGCGCCAGGAACTTTTCGGCATCGATACGATCGACCTGACGCCGGATCAACTGGAGCGTCTGAAGGCGAAAGTCGCGCAGGAAATGGAAAAGGGCGCGCTCGGCATGTCCACGGGACTGGGCTATGTTCCCGGCGTAAACGCGTCCAAAGAAGAACTGATTGCGTTGAGCAGAGTGATTAAAAAGTATAACGGCATCTACGTCAGCCATATCCGCAACGAACCGCCGTCGGATTACACGAACGCCAACGCCCAGATCATGGCGGGCATTCTGGAGGCCATCGACATCGGACGGCAGGCCGGCGTCCCCGTGCAGATTTCGCACATCAAAGCCTATATCGGAGACGGGCCGGAGGATGCGGACGCGATTGGCCGGGCCATCGAGGATGCCCGTGCGGAGGGAATCGACGTAACGGCCGATCAGTACCCTTTTACGGCTTCTTCCATGAACCTGAGCGTGCTCGCGCCTCCGGCTTTCCGCACCGCTACCGGCATCAAGCCGGAATACTGGAATGATCCGGCAGCCCGGAGAGCCATCCGGGATGCGGTCGCCGTAATGTTTCTGACGCTGACGACGGATAGAATTCTTGTCACCCTGTGGACGGGTAAACGCGACTATGCCTACACGTCGCTCCAGGAGATCGCCGCGGAAGAGGGAAAGGACGCGGCGGAAATCTACGTGGAAATGGTTTGTACGGAAAATCCTCCAGCCGGAATTTTTTTCATGATTGACGAGGGGGCGCTGAGACAGTTGATGGCCAAAGAATACGTCTTTACGGGATCGGACGGCTGCGCCGTGCCGGAACAGGCATCCTACGGGCATCCCCGGACAACGTCTTCTTTTGTCAAAAAGCTGAAGGTCTTTGCCATGGAAGAGGGGGTGCTGAGTCTTCAGAACGCGCTTTTGTCCATGACGTCCCGCCCCGCCGAAAAATTCGGTCTCAGGGAACGGGGGAAAATCCTTCCGGAGTATTTCGCCGACGTGTGTGTGTTCGATCCGGCGGCCCTGGAAGCGCCGGCGACATATCTGGAGCCGTCTGTCTACTGTAAGGGCGTGCGGTATGTGATCGTCAACGGCGTGATTGAGGTTGCCAACGGCTCCATCACGGGGTTGCGCGGCGGCCGGGCGCTGCGGCGGCCGACGTGAAAAAAAGGCATCCCACAGCTAAGTGAGAAAAAACATTCTCCCCCCGCTCTCAGGGGATCTTGATTCTCTTTTCATTGGATGCCACCAACACTACCATTGTTTTGTCCTGTCGCCACCGGCGCGATCCGTGATCCGGCCGGTAAGGAGACGCGGCGGCAAGCGAGCCGTGAAGGGTCCGGAGGATTTTGCCTCTTTTTTTTGTCGAAGGCGGCGATTTGTGGTAGTGAACGCCATATTTTCTTAAAGGAGCGACGATGATGAGAACCATGAAAGAGCTGTTTGATTTGTCCGGACAGGTGGCCATTGTGACGGGAGGCGGATATGGCCTGGGGTATCAACTGGCCCATGCCCTGGGGGAAGCCGGGGCGAATCTGGTGCTTGCCGCCAGAAAACTCGACAAGTGCAAGGCGTCCGCCGAAATCCTGGAAAAGGAACTGGGCGTCAGGGTCCTGCCGGCGCGCCTGGATTTGACTCAGCCGGCGGAGATAGACGCCTTGTTTGATCTGGTGCAAAAGGAATTCGGCAAAGTGGACATCCTG
>DBPV01000144.1:0-10768 GCA_002304995.1 Syntrophaceae bacterium UBA1411
ATCTGCAGGGCAAAAACGATTAAAAGCAGCCCGTACAAGCCGTTTTCGTAGTACGGGAGAATTCCCCGGGAGACGGGAAAAAGCACAATGCCGGCGATCAGGAGGGCCATGCCGCCGATCGTCAGGATCACTGCTTCCAGGGATATGTTCGCTTCTTGAAGTAAGGCGTGCGTCGGGCTGTTGGCTTTAGTCATGTCATTTCGCCTCCATGGAAATGTCGTGCGGGTCAGTCGCGTATGGAAGAGGAAAAGATGCGGGCCGCTTTGGGGCGGCCCCCCGCGATCCTGCCGGGGAGCCGCCGCCGTCTGTGCTCAAAGACCACGCCAGCCTTTACAGGCATTGCCTTAAAATTGCTTCGGCGAGCTCCGGTGTAACGTCCCGCTTCTCGCCGAGTTTCGTCATGTTGTGCGCTTTCAGTCGTTCGACGATGGTCGGAATGATGGCTTCCGTGAGATTGTAATCGCAAAGGCGGGTTCCCACCTGCAAACTTTTGAAGAATTCCCGCGTCCTCGCGATGGCGGCGTCGATGCGGGCCTGTTCGTCGCCGGCTGTAATTTCCCAGACGCGTTCGGCGTACTGCAAAAGCTTTTCCTTTTTTTCGGCGGAACGGATTTCCCAGAGGGCGGGCAAAACGATGGCGAGCGTTCGGGCGTGGTCCAGCCCGCAAAGCGTCGTCATCTCATGGCCGATCATGTGTGTTGCCCAGTCCTGAGGAACGCCGGCGCTGATAAGGCCGTTTAGCGCCAGCGTCGCGCACCACATGAGATTGGCGCGGACGTCGTAATTTTCCGGTTCGGTCAGCGCCCGGGGACCCTCCTCGACGAGCGTCAGGAGCAGGCCTTCCGCGAAGCGGTCCTGCAGTTTGGCGCCGACGGGATAGGTCATGTACTGTTCCATGACGTGCACGAAGGCATCGACGACGCCGTTGGCAATCTGAACGGGCGGCAGAGAATAGGTCACCTTCGGGTCCAGTACGGAAAACCGGGGAAACAATGAAGGATGGGCCAGCGGAAGCTTGGCGTTTAACGCCCGGTTGGTGATGACCGCGCCGTTGTTCATTTCCGAACCGCTCGCCGGCAGCGTCAAGACGGTGCCGAAAGGCAGGCTCTTTTTAATTTTCGCGCCGTAGCTTTGGACGATTTCCCAGGGGTCGCCCTCATACGGAACGGCGGCCGCGATGAACTTGACGCCGTCGATGACGGAGCCGCCGCCGACAGCCAGCAGATAGTCGTGCCCACCCCTGCGGATCATCTCCACGGCGCGCATCAGGGTTTCATAAGTGGGATTGGGCTCAATGCCGCCGAATTCGTCCACCGTCCGTCCGGAAAGCGCGCTTTGAACGGCGTCGAAAACGCCGTTGCGTTTGATGCTTCCGCCGCCGTAGGTCAGCAGAACCCTGGCCTCCCTGGGAATTTCTCCGGCGATTTCCTTGATCGTTCCCTCGCCGAAGATGATTTTTGTCGGATTGTAAAATTTGAAATTTTTCATGGTCCCCCCTCATGCAAGATGAATTTCCCGGGGCCGGCGCGGATCAGCATCCGGCGGCCACGGCAGCACAACGATGGTCCGGCTGTTCTGTTTGGGAAATTAATAAATTCAAAGAGCAATAAACGCAACCCCTTTTTCTAGGGAATTTTGGCGTCGATTTCCCGGATCAGCGTTTGCGTCTGATCGGGGAGAAGGTCAAAACCCATGTCTTTGCGGTAAAGCACGTTCAGATTCCGGTCGATGACCAGGTAAACGCGCTTCGACAGGGGGAGAATCCAGTGGTCCGCGTCATAGCGTTTGGCGATTTTGCCCTTTTCATCGACGAGCAGCGTCATGTTGTACAGCTTGTGCTTGGTGATGAACTTGCGGTGCGATTCGGCCGAATCGCGCGAGAGTCCCAGGATTTTTATTTTTCTGGCTTCGTATTTTCCGATGTTTTGTTGAAACTCAACAAACTGGCGAATTCAGGCGCCGGTGTCGTCTTTGGGATAAAAGGCCAGCACCACGGCTTTATAGTCTTTGAGCGTTTCGGCCAGCGTCCACATTTTGCCGTCCTGATCGGGCAGCGTAAAGTCCGAGGCTTTCTGACCGGCCGGGATCGCGTCGTTTCTGATGTCCGCATTCGCGCAGGCGGTAAGTGCCACAAGCGCAAGCACAAAAACGACAAGTCTGTTCTGTTTCATAAACCTCTCCTTTCCACATATCGGGTTTCTAAAATGACAACGCCCAACGCGCTATTGCTCCTTAAAAACCATTATATCCCTGCCCGGTACGTTCCGTCAAACACGACGCCCGCAAAGAGGCGGAATTTGCCGGTCCTGCACCCCCCCCTTGACAAGTTTTTTTTAATGATTATTTTTGGCGTATAATAGAAAAATAAGTTAATAATATTAATATATTACAATTCGCTGGAAAGGAGGAAGGAATATGATTAAAAATCTGTTGCCCGCCGTAAGGCGAAAAAACGATAAAGCCCTAAGCCGAGCTGAAGAGCATCCATTCTTGCCGATTCAACGGGAAATGAACCGGCTTTTTGGCGATTTCTTCAGGGATTTCGGCCTGGATCCTTTTGGTCGTGTTCGGGAATTCGGTTTTGAGCCCAGCGTCGATGTCTGGGAAGACGACAAAAATATTCATATCAAAGCCGAACTGCCCGGTCTCGATGAGAAGGATATTGATGTGACACTCACGCCGGATGCTCTTTCGATCCGGGGTGAAAAGAAGGAAGAAAAGGAGGAAAAAGAGAATGGCTACTGGCACAAAGAAACCAGTTACGGCTCCTTCTACAGAAGCATCGCTCTTCCCGAAGGCATCAATCAGGAAAAAGTGGAGGCAAAGTTTAAAAACGGCGTTCTCAGTATCGAGATCCCTTGGAAGGAAGGCACAAGGGCCGGGAAAAAGGTTGCCATTAAAACATCATAAGTAAACCAAGGAGTTTCCCCTTGCGGGAAACTCCCTTTTTTCTTGAGCATTCAGCACAGACCCTTATTCAAACATTGTTTCTCACGCCTGCCCGGCAGGCGGGATTTATTAATTTTTATGGAGGTTGGAAAAAATGAACATTAAACCGCTTAATAACCGGATCATTGTTTCCCGTCTGGAAAGTGAAGAAAAAACGCCCGGCGGCATTATCATTCCGGATACGGCCAGGGAAAAGCCGCAGGAAGGAAAGGTGCTGGCCGTGGGACCCGGCCGCCGCGACAAGGACGGCAACCGGATCGCGCTGGAAGTAAAGGAAGGCGATAAGGTTCTCTTTACCAAATGGGGCGGAACGGAAATCAAAATCGATGACCGGGAAATCATGATGATGAAGGAAGACGATATTCTGGCGGTACTTGAATCGTAAGGAGGTTTTTTTCATGACGGCAAAAGAAATCAAATATTCAACCGAAGCCCGGCAGAAAGTTCTGCTGGGCGTGGATACGCTGGCCAACGCGGTGAAAGTCACGCTGGGGCCGAAGGGACGCAATGTTGTCATCTCGAAAACATGGGGAACGCCCCTGATCACCAAGGACGGCGTGACGGTCGCCAAGGAAATCGAACTGGAAGATAAGTTTGAAAACATGGGCGCGCAGATGGTCAAGGAAGTCGCGTCCAAAACCTCGGATAAGGCGGGTGATGGGACCACCACCGCCACGGTGCTGGCCCAGGCGATTTACAGGGAAGGCGCAAAGCTCACCGCTTCCGGAGCCAACCCCATGATGCTGAAACTCGGCATCGACAAGGCCGTGGAAACCGTGGTCGGCGAGCTTAAAAAGCAGTCGAAGAAAGTCGCCGGTAAAAATGAGATTGCCCAGATCGGCACGGTTTCGGCCAACAACGACAAAACCGTGGGCGACATGATTTCGGAAGCGATGGAACGCGTAGGCAAAGACGGCGTCATTACCGTCGAGGAAGCCAAAGGCATGGAGACCACGCTGGAAATCGTCGAGGGTATGCAGTTTGACCGCGGCTACATTTCGCCTTACTTCGTGACGGATGCCGACAAGATGGAAGTCCTGCTCGAGGACCCGTACATCCTCATTCACGAAAAGAAAATCTCCGTCATGAAAGACCTCGTGCCGCTTCTGGAGCAGATCGCCAAGTCCGGCAAGTCGCTTTTGATCATCGCCGAAGAGGTGGAAGGCGAAGCGCTGGCCACCCTGGTGGTCAACAAGGTGCGCGGCACGCTGAAATGCGCCGCCGTCAAAGCGCCCGGCTTCGGCGACCGGCGTAAAGCGATCCTGCAGGATATCGCCATCCTCACCGGAGGACAGGTCATTTCCGAAGACATGGGCGTCAAGCTGGAAAACGCGACGCTTAAGGATCTGGGCTCCTGCCGGAAGGTGAAAATCGATAAGGACAACACCACGATTGTGGACGGCGCCGGACGGCGTTCCGACATCGACGCGCGGGTGAAGCAGATCCGGGCGGAAATCGAGGAGACGAAATCCGACTACGACCGGGAAAAACTTCAGGAGCGACTGGCCAAGATCGTAGGGGGCGTCGCGGTGATCAAAGTCGGCGCGGCGACTGAAGTCGAAATGAAGGAAAAGAAGGCCCGTGTGGAAGACGCGCTCAACGCGACGAAGGCGGCCGTGGAAGAAGGCGTGATTCCCGGCGGCGGCGTGGCTTATATCCGGTCGATCAAGGCGCTCGACGTAGTCGATCTGCCGGAGGAAGAAAAGCAGGGGCTCGACATTGTGCGCCGGGCGCTGACCGCGCCTTTGCGGCAGATTGCCGTCAACGCCGGCTATGAAGGCACGATTGTCGTGGAAAAAGTCAAGGAGCTCAAAGGCAGCCAGGGCTTTAACGCGGATACCGGCGAATACGTGGATATGGTCGGCGCGGGCATTATCGACCCGACCAAGGTCGCGCGCTTTGCCATCCAGAACGCCGCGTCCGTTTCGTCTCTGCTTCTGACCACGGAAGCGATGATTGCGGAAAAACCGAAGAAGAAAACTCCCGCGCCGGCCGCCCCGCCGGATATGGGAGATTACGACTACTAAACGGCAACGGCCGGGCGTCCGCGTCCTGCGCTTCAGCCGCGGCGCCCGGCATCGTGAAACAAGCATGGACTATGACACATTCTCTTCAATCCGCAACGGCGGACATCGGCGGGCTGATCCGTCTTCCCGGCGGGGATCTGCTGCGCGCGATTCTGAACATGGACCGGCCGGAAGGGTTTGTCCGAAGCCTGCCGCCGGACGACTTCTTCCGGATTGTCAAACGGATCGGGAAGGAGGACGCGCTGCCCGTATTGGCGGCGGCGTCCGGCGAGCAATGGCAATATCTTCTGGATTTGGAAACATGGCGCCGCGACAGCCTGGATGCCTCCAAAACGCTTGTCTGGCTTGAGTGTCTGGCCCGGGCAAACGCGGCCAGACTGGCCGAATGGCTTTTTTCCGAACAGGGCGATCTGGTTTCGCTGATTCTTCTGCGCCGGGCGCATGTCCTCTTTCGGGACGAAGAAGGGCAATGGGACGTGCCGTCCGGCTATGTTTCGCTTGACGGCGCCTTTTACATCAAGGCCGCCGATCCGGTCGAAGCGCAACTTCTGGAAAATTTTCTGCGCGTTCTGGCCCGCGGAAACGACGAAGCTTACTGGGCGCTTCTTTTCAATCTCTCTTCTTATTTGCCCGCGGAAACCGAAGAAGAGCTCTACCGTCTGCGCAGCGCGCGTCTGGCCGAATACGGGTTTCCCCCTTTCGAGGAAGCGTTGGCCGTTTACGCGCCGCTTGAGCCTTCCGCGCTCAAAGTCGAAGCCAAACCGCTTCTGCCCGGAGCGCTGGCGCTTGACGAGGAAAAAGACCTGATTCCCGTTGCGTCTTTTTTCAACATCGAAGATTTCGGATTTTTAAAAGAGACGCTTGGACGTCTTACCGATCCGCCGGAGACGGACCGCATCCGTCTGGAATTTGCGACGCTTTGCAACACGCTTATTGCCGCCGGCTCCTATGCCTGCCTCGACGATGACGAAGGTCTGGGCCACATCGGCCGACAGGCGGCGGGCTACCTGCATCTGGCGCTTACAGCTCTGTGCGGCCAGGACACGGACCACGCGGCAAAGGTGCTCAGCCATCATTCGCTGATGACGATTTTCCGCGTGGGGTATGGCTACGCCGCGAAACTGCAGTGGCGCGCGAAGCGCTGGGTGGCGGAAAGCTGGTTTTCCAAAGCGGGACGGCGTCTTGATTTCTGGGGCTCGCCCTGGTCCGATGTTCTCGAAGGGTTGCTGTTGACACGGCCGTTATGCTTCGATCCCGACGCACCCGGAACCTACCGGCCATTTGAAAGTTACGACGATGTCCGAAAAACAGAGGAGCGGCTGGTTCAGGCCCAGGCGCTTGACCGGATGCTGGCACGCCTGACCCATATCGCATCCGGGCCCGCTGCAATCGAAAGCGCAACGTTCGCGCCCCTTTTATTTGCCCGCTGGGCCAGACACCTTTTGTGTCTGGAGCCGTCCTTCACGCCGCTTTCCCGCGCACAGGCCGCCGCGTTTTTCCGCCTGCTCAGGCAGGGAGAAACCGGCCCGCCCTACCGGATGGAAAGACACCAGAGCGCCTTTATCTGGGAATTTTGCAAAGGCGCGGCCGGATTCGAAGCGGCGGCGGCCGATGCGCTTAGCCGCGCGCTTTCCGATCTCTGGACGATGTTCGCCCGCGAATACGAAAATGTGGCGACGAAGGACCTTTCCTGCCGCTACGCGAAGTATCTGCCGATCCGGCCCGGTCGGTCGGAAGAAGACATCCATGCCGGAGCGCACACAAGACCGGATCAACCTCCGGAAAAAACCAAACAGGTTGTGTGATAAAAAACGATTCCCCTAAAAATAATATCCGGCTCTGAGCTCAATGCGCCAGGTGTTTTGCTTTTCGCCGAATTCGGTGTTGCGCCCGCCGATGAGGACGCCTGCCCGAAGCCGGAGCTCCAGGTTGGTGATGCCGGTGTAAAGGATCTCCGGGAGAATGTTGGCGCTGAAGTCGTCCGTGTTCACCATGCAGGTGAGGGACGGCGTGAAATACAGAATGTCGAAGGGTTCCTTCTGGCTCAAACGCGCGTACAGGTAATTGCGCATGGCGTTGGGACGGGCGTAGCCGGATTCGGCGAGCTGTATGGACCGGGCCAGTCCCGCGAGGTCGCCTGTTTTTGTGTAAGCGTCAAAACCGCGGGAAATGAGGCTGTAGAAATTTTTCATTTCATCCCGGTGAAACCCGGCACTGGTGGAATAAAATTCGACGATGGCGGTAAGATCAAAAGAGGTCAGATAGCGCAGGCCGAAAAGAAAACTGTGCGCCTCTCCTTCGACGGTTCGCGCCGCGCCCGCCGCATTCAGAACGGTTTTTCGGTTGTTTCTGATCCAGGCGTATTCGCCGTGGATTTCAAAGTTGGTTGTCAGATTGCGGGAAAAGTCGAATCCGTAGCGGTCGGGACGGCCGCCGCCGGTCATGAACATCACGTCAATGTCCGTGTCGTAGAAAAGAAAATACAGGCGGCCGGCGGCGTTGAGCGTGTTGTTTTGGCCGAAATTCGAGTTGATGTGGTCGTAGACGGGAAAAAGGACCGGCGAAAAGGAAACCGTTTTGAGCGGTCCGTCAAAACTGCGGATGATGTCGGCGGTCGCCACGATGTAGCCTTCCATCGCCTGTTCGGGATCATCCGGATCTTTGGGACGGTCGGCGAAGGCCACGGGATTCCAGGCATAGCCCTTGCCCCATTTGAGCGTCTTCTTGCCGACATCGATTTTAAAAAAATCCGCCGGTTTGGCCGATGCGTATGCTTCGTAGAAGGTGGTTCGCTCCGAAGCGTGCGCAGAATCGTTGTATTGGAGATCGGTATTGAGCCGGGCGAAGACCCTGAAGAGGCTCTTTTCATAGCTGCCCTCCAGACGCACGCGGCCGTTGGCTTCGCCCAGGATCTGCCGCTTCGGATCGTCGAAATAGCGCAGACGGTAAAAAGCGGAAGAGGAATCCAGGCCGTAAAGGGCGGGCCTGGCCTCGACATAGCCGGCAAAGGAATAGGGTTTCTTTTCGATTTCGGATAAATCGAGCGTATAGCTTTCTTCGGCCCTTGTTGCGGAAGGGATGGAGCAAAGCAGTATGGCCAAAAAGAGAAGTCCGAATCGTCTCATCTAGCGCAGGGACTCCAGGTTGGGCATGAAAGTCAGCGTGAAGACTTCGTCCTTGAAAGCCCTTTTTTTGATTTTGGCCGTGATCATGACGGATTTGTAGCCCTTGTAAAGCGGGCTGTCCGTTTCGATCACTGCCGGCCGGACGAGGCCGCCGCCGAAATCCTTCACGTCCTTGAAGTAGAGCGTTTTAATCAGCATGTTCGCTTCGGTAAGGCATTCGATTTTTGTCGGCAGACGTTTGGCTTTATCCGCGCGGATTTTAAGCTGATCGTAAGCCACACTTTTGGACTTGGCCTTGAGCCGGAGCAGGTATTCATCGCCTTCTTCCTTCACGTCCAGAACATCGTATTCCACGGCGTAGTCCAGCTGCAGAATGTCGGCGTTGTTGAAGACGCCTCCCACGACGGACTGCAGGCTGGTAATGCGGATGGGTTTGCCGACGTTGGGGATGTGAAGCCACATGTTATCGCCCAGCCGCAGCGTGCTGCGGCCCTTTTCGCTGGCCGGCGCCAGGAAGAGGGAGGCCACCTTGTCGGTTCCCTTTTTGACCGTAAAGAGCGTGAACTCTTTCTTTTTGCCGTCCGGTTCGATGTTGATGAGCTTGCGGTAAGACTCGTAGGATTCCGGCGAGAGGTTGCGGTCGATCTCCCGCAGAAGTTTTGTCCCGTCCACGGCCAACGCCGGCCAGGCCAGGCATACCAGCAGCGAAATGATGAGCAATACTTTCCGGATCATGACTTTCTCCTTGTAATCAGACATGGCGCAAAGCGTCGATGGGCTCCATGCGGGAAGCCTTGACGGCCGGCTGGAGGCTGGCCAGCACGGCGACGACGATGACAATAATCGATACAACCAGCAAATCCGGAAGGGAGAGTGTTGCCTTGAGCAGCAGGCCTTTTTGCAGGCCGAAGTTAAAGCGGATGCCGATGAGATTGATGACGGCGACGATCGCGGCTCCGATCCCGACGCCCGCTCCTGCGCCGACCACGCCCATGCAAAATCCTTCCAGAATGAACATCGTACGGATTTTCCCCGGGGGCGTTCCGATGGCGGCAATCGTGCCGATTTCCCGGATGCGTTCATAAACGGCCATCACCATGACGTTCATAATACTGATGAGCACAATGGCGATCAGCATGATCCGGATGAAAAGGGTCATGACGTCGATCATCCGGGCGATGTTGAAGAAGGGTGAAAGATCTTCCCAGGAGTGGACTTCCAGAAGCGGCTGTCCCTGTGGCGTAACCTCTCCGGCCGTTGTCTTTTCCAAATGCGCGACGGCGGCGGCCAGCCTGCCGAAGTCTTTGAGCCGGATCGCCACCTCACTGACTTGGGGTTCGGTCATGCGCAGCACTTCGGCAGCATCATCCATATGAACGTAGCCGTCCCGCCCGCCGGGTCCCGTGGCGCTCTCCAGAATGCCGGAGACGATGAACTGCTTGCCGTTGACGGACCCGTCGGCGTTGGTGGCCACAATGACAACCGGATCGCCGGGTTTAATCTTCATGCCTCTGGCCAAAAGCGCCGGGATCAGGATTTCGCCTTTGCCCAGTGTTTGTCTGCCTTCGAGAATGCGGGAGGGCAAAAGCGGCACGGTCCTGAATTCCGCTTCGGGATCGATGCCGTTCAAACGGATGTTGGTGGTTTCGGTAAAGTTGCTGAACATGCCGCCGAATTTGAGGCGGGGAGAAAAAGCTTCCACCTGCGCGTCGGCGGCCAGCGCCTGCCGGATTTTCTGATAGGCCTTCGGCGACATGTTCAGGTTCAGCGGCAGGTTGTCGATGGAGGCGACATAGCCTTTGCGGTGGATCTGCAAATGGCCCATCATGGAATCGGTGATCTGGCTGGTGATCATGGCCTTGAAGGAGCCGCTCACGGAGACGAAGACCAGAACGAAGACGACACCGATTGTGATGAGGGAAGCCGTGAGCAGCGTCCGGCGCTGATAGCGGATCAGGTTGCGGATGGCGATTTTGAAAAGATTACGCATGGGCCGTCCCTCCTTTCACGTCTTTGGCGATGAGTCTGCCGTCTTCGAGACGGAAGATAACCTCCGCCTCTCCGACAATTTTCGTATCGTGCGTGGAAAAGATAAAAGTGGTTCCCAGTTCGTCGCGCATTTTTTTCATGAGTCCGATGACGGCATAAGCCGTCTGCGAATCCAGATTGGCCGTGGGTTCATCGGCCAGAACCAGCGCGGGATTCGTCACCAGCGCGCGGGCGACGGCCACCCGCTGTTTCTGGCCGCCGGAAATCTGGTGCGGGTACTTGCCGTCCTGATCGGCCATGCCCACAGCCTCAAGCATCCGCAAAATTCTTTCCCTGCGCTCTCTGGGGGCGATGCTCTGGACCATGATCAGGGGATATTCGATGTTTTCATAGACGGTCAGAACGGGGATCATGTTGAAATCCTGAAAGATAAAGCCCAGATGCGTTCCCCGGAACGCGGCGCTTTCTTTGCGGGTGAGCACTCCGACATCCGTTCCTGCCACGGTGAGCCGGCCGGCGGTGGGCTTGTCCAGGCAGCCGATCAGGTTCAGAAGCGTTGTCTTGCCGCTGCCCGACGGACCGACAAAAGAAACGAACGAAGCGGGTCCGATTGCAAAATTCACATCCCGGAGGGCCGGCACGGTTACTTCTTCCATCCGGTAGTCTTTTGAGACGCCT
>DBPV01000144.1:10779-22693 GCA_002304995.1 Syntrophaceae bacterium UBA1411
CGGGTGTTCCTGGCCGCCCGCCGAAGTTTTTTTACAGTCTATTCGTCAAAAGCCATGGAGGTCTTCCAGACCTCCCACACCTTGCCCACCAGCTCGGGGCCGGGTTTGAGCGTGGCTTTGCCCGGCTTCCAGCCGGAAGGCGTCGCCTCCGCGCCCTTGGTGTTGCGGACATGCTGGAAGGCCTGGATTTGCCGGATGCTTTCCATGACGTTGCGGCCCACCGGCGGAGTCAGGACCTCAAAGCCCTGAATGATGCCGTCGGGATCGATGATGAAGCGGCCGCGGGCTTCCACGCCCGCGTCTTCCAGGTAGACGCCGAAGATGCTGCCCACCTTGCCGCCTCCGTCGGAGAGCATGGGGAAGGGAATACCGCCTTTGACCATCTTGGACAGTTCATGGTCGTCCCACATCTTGTGGACAAAGACGCTGTCCACGCTCATGGAGAGCACCTCCACGCCCAGTTTTTGAAATTCGGGATATTTCTCCGCGACCGCGGAGATTTCAGTCGCTCAGACAAAGGTGAAGTCGCCGGGATAGAAGCACAACACCACCCATTTGCCCAGAAACTCGGATAATTGAACATTGATGAATTTGCCTTTATGATACGCGGGCGCCGTGAAATCGGGCGCCTTCTTGCCGACGATAACCATGCTTTTCACCTCCTTGACGATGGGTTGTTCGGATGTTTCTTTTTTCTCTGCCGGTTTTTCTCCGACCGGTCCGCCGGTGGGTCTGGCGCAACCGGCCTTGATTTCCTCAGCCATACCGTGATACCTCCTTTAGCAGTTTTTGTTATTTCTCCCGTGGATACGGCCACGCCATGATGCCGCCTTCCATCACTTTTACGTTTTTCCAGCCGTTGGCCTCCAGCGCCAGCGCCGCTTCATAGCCGCGCAGTGAAATCTTGCAATAGCAGATGATTTCGCGGTTCTTGTCTTCCGGCAGCTCTTTGAGACGTTTGCGCAGCGCGCCCAGCGGAATCAGCGTCTCGCCGATGCCCAGGCGCATTTCTTCAAATTCCTCCGGACCGCGCGTATCAATGAGAAAAGGTTTTTCTCCGGCCAGAACCTTCAAGTGCACCTGGTGGCAACTGATTCCTTTGAGCCTTCCTTTTATTTTGTTCTGCATCAGATGCGCCGTCGCGATGAAATGGTCGATGGCCAGGGAAAAGGGCGGTGCGTAGGGCAAATCGGCGTTGACCAAATCTTCGACGGTCATTTTCCCCTGGATGGCCATGGCCCACTGGGCGATTTGCTTGGCGACGTTGCCCGGCCCGATGCACTGCGCGCCCAGGATGCGGCCGGTTTTGGCGTCGGCGGTCATCTTCGTCACCAGGAGTTTGCCTTCCATAAAACCGGGCTTATCGGGGCTCGCGTTGATAACCGTGACGATATCGGTATATCCCAGCTTTCTGGCCGCCGTTTCCGATAGGCCCGTGGAACCGGCCGCGTAGTCAAACACCTTGCAGATGCCGGTTTGAATCGTTCCGGGGAAGGTGACGCAGTTGGTGGAAGCGGCGTTTTCGCCCGCCACGCGCCCCTGAAGGTTGGCCAGATCCCCGTAGGGCGCCAGCACTTTTTTGCCGGTGATGCGGCTGGTTGTTTCCACGCAGTCGCCTACGGCGTAAATGTCCGGATCGGAAGTCTGCATGAATTCGTTGACGTCAATGCCGCCCAGCTCGCCGATTTTTAAACCGGCTTCTTTGGCGAGCTTCACGTTGGGGCGCACGCCGATGGCTACCACCGCCAGTTCGCACGGCAGTTCCGTGCCGTTTTGCAGTTTGACGCCCGTAAGCCTCCCGTCCTCACCCAAGAAAGCGGCAATACCGTTGTCGGTGATCACGTTGGCGCCCTTGCTCCGCACATGATTTTCGACGAGCTTGGCGAGCTCCCAGTCCAGAAAGGTCAGAAGCTGCGGCAAAAGCTCGATGACGGTAATTTCAATACCCGCCAGCTGCAGCGCTTCGCAGGTTTCAATGCCGATCAGACCGCCGCCGATCACGACGGCTTTTTTGATTTTGCCTTCGTCGCGAACGTTGCGCAGGAAATCCGCATCCTTCATCGATTGCAGCGTCGTGATGCCGGCAAGCTCCACGCCCGGCACCGGCGGCATGCGGGGCACAGCGCCGGTGGCGATCACCAGTTTGTCGTAAGGCAGGGTCCCGGTCTCACCGCTGGCCAGGTTTCTAAACGATAGGGTTTTATTCTTTCGGTCGATCGCCGTGACTTCCGTATTCACCCGTGCTTCGATATCCTTGGCGTTTAAATAAAACATGGGATTGCGCACGGCGCCGGCCGGTGTGCACAAAAGCTGGTTGCGGTCGTTGAAAAAGCCGCCCACGTAATAGGGGTAGCCGCAGGACGCCATGGAAAGGTCCGCGTCTTTTTGCAGGATAACCACCTGGGCGTCATTGTCGATCCGGCGGGCCTTGGCCGCCGCTTTGGGACCGGCAGCCGATCCGCCGATCACCATAATTTTCCTTTTTTCGGTCATAACATACTCCGTTAAATTTTATGGATAGCGAAATACCGCTTTTCAATCTTCAACACAGATCCGTCTGTCTTTTATGGCGCTGAGCGTCATGACGGCCAGCAGAGCCACGACGCACGAAAGAACAACCAGCAAAACCAGGGCGAGGTATTTGAAAAACCCGAGGTGGCTTGCATGATACATGAGGATTGTGGCAATAGTCAATGCCGCCATGGGAAAGGTATAGGCCCACCAGGACAGGTAGTAGCTGATCCGGGAAAGCATTTTAAGCTGAGGGATCATCAGGATAAAAACGAACAATCCGAAATAATACAGAATTCTGGCGAAACCATCGAGTCCGCCCGTCAGCTTGACGTATGCGATAAAACCGACGGCGGGCGGAGCGATCAGAATGAAAAGCGTCGGCAAAAGCCTTTCCGGAAGAGGGTTGTGAAAAATCAGCCGGTACAGGAGAATCGTAAAAAGGGCCACCCAGAAGATCAGGCCGACGCTGAAAAAAAACCAGGACACTTCAGGCGCCGCGAAGGCGGCGCCCGCGATAGGCACCAGAATATTACCCACGACGGGAATAAACCAGGCCGGGCTGATATGGTTGATTTCCAGGGACGGATGCCGGATCCAGATGGAAATGATCGCCACGCTGAAGAGAAAATGAACGGCGGTTCCGACGATCCAGAGGATTCTGGCCGCGCCGGGCAGCACGTCCATTGCCGCAATGCCCAAAAGCAACAGGCTGATGGAAAGGGTGGGGAAAAAAGACAGTTTGGTGATGTTTTTAAACTCTTTTTTTATTTCCTCGCGATATCTGAAAAATTTCAGAAGGTAGAGAAAGAAGAGGATCAAAAAAATCGCTGCCGTCATCCAAAGAAGCGCCGTGCCGATGCCGGTTTGCCAGTTCAGCAAGGCCTCCGTTCGCTGCCAGGCGACGGCCGCGCCCGCAAGCCCCATCACCACGGCAAAAAATGAAATCGGAAAGTTCCGTAAACGCTCGCTCATCGGGTTTTTTCTCCTTTTTGGTCCAAAACCCTAACAGAAGCTTGGCCGTCGCGCATTGATTCAGATCAATGGATGCCGCATTTATAAAAAGAACTCCGGCTCCCGGCGCGGGGAAGTGAAGGCAACCTCCAATTCCTCTTTGTGCCACAGATAATTGGCGTCATCAAAATACTTTGCCTCCACCGGGCAGTATTTGATGCAGGCGCAGCATTTGATGCAGATGCCCGTTATTCTGGATTCGTCTTCTGCGTCAATGGACCCTACGGGACAAAGACTGACGCAGAGGCCGCAATGAATGCAGTCGTCGCCGGTTTTGGGAACAACCTTGAGGATGGAGGCGGGATTGCCGTCCTTGTCTTTCGGCCGGTAATAGGGCCGGTAGGGGCGCTTGCCCGGAACAGCGATGCTTTCCAATGGATTTGTGGTTGTGATTTTTTTGTAAACCTGCCGCGCAAACTCCGCAACGCGCAGCATATCCTCGGCATCCGGCCGGTTTCCTCCCAGAATTCGGGAAAAGGAGTGTTCGCCGACAAACGCGCCGGCGGCGATGACCCTGAACCCTCTTGCTTCCAGAATATCGCGCCACTCGACGAGCGCGTCGTCATAATGACGGTTGCCGTAAACCACCACGGCAATCGCCAGGGCGCCGTTGCCCTCTGTGGTGTTGACATATTTCAGGAGCACGTTAGGGACGCGGCCCGCGTAAACAGGCACACCGGCCACGACAATATCCTGCTTGGTGAAGTGCGCCGGTTCTTTTCGGGCTTCCGGAAGTGTGAAATTAAAATTTTCGGCTACGGTCTTGCCGGCGCTCTCCGCGAGCTTTCCGGCAATGCCGGTCACGATTTTCTTCGTCGTGTCTGTGGCGCTGAAGTAAAAGGTTTTCAAATGTGCATTCATCATATCCCATCCGCTCCCCAATGAAAGATTTTTATTTTCCCGGCCGCATGTTTTCCGGCATCTGGACGACCACGACCTCGCCTTTCGCGCAGACTTTTCCTTCGGCCAGGAGATGCGCCTCAACCACCACGCGCCTTCCTTTGATGAGTTTGACTTTACCGCGGATTTCGAGAGGAACGCCGATCGGCGTGGGCAAGAGGTAGTCCACGTGCAGCGAAGCGGTCACAAACCGGATCGGCGGATCGGAGCCCATTTCCCGGCCCTCCGCGCGGTATTTGGCCGCCGAGGCCGTGCCGGTGGAGTGGCAGTCGATGAGCGAGGCGATGAGCCCGCCGTAAACAAATCCGGGAATGGCCGTATGGTAATCCCTGGGCGTATAAACACAGACGGATTCTTCGCCGTCCCAGAAACTTTTGATTTGCAGTCCCTTTTCATTGCGGCTGCCGCACCCGTAGCAGTGGCTCAAATCGTCCGGGTAATAATCCTGAAATGCTTTTTCGGTCATGAAACCTCCTTAGTTGGTGGGTGGTGAATGGTGAATGGTGGATAGTGGATAGTGGCTCATAGCTGATATTTCCGTCTTCCTTGTGCCTTGCACCTTTCACCTTGCACCTGTCTTTATACAAACGTAAGCTTCGTTCCGGCCATGTTTAAAATAAACTGTTCGGGCATCTTCTTTTCGATTTCCAGAATCGCTTTGCGGCCGGTGCAGTGCGTCGGAATCACATACGCCGGCGCCAGTTTTTGCAGCTCCTCAGCCGTGCGGCCGATGATCGGCTCGAAAAAAGGTCCGGACAGGTGAAACCCGCCCATGATCGCATGCACCTGAGCAACGCCTGTGACCTCGATGGCATATTGGACGGTGTTGACAATGCCCGCGTGCGCGCAGCCGGATAAAATCACCAGGCCCTTGTCCCTGAGATGCACAACCACCGACGTATCGTCTTCAATGGCGTCCCAGACTTCTTTGTCTTCTTCGAGGCGGTGGACGATGGCCCAGCCTGTTTCAAAATCTGTTTTCCGGGGAATGCCGCCCAGAACCAGAAAGGCGCCGTCCAGCAGAGAATGGGGGATTTCGGTTTCCACCGGATGAAATCCCGCCTCTTGAACCATTTCGCGGGTGAACCGGGGGAAATAGACTTTGAAGCTTTCGCCGAACTTCAGATAGCGCGGCGCTTTAAACGCCGACGGATGCAGCACCAGCGGCATATCCTTTTTCCCGATGGCCGCGCCGAAAGCTTTCATCGCGCCGGTGTGGTCGCTGTGGCCGTGGGAAAGCACCGCCGCTTCGACGTCGCGCAGATCCAAACCGAGCAGCGCCGCGTTTTTGACCGCCCCGTCTTCGGAAAAGCCGAAATCGAAAAGCAGCGTGTGCGTTGTTTCGCCTGCCGTGGTTTTCAAAAGCGCGGAGAAACCATGCTCCGCCAGAATGGACGCCTTGATTTCACCGTCTTTGAGAGAGGTTGCCCGCGTCACGACGGCCGTGTTGTCCAGCGCGGTCATCTCGATGTAGTTGTCCTGCAGGGTCCAGATTTCGATCCTGTCCACAGGATTTAAACCGGTGGTCGCCGTCATGATGATTCTCCTTTCAGAAGGTTAGTGATCGCAGACGTTGGCTCCGACGACCAGCGTGCCCGCGAGGTAATCCGTAATGAGCTTCTCCGGCGTTTCAGACGGGGCGCCCACCACCACCCGGATGCCCTCAAGGGCAAAGAGCTCCTGGGCGCGCTGTCCCATGCCGCCCGCGATGATCATTTTTGCGCCCCGCTCGGCCAGCCACGGCGGCAAAAGCCCCGGCTCGTGCGGCGGCGCGGGAATGTCTTCGCGTCCCAGAATCTTTTTGGTCTGGTCATCCACGTCGACCAGGGCAAAGCTTGCGCAATGTCCGAAATGCATCGTCAGTTTTCCTTCCGCCAGGGGTATTGCAATTTTCATTATGTCTGCTCCTTAGGAATCCAGTTTTTTTGTTTGTTCCAGTTCGGTGATCTGGTCGATCACGCCCTGCATAATTTTACCTGTCGGCGTTTCCGAAGCATGATAGATGAACACCTTACCCGAATCGCCCGATTGGGCAATATTCTGATCCAGCGGAATCGCGCCCAGAAAGGGTACGTTCATATCCGCAGCGATTTTACGGCCGCCGCCCTCGGGCAGGATCTGCGTGACTTCTCCGCACTTGGGGCAGACAAAGCCGCTCATGTTTTCGACGACCCCCAGGACGGGCACGTTGAGCTGGCGGCAGAAACTGATGGATTTGCGCACGTCGATGGCCGCCACTTTCTGGGGCGTGGTGACGATGACCGCGCCGTCCAGCGGCTGAATCAGCTGACACAGAGACAAGGGTTCGTCGCCGGTCCCGGGAGGCGCGTCTACGATCAGATAATCCAGATCGCCCCAGTTGACGTCGGTGAGAAACTGTTTGATGACGCCCATCTTCATCGGGCCGCGCCAGATGATCGCGTCGTCGGGATTGTGCAGCAGAAATCCGATGGACATGACTTTCAGGCCGCCGAATTCCACGGGCAGCAGTTCGCCGGGCGTGCCTTTAAGGGTCGCTCCCTCCAGCCCCAGCATGGTGGGGACGCTCGGCCCGTGGATATCCACGTCCAGAAGCCCCACGCGCAGGCCGCCCAGCGCCAGCGCCGTGGCGAGATTCACCGCCACCGTGCTCTTGCCGACGCCGCCTTTTCCGGAGAGCACGACAATTTTATGCTGAATGCGGCACAGCCGCGCCTGAAGGCGCCGGCGGTCGGCAAAGTCCTGATCGTTTTCACCCTGATTTTTTGCTTTGGCGGAGCAGCTTGCGTCTCCGCACGAGTCGCACGTTTTCTTGTTGTCCACTTTTTGATTATCCTCCTGTATTCGTATTTTTCAAGTAATCGTCGCACGCGGCCGCCAGCGTATTGGCCGCCAGGAGCGCGCAGTGCTCATGATCTTCGGGGAGGCCGCCCAGCGCGTCGAGGACGTCTTTTTGCAGCAGGGCCTTCGCCTCCGCAATCGTTTTCTCTTCAGCCAGGCAGGTTGTCATGCTTCCTGCGGCCAGCGACGGAGCACAGCCGTCCGTGAGAAAGGAAACCTTTCGGATCTTGCCCTGATCGATCCAGAGCCAGAACTCCATCGTATCACCACAGGGGCCGGTGATTTTAGCATGCCCGTTGAATGTTCCGAGCGGCCCCAGGTTGCGCGGCTCTTTCGCATGCCGGTGCGCCGGAAAATTGAATTTTTCGATATCAACAACTTCCATGGCTATTTTCCCCCTCCTGAACGGCTCAAATTCTTCCAAATGTCGAGAATGTCGGAAGCGCAGGCGGCTTCGGTTTCCACGACCGCTTTTTTCAGAATCTGCGCCCGGGTCACAGCGCCGTCGTAACGGATGCGCCCGGCGATGGACGCCCCTGACGATCTTGCCTGTTCTTCGATCCGCCGGGTCATGTCGGGATTGATATCCCACTTGTTGACGCAGACGGCCGCGGGAATCTGAAAATGCCGGGCCAGTCCCAGCACCCTTTCGAGGTCATGCTCGCCCGACACGGTCGGTTCGGTGACGACCAGAATCTGGGATGCGCCCGTGACCGATGCGATGACGGGACAGCCGATGCCGGGCGGTCCGTCGACGATCACCCAGTCGTGGCCGCCCGTTTCGGCCAGCCGGCGCGCCTCCTGCCGCACGGTGGTGACGAGCTTGCCGGAGTTTTCGGCGGCCGCGCCCAAACGGGCATGCACCATGGGTCCCAGCCGCGTTTGCGACACGAACCATTTACCACAAAGTCGCTCGGGAAAGTCAATGGCATTTTGCGGGCAGAAATAAACGCACACGCCGCAGCCTTCGCAGGAGACGGGATCGATCACAAACAGCGTATCGCTGTCCTCCTTCTCTTCCATCCGGATCGCACCGAACCGGCACAGGTCCGCGCAGGCGCCGCAGTCCACGCAGTCGTCCCGGTTGATGACCGCCGAATGGCCGCTGCGGAACTCGTGTTCCTCCCGGATGTCAGGCGCCAGGACCAGGTGCAGATCCGCCGCGTCCACGTCGCAGTCGCAGAGGACCGGGCGTCCGGCCAGCTGGGCCAGTGACGCCGTAACGCTGGTTTTGCCTGTTCCTCCCTTGCCGCTGATGATGACCAGTTCTTTCATGATGTGCGCTCCGCCGGAGTATAATAAATCTTTCCTCCGTTTCGCTTTGCCGTGACGGCTTTGCCGGTGATCAGCCGTTCCAGACGCTTGGCCGCGTCGTGCGGGTGAAGGCTGAGGCCCAGCGCAACGCCTTCCAGCGTGCAGGGCCGCCGGGCCAGCAAATTGCAGATATCCGCATCCGAGGTATCCGAGGTTGTCTCCGATGCGCCGACGGCCGGCGTCGCGTTTTCCGGAATTTCAACCGCGCCGGCAAAAAAGCCGGCCAGTTTTTTCATTTGCTTCGGATCTACGGCGCAGGCGAAATCCTCATAGGACGGCCGGTTGACGGTGTTGAGCTGAATTCTTTCCGCAGGGATTTTTTCAATCCAGGCCGCGATTTTTTTGACTTCCGAGGCCATACCCGTGACGCCGGAAACCAGCAGCACTTCCATCCACAGACGACCCGGGTACCGTTTTCCGAACGTGACGAGGCCTTCGATCATCCGCTCAAAAACAACATCCGGGTGCGGCCTGTTGACATATTCAAACAGGGCTGCGTCTCCCGCGTCGAGCGAAGGAACGACGAGATCCGCCCGCATCAGCGCTTCGCGCACCTCGGGCAGATACAAGAGCGATCCGTTGGTGATGACCGCGACGGGAATATCCGTCATCTCCCTGATTTTGCAAATCAGCTCTTCCAGAGACGCATGCAGCGTCGGTTCGCCCGAACCGGCAAGCGTGATGTAATTGCAGGCAACGCCGGCGGCCAGTTTTTCCGCCAGTTCGGAAAGAACGCCTGCCGCAGGGACATAATCCTGTCTGGCCGTGGTTTTATGCGTTGTCTTGCCCAGTTGACAATAGATGCAGTCATACGTACAGGTTTTGTAAGGCACGAGATCCACGCCCAGCGACCGGCCCAGCCGCCGCGACGGGACCGGACCGTAAAGGTATTGAAACGGTTTTGAGGGCATTGTTTATTCTCCGCAGGGCGACTGTCCGCAGCGGCTTGCGGCGCCGCAGCAGGTCCGTCCTGTTTCTTCAAGCGAGCAGCTCCCTGCCGCGTTCCGGCGGCTTGCGCTCCCCGATTTCATAATGAAGCCGCTTCCGCCGCTGATCTGCCGTTCTACGTTTCCGCCGCATTCGGGGCAGACGGAAACCGGCGCGTCGGTCATGCTTTGCTGTTTTTCAAAGTGCAGGCCGCAGCCGGTACAGGCATATTCATAAGTAGGCATGTTTTCTTTCTCCTTTACCGATTTGTCCGCGGATTTTTTGCAGGAGGCTTTCAAAAAGCTTCCGGTACTCCGGCAGGGCGTCGACCATCAGGACGCCCCGGGAGTAATATTCGGCAATCCGCCGGTCGTCGGGAATTTCAAGCAGGATCGGGATGTCTTCTTTCCCGCAAAATTCCTGGATGCGGTTATCGCCGGAGCCCATCCGGTTGACGATGACGCCGAAGGGAAGGTCCTGTTCCCGCGCCATGTCCACCGCCAGCGACAGATCGTTGAGACCGAACGGCGTGGGTTCCGTCACCAGCAGAACCATGTCCGTATCGCGGACGGCGGCCATCACCGGGCAGGATGTGCCGGGCGGCGCGTCGAGGATCACGGCTTGATTTTCCGGCAGCGCGTTTCTCACCGCGCGGATCAGGGGCGGCGCCAGGGCCACTCCGACATCCAGCCGTCCGGTCACCAGGGTGATTTGATCGGCCCGGGAGGTTTCGACCACGCCGATGCGGCGCGGTTGTTCCGTAATGGCCTTGGGGGGGCAAACCAGCGTGCAGCCGCCGCAGCCGTGGCACATTTCGGGAAACACCAGCGGCGCCGTGCCGAAAGTCACAATGGCGGAGAACTGGCAGATTTTCGCGCACAGGCCGCAGCCGTCGCACAGCGTCTCGTCCACGACGGGGACGGGAATGCCGACGGTTTTTTCGACCGGCCGGCTTGTCTTTAAAAACAGGTGCGCGTTGGGTTCTTCAACGTCACAGTCCGCGAGAACGACCTCGCCGCCGAAAATGCGCGCCAGGTTGACGGACACCGTTGTCTTGCCGGTTCCGCCTTTTCCGGAAGCGACGGAAATCTTCATGCCGTTTCCTCCTTTTTATCTATCCACAAAAGCGGAAAAACAATGTCGCTGGTGCAGCAGGGGACCCAGACCGCTAAAAATAAAAAGACGGCGATGAGAATCACCTGGACGACGTTGACGGAGGTTCCCAGCGCCATCAGGACATGAAACAGCGATGCCCACGTGCTGAGCAGGACGTGGGCCGCATGGGGAATGTGCGTGGAAGAAACGACAAATCCCAGCGCAATACCCACGGCCGCCAGCGGATTGACCAGCCACCATTTTTCAATGAACCCCGGATGAACGCCGCGGTTGGGCAGGTCCAGGAGCCACTCGCCGACAAAGGGCATGAGCGAATCGCTCAGGGTGGCGATGCCGATAGACCCGACATAACCGACCAGGATTGCGCGCCAGATGCCGTTTCCGGTGTGGCGCCGGTACATGGCGGTGGTGACCAGGGCGCTTGCGAGCACGTGCAGCGGATGAAAAAGCCAGAACAGCGCGGCGGAAATGTCCCGCGGGACGTGAAACTGAATGAACGCCGCCATGACGACAATGCCGGTGACGGTCCCGAAAGCCGTAAACGGGGCGTGCGCCCGCAGTTCAATAGCCACAAACGACGTTTTCATCAACCGCCTCTTTCCTCCGCGGCTTTCCGCCGTTCGAACCGGTTGGTGGCCACATAGGTTCCCGCCGTAAAACCGGAATGACGGCTGATGACCGGACACTTGGCCCGAAACAGGAAGAAAACCTCGCGCCGCCCCTCCGACAGGCTTTCAAAATTGCCCTGGCCCTTGGCGATAATCATGTCGGCTTCGTCGAACCGGCGGCGGAATTCGGGGCTGCAATCGTGAAGCAGGGTGCCCGGGGCATCCGAGCCGTTGTCCATGACCTCGGCAATGTCTTCCAGGCCCGCCGCCTGCGCGTCGGGAAGCGTTGCGTCGTTGATCACCGGCGCGCCGCGGACGACGAGCGTGACCCGCGCGCCGGAAAACTGTTCGATCAGCAGGCGGTCGAAAAAAATTTCGCCGGCGTTGTCGGCCAGGTAAAGAATGGTTCTGGCCCGGCCGGCCGCTTTTTTAAACGCCTCCAGGTCGCCGAAGACCGGCTGCATGGGCGCGCTTTGGAGCTCCGCGTATACCTCGCCCATGCCCACGTTGTTTTTGGCGCCCAGATCGATGATGTTGCCCGTGATGGCGTAGCGCACCGCCATGGTCAGCGGGTCGACCGCGGCCGCGATGCGCCGGCGGATGGAGGGTATCAGCCGCGCGGCGAGCGCATTGTGCCGGTTCTTGGACGTCCGGTAGGGATCCTCGACGGCCAGAAGGGCGCGCAGGCGCCGGTGAAGCATCTG
>DBPV01000144.1:22716-28850 GCA_002304995.1 Syntrophaceae bacterium UBA1411
TGCTCTTCCTCCGAGGAAACCGACAGGCGGACCGCATCGGCGGCCTGGCGCACAAAACATGGAACACAATCCAGACACATTTTCATTTGCGGTACCCCCTCTTTCCCTTGCGCTGCGCCGTAGGTTCATCCACCTCGTCCTGCCAGCCGCTTTTTTTCACATCGCACAGATCGAACTTCGCCGTATAGGGCTTGATGTCCAGAAGCGGCGTGCCGTCGAGAATATCGGCGCCGTCGAAATGGACAACAGAGCCTTCGATCTTTAAAAGCTCCACCACGGACAGGCCGATGGGATTGGGGCGGCCCGGCGCCCGGATCGCGAAGATTCCCCGTTCGACATCCTGAAGAAACGGTTTTATCCGCAGCCTGAGAGGCGGAGCCTGATGGAAGTGGTAAATCAGATAAATATGGGAGAAGCCGTCGAGGTCCGCCAGGCCTTCGACAAACGCATCAAACAGTTCGACGCGCCCCCGGCAGCCTTTGGCATAAACCGGCTGGATGGGGGTGTGATCCGCAGCCGTGTGTTCGCTGCGAATCACGCCGATCGGGTGATAGAGAATATGCGAGTCCTTCATGTCCAGCGTCCTTTTCTCTGCCTGCCGCGGATCGCTCCGGCCGGATGATCAGCCGTCCGGCAATTCGTCATACCCAGTGTCCTTCCACATCAGCGTCCTGGGCCTCTCGGAGTTTGCCCGCGCGGTAGAGGTCCAGCGCTTCCCGGACGGTCGTTGCGTCACAGTTGAAAATTTTGATTTCCGCCGCCTTTAAGACCCTAAACGCCTTGGGGCCGCAATGGCCCGTGATCAGCGCCTTGACGTTCAGGCGCGCGATGTTTTGCGCGGACTGGATGCCCGCCCCTTGCGCCGCGTTTAAATTCTGCTGGTTATCCGCAACCTCGAACGCGCCGGTGTCGAGATCGTAAATCAGAAATTTCGGCGCGCGGCCGAAGCGGCTGTCCAGCGGGGCGGATAAATCGGCGCCGGATGTTGTTATGGCTATTTTCATTATACCTTCCTCAATCGTTAATTGTAAGATTCCATCAGCTCGCGGGACTCCTTCAGGAGATCAGCGGCCACCCGATCCATTTTCGCCTGCTTCCAGAAGGGAAGCCTGCTGTGGGATTCCAGGTACTTCAACGGGATCGGATGCGTTCCGACCACTACGGGCAGAGAAAACTGCTCCTGAATGAAAACCATAAACTGCCCAAGCCGCGGACAGGGCGGGTATCCGACCACCAGGCCGGTGGCCAGATGAACGACGTCGCAGCCGTTTTTCAAGAATTCACCCGGAACGTATTCCACGTTGCCGCCCGGACAGCCTCCGCAGGTCGAATATCCGACAATTTCCACTATTTCCTCCGGAGCATAGCGGGCGAAGCCGCCGTGGCGTTCGCGCAAAGCTCTGAAACATTTCCCGCCGCCGCAATGGCTGTAGCGGGCGCAGATGATAATCCCAATTTTTTTCAATTTCAGCGCCTCATATGAACTCTTGGGAGAATGATTTAAAGTCCATCAATCCCCTGTGATGAATCAACCACCTCAGCGCAAGTTGCGGAAAACCAACACTCCTCCCGCGTGAGCGGGATTAAAATCGGTGGCGGCAGCGCGAAGCGGCCAGAGGCACGCCACCGCCACCCTGGCGCGGATAAAATCCGCGCCTGTGTCCATGAATTCCGCCAATAGTTATTTTATCCGGCAAGTGACGGCGGCAGTGCGAAGCTTGAGTGAAACACACCGCCACCGCCGGGCATGGATGAGCAGTGCCATGCCTTTTTGAATTTCCGGATCGCGGGAATTATTTTGCCTGGGCTTTTGCATTCAACTCGCCGAGGCGTTTTTTGATCGCGTCCATTTCGGATTGCAGATATTCAGCCTGACTTTTAAGTGCCTGCTTTTCCCTTTCCGGATCGGCTTGATGAAATGGCGTCGCAGGTCCTCCAAGCCAGGCTCTGCCGGGCACGCCAGCGGCAAAAAAGCGATTACGCCGTCTTAGTCCGCCGCCGTGCCATCCTGCATTAGCTCCACGTCCCAAACCCATTCCCATACCGCGTCTTCCGGCAGTATTTAAAAAACCAGGCATATTGTAACCGGCGCAATATCCCGCCTGACGACCTGTCATAGGTCCCGCCCCCATGGGGCCTGTTGAATCTCCTCTTGGCATGGTAAAAACCCTCCTTTCATGCGATTGTTGATCTATTCCCGAACCATCGCAGTCTTGCACTTCGGGCACTGAACCTGCGTGCAGGGCACGCCGCGTTCATGCGGCTGGCTGTGGCCGCAGTTGGGGCAGCGGCACGTTCCTCCCGCGCCGCCGGCCGTCGGACCGCCGCCGCGTCCCCGTCCGCCGCCGCCGCGGCCCTGGCCCATACCCTGGCCCTGGCCTCTTCCTCCGCGATTGGCTGAATTCATGTTGGTCTCCTTTTTGCCGGCCTTTTCTAAAATACAAAAACCGCCGCCGCCAGTACCGTCGTGTAGTCGGCTGTTTTCAGTACGGCGGACTGAGTGGTGTTGCGGGTACCGACGATTTTACCGCTGATTTTGAACAGTTCCTTTTTCTCGTCCCAGCTTTCATCCACATTAAAATCGATGCCCAGCGTGGAGGCCAGCATGGCCGCCGCCAGGTCTTCGGCATAATCGCCCGTTTGTTTTTCTGTAAATCCGAAGGCGTGATGCTCGCTGATGTAACCGTACGTTTTCTTGTCCACGGGGATCGCGCAGCCGACGGCCGCGGAAATCAGCCTTTTGGGCTCATTCGAGCAGCAGCGGCTCATCACGCAAAAAGTAATTGCGCCCGGTTTCAGTATTTTGAGGCCTTCCGCCCGGGAGAGCACCTTGCAGCCCGGCGGCATGATGCTGGAAACCTGCACCAGATTGCATTTCTCAATGCCGGCGTCGCGCAGCGCGAGCTCGAAGGAATGAAGCTGTTCGCGGTGCGTCCCGACCCCTTTGGTAAAAAAAAGTTCTTTGGGAATGGATGTGTTCAATGTTTTTTCTCCTTCATGAGTAAAAAATTAGCGTCGTCAGGCTTATCCTCCTGACTGAGACGGTCCCATCCGGCAGCCCATGCCACGCCCCTGCCCCCGCCGCCAGCGCCGGCCCGGACAGGATGACCTTTCCAAATCCCGTCCGCGGCAGCCGGGCAGAGAAAAGACCGCCAGACCCAGGCGGTTGCCCAGATAGGCGGCCAGAACCTCCTCCACGGGGCCGCGGACAAACGAATGAACCGTTATGCCCCGCGATGTGATCGACCGCTCCATGGGGCGGGAAATGGCCCCGCAGATCAGCACATCAATACCCCGGTCCTTCAGATCGTTGGTCCGGCTTGCCGGGTCCTTGCCGTTGAATTTGGCTGTGTAGCGTCGGGGTTCGGCGCCGTCTTCCAGGTCCAGGATCAGCAGTTGTTCGGCCGCATCAAAAACGGTGGAGATACATTCTTTGAATACGGACAGCGCCAGCTTCATGTTTTCTCCTTCAGTGATCTTTAAAAAAGGTCGCCACCTTCTGCAATCCTTTAAAGCAAAAGAAATGCCACGGACGCAGAGGAAATTTTTTCGAGCGAATCCGGTGACATGCAGAAGAAGGGGAAGGCGCAAAGCGGCGGACGGGTTGCGAATGCGCAACTCGTGCCGCGACGAAGTTGCAGAAACGCGACCGCTGCTTTTTTTTTCACCGGTCGGGGGTAACGATGCCCAGGGCTTTGATCCGACGGTACAGGGTGCTTTTGTGGATGCCCAGTTTCCGGGCGGTTTGAGGGCGGTTCCAGGCGTTTTCCCGAAGCGCATCCGTCAGAAAAGCGGCCTGTGCATCGCCGAGCGAGGCGGCCTTGTTTACCGCATGCTCCCGGTTTTCCGTCAGGAGCGACTCGGGCAGGTGCCTTTTTTCGATAAGGCCGTTTTTGCAGAGAATAAAAGCGCGTTCAATGACGTTGGCCAGTTCGCGGATGTTTCCGGGCCAGACGTAGTCCATCAGGACGGACATCGCCTCGGCGCTCATTGCGCCGATGTCTTTCTTCTGCAGCGTATTGAAGCGCCGGATGAAGTGGTCGACCAGCAGGGGCAGATCTTCCATCCGTTCGCGCAGCGGCGGCAGGACGATTTTAAAGACATTGATCCGGTAATACAGATCTTCGCGGAAACTTCCCTGCCGGACGAGTTCCCCGAGGTTCCTGTTCGTTGCCGCAATGATGCGGACATGATGTTCGACGCTTTTCGTCGCTCCCAGCGGCTCGTAGGTTTTTTCCTGAAGCACGCGCAGGAGCTTGACCTGCATGGCGGCCGTGAGTTCGCCGATTTCGTCGAGGAACAGTGTGCCGTTTTCCGCCAGGCGGAAACGTCCGGGTTTGTCTTTTTTAGCGTCGGTGAACGCGCCGGCCTTGTAGCCGAAGAGTTCCGATTCCAGAAGCGTATCCGGCAGGGCGCCGCAGTTGACGGCGACAAACGGCTGTTTTTTGCGGGGGCTCAGATTGTGGATGGCACGGGCGAAAAGTTCCTTGCCGGTTCCGCTTTCCCCTTCAATCAAGACCGTACTGCCGCCCGCGGCGACGTCCGGCAGGATGTCGAACAGCTTGAGCAGGCGATGGTTTTTTGAAAGGATGTCTTCGAAGGAATATTTCGATAAGACCGCTTTGCGCAGATCTTCCTCCACGCTCATGTCGCGGAAGGTTTCCACCGCCCCCAGCAGTTTGCCCCGGTCGTCGCGCAAAAGCGCGGTGGAAATGCTGACGGGGAACTTGCGGCCCTGCGCGTCGATGATGCGGACTTTTTTATTGATGATGGGAACGCCGGTTTTCATGGTGGTCCGGAGGCAGCAGTTTTTTTCGCAGATGTCCGCTTTGAGCACATCCTTGCACAACTGCCCCACGGCCTCGCCGCGCGAGACGCCGGTGATCGCTTCCGCCGCGCGGTTAAACGACGTGATGCGCCAGTTCCGGTCCACCGTGAACACGCCGTCCGCGATGGAATCCAGGATGATGTTTTGTCCGCCGGCGCCGCTGAAAGATCCGGGCGGAGCCGACTTGCCGGCTTTCATGGGTTGTCTCCATCAATGTTCGTGGCAGCCGTGCTCGTGCTGTGCGCAGGAAAGCCCGGAATCGGCAAGCGTGCCGGCCAGCCATTTTTGCGCCACGTCCCGGACGTTGCCCGAACAGCCGCGCAGAACCTCAATGCCGCTTTGGCCCAGGACGTTAACGGCGCCCTGGCCCATGTTGCCGGCCAGCATGAGCGTTACGCCCATTTCGGCAAGCACCTGGGCGATATTGGATTTGCAGCCGCAGCCGGGGGGCGGCGTGAGGGTTTCTTCCGCGACGATTGTCCGGTCGTTGCCGACGGTGAACACGGTGAAGTATTCACAGTGCCCGAAATGTTCGTCAACGCGGTTTTGATGGGATGGTAGAGCGATTTTCATGATGTTCTCCTTTTCCGATGGATCGTATTTCGTGCGGCGGAGTTTTCCGCCGTTTCGTTTGCTTCGATTTTCAGCGCCTTGCCGTGAATCAGCACATCGGCGATCTTGCGATGCGCCGCCTCGAGAATCCGGCCGAAGGTCTGGCGGGAAATATTCATCTGCGCCGCCGCTTCCTCCTGATAGAGGCGCTCGTAATCCGCCAGGCGAACCGCCTCAAATTCATCGAGCTCCAGAAGGACTTCTTCGAGGTCCATGGCGGGAATGCCGCGCGGCTTGAAGTAGTTCGTATCGGGCATTCCACAGATCCGGCGCCGGCACTTGGGTCGGGGCATGGCCTTTTTCTCCTTCGCTGCGAATAATAAGCATATGCTCATAATATGTCAAGGCCGAAAGAAAATATTTCATGGACGCGGCCGGCCGGTCCGATTATAATGCCGTCAATTCTACCCGAAGGGGAACGCTGATGAAAGCCTTGCAAAACATTGCGCAATGCGCCCGCTGCCCGCTTTTGCGCCGGGAGCGCCTCTGCCTCAACCGGCGCGGCAAAGCGCCCGAATTTTGTCCCACCGCGCGCGGTAAAAAAATCACCGACCGGGCCCGCAGGGAATATGCCGAGCCGGCCGTCCGGGAATTTGCCAGGCTCTCGTCGGTTCAGGAAGGGGCTGGCTATGCCGGTTCCGACAGAAAACCGGGTGCTCTCCATCCGGTAAAAACGCGGATCGAGGAGATTATG
>DBPV01000019.1:0-49241 GCA_002304995.1 Syntrophaceae bacterium UBA1411
TGCGTCCGGATCGTGTTGTACTGCGCAACGAGCGAATTCAGTTCGTCGGACGGCCGCGTCACGGTAACGACCGCGCCGGCAACGGTTGCCGTCCCGAGGCCCGCTTCCGTAATGGCCGCGGCCAGATTGGCGGCGGTTGCCGCGTCATCGGCGCCGATCTGAAAATCGACGCCCGCCGTCAGAGTGGTTCCGCCGACGGTGAAAGCCGACGCCGCCTGTTCTTCCTGTCCTTCCGCGACATCGATGCCGGCGCTGGCCGTGAATTCGCCCACGGTCACCGTTGTCCCGGCAGTCGCCGCGGTCACCACATTGCCCGCCGCGGAAGAGGCGGCGAAGCCGGCGGTGGACAAAATGGCCACCAGTTCATTGGCCGTGCTGAAATCAACACCCGCCGTGTACGTCGCTCCTTCAAAAGTGATAGTATCTCCCGCAACCTGCGCATGGTCTTCCAGAGCCAGGCCGGAAGTGTTGTCTTCGATATCGGTCGAAGCGAAATCGCCGCTGGTGAGAGAAATGATAATCGATGTGGTGCCTCCGTCTCCCACGGTGGTGGCGACAATTCCCTGATCCGACAGAGCGGCGTTGATCGCCTCCGCCAGTTCATCGAGGGTTTCAAAATTGCCGGCGCCCACCGCGTCGGTCATCGTAAAGGTTACGCCGCCGATCCCGAACGTTTCATCGGCCGCTACAGCGCCGAGCGTCAATTCCACGTTTGCATAGGCAAAGCTTTCCATTCCGGAGATGTCGATATCCACATCGCCGGCGACAAACGCATGCGCGCCCGTCGCGTTTTCCGTTTCCGTCGTCCCCGTGGCCGCGCTGAGCGCGGACTGCGCAATACCTTTGGCCTGTTCGATCATGGCGCTGATCGCCGTGATGCCCTTGTCCGCCGCCGTCACGGTCTGAACCGCCTGCCCCATCGAATCCTTCAGGCTGTCGATGAGAGACGCCCGGGAATTGAGGGACTGGGCCGCAAAATAGGAAACCGGATTGTCGATGGCCGAATTCACTTTTTTGCCTGTGGAAAGACGCTCCTGCGTGCGGTCTAAAAGATTAACGGTGTTCTGGAGGGATAAAAGGTTGGACCTCATTCCCGAAGTCAATGATACGTCGCTGATTGCCATAATTTATTTCTCCTTTTCTAGGGTGTTTTCCGACCTTTCTGGTCGGGATGTGATTGCGCCGGCCCGGCCGGCTTTTGCTGGATTCCGGTTTTTAAACCGCCTTTTTCTTCATCCGACGATGATTTCGTTAAATTCTTTATCGGAAGCGGACGGAAAAACTTTAGCGGCCGGTAAAGGAAAGCCTGCCGCGCAAACCGCCGGCGCTCCTCCAGATCATTGTAAAAACGGAATTTGGGGGATCAGAAACCGATGAGAGAAAGACCGATCGTGCCGACCAGGGCGTGCGCAATCCAGACGCCCAGCAGGTTATGGGTACGGGAATAAAGCCAGCCGAAATAGACACCGGGAATAAACGTGAGCAGGGCGATTTCCAGAGACATGAACAGGTGCATGGTGCTGAACAGCAGATTGGAAACCAGAATCGCGAGAGCGACTTTGTACCGGGAGGACAGAAATTCCTCGAGCGGCCCCTGCAGTCCGCCCCGGGCCAGAAACTCCTGCAGCGGCGCCACGATCAGAATATAGATGAATAAAAACGTCCACCAGGTCCGCGGATCGGCGTCCATCGCCGCCAGGCCTTCAATGAGCGGCCGCCCTTCGTAGCCCGGAACATAGGAAATGAGGAAGCCCTTCAAGCCGACGATGAGAAGCGCAAAGGGAATCGTGAAGACCACGCCTTCCCGGAGGGCCTTTTGCCAGTTTTTCAGCGTGAGACCGAAGGTCGCCAGGGGAAAGCTGGACGTTTTCATGAAAATGACGAAAAAAATGAAAAAGGCCAGCGTGAGCGGCAGCGTGATGTAGCTGCTGTTTTTGCCGACGTTCATCACGTACTTCAGGCCGTCGAGGCTGAAGGTGAAAAGCGACAGCATGATGACGATATAGACGAAAAAATTGCCCAGCGTCACGCGGGTCTTGAACTCGTCGAGCTGCCGTTCCATGGCTTGCAGCGCGACGTCGTTGGAGTGGCGCAGACGCCGGCCGACGTTTTTGGAAAGGTGGTAAAAAATACTGTAGAGGGAGTGGTCGCGCTCCGCGAGCGCCTGCAGGTCCCGGAATGCAATGCCGCGCAGACGGCAGAAGGACCTGGCGCAGACGGAGGCGGAGCGAAGTCCGCTGTCCAGCAGCGACACCTCCCCCACCGTGTCGCCGGCCTTCAACGTGGCGATGGTGTGATTTTGCCTGTGCTTGGCGTCGTAGCGGCTGATTTCCAGCTCGCCTTCGAGAATCAGGTAAATCTCCTCGGCCGGATCCCCCTCGCGCATCAGGAAACCGTCTTTTTCCAGCGTCATTTCCCGGCTGATGGAAAAAAGCGCCGCAATCTGCTCTTTGTTCAAACCCTCGAAGAGAGAATTTTTCCGTGAGCGCTCGTACGCATTGTCGGCGGTAATCGGCTGATCGGACTTCATGTCTCACCACGGCGCAACAAGAATGATTGGGCGCAGTATAGGGAGATGTCCTTCCCCTGTCAAGGACTTATCCGGATGCAGGCGGCCCAGGGCTTTGACCATTTGAGTTTCTCGGGAATTTATGAAATACTGCGTTTCCAGAAAATCCGCCGACACGCGGCTTTTCAAAAACGACCGGGGATGAATATGGGATTAATCAAACTGCTCTTGGCCGATCCGGCAGCCTTTGTGCTTCTGGCCGTGCTGCTTTTGTACTCCGTGATTCTGCACGAGCTGGCCCACGGCTGGGTGGCCTGGCGGATGGGCGATCCGACGGCCAAATGGCTGGGCCGGCTGACGCTCAATCCGCTGCGCCATCTGGACCCCATCGGCTCGCTGATGCTCCTGATCATCGGTTTCGGCTGGGCAAAACCGGTGCCGGTGAATCTGGAAAACATTCCGGCGCCGCAAAGACGCAGGGGGCTGATTCTGGTTTCAGCCGCCGGCGTGACGGCCAATATTCTCATTGCGTTTGCGGCGCTCCTGCTGTGGCGTCTGCTGGCGCCCCAGCCGGGTGGACTGCTGTACAGCGTGCTTTACCTTCTGGCCTCCATCAACATTCTCCTGGCCGCTTTCAACCTGATTCCGATTCCGCCGCTGGACGGTTCGAAGATCCTGATGGGCTTCACGCCGGAATCGGTAAACCGCGTGCTCGTCCAGATCGAACCCTTCGGTTTTTTCATTGTACTGGGGCTGCTCCTTTTGGGCGCGCTTAATCCGGTGATCGACCTGTTCCGGCACGGCCTCATCACACTGATAACGTTTTTTTTACCTTCCTAAAGTACAGAAAGGAGGAAACGCTGATGACTTTTTCCGAGCTTTTACTAAAAAGACGGGCGATCCGGGATTTCGAGGACAAGGCGGTCCCCTGGAACGTCATTGAAGACATTCTGAAGGAGGCGACGCTGGCGCCCTCGGCCAGCAACAACCAGCCCTGCCGCTTTGTCGTGGTCCAGTGCCGCAGAACGATTAAGGCGCTCTCCGACGAAAGCAAGGCCAATCTCCTGCGGGATGCGGCAGAGGGCCGGATACAGCTCAACGCCGATTATCTCGCCATGCTGAAAAACGACGCCTTCAATGTTTTCTACAACGCGCCCTGCGTCATTTACGTCGCCGGCGCGAAGGCGGTGCGCTCGCTGGACGTGGACGCGGCGCTGGCGGCAAGCTATATCATGTTTTCTGCGGCAGCGCGCGGCCTGGGCACCTGCTGGGTGGGGCTGGGCTCGCACATCCGCAATTCGCAGCTGCTGGGCGAGATCAATCTTTCCGCCGAGCAGCGGATCATCGCGCCGATTATCCTGGGTTATCCCCGAAGCGTCCCCGCGCCTTCCGAACGCCGCGCGCCGCAGATCCTGCGCGTGATCGCCGAGGCGCGCTGAGCGCCGCAGATCCGGATGTCCGGGGGAAAACTAAGGCTCAAGGCTCTCCGCCAGCGCGTTAACAGCCGCCGTCGGATCCTGCCGCCAGTGGAGACGGAGCACTTTGCGCCCCTGGTCCAAGAGCGCCTGCCGGTCGGCTTCGGCCTGCGCCGCCTTGAGCTCGCCGAACGTCAGCGTGGAGGCTGCCTCTCCCAGGTCGTCAGGAATGGGCAGATCCGCGGCGTCGGCGCCGGTCAACTGAACAAACAAACCGCGGCCCGCGTCTCCCTTGTGCAGCTGGCCGGTCGAATGCAGATAGCGGGGACCGTAGCCCACCGTGACAGCCAGTTTGCAGCGGCGGGTGAGGGCCGCCCGCAGCCGGGCCAGAGCGGCGTCGAGCTCGCGCGAGGGGCTGAGATAAACCTGGAGACCGACATAGGCGCCGTCCTGTGCCTGCGCCAGAAAATTCTGCAAAGCACAGGCGGGGTCCGATCCGGTCGCCTCGCCGTAAACGTCGCCGCCGGCAGCGGCGAGACTCGGCGCGGCAGCGGGCCGGACGCGGGTTTTCCGGTACAAGGCGATCATCCGGCTGGTGTGTTCCTTGGTCGCTTCGACATCCGGCTGATCGAATGGATTCACGCCCATCAGGTGGCCCGCAACGGCCGTGGCCATTTCCCATAAAAACATCTGTCCGCCCAGATCGTAGGCATCGCCGACCGGCAGAAGCAACAGGGGATGCCCGGCGGTTGCCAGCTCCGTCTTGCGTGAATCCCAGCGGCCTGGATCGTCCTCAAAAAAGACAAAGATCCGGTCTTTGCCGTACACCTGTGTCTCCAGCGGCGGTTCGTTCAACACCGGGACGATGCCCTTGCCTTCCTTTCCCAGGCTCTCCGCGATAAGCTGTTCGAGCCAGTCTCCGAAAGGCCGCCAGGCCGGAGGAAAAACCAGCGTGAGCTTGTCGCGGCCGTACTGCGCCAGGGTGCCCAGCGCGGCGCCCAGAAGCAGGCCGGTGGAGTCGCCCTTGCCGGAAAAGAAATCCGTCTTTTCCCGGCCGGCAACGGCCATGGCGTTTTGCAGCAGCGTCTCGATGGAAATGCCCATGAGCGCCGCCGGAATCATGCCGACCAGCGACAGAGCGGCATAACGGCCGCCGATGTTGGGATTGTTGGAAAACACATAGGGCAGCTGCAGCTGCCACGCCTGCGCCAGCATCGGCGAGCCTTCGTCCGTGATGAACATGAAATGCTCGTTGGCCGCCACGCCCGGCGCCGCGTCGGCAAGATTGTAAAAATACAAAAAGAGCGAGAGGATTTCGAGCGTCTTTCCCGATTTGGAAGACACGATAAAAAGCGTTTTTTCCAAATTGAGCATTCGGGCCGTGCGGCCGATAACGGCGGGGTCGGTGGTATCGAGAATCTGCAGGCGGGGAAATCCCGGCGCACTGCCGAGCATCGCGTTGAACACTTCCGCCGACAGGCTCGATCCGCCCATTCCCAAAAGGACAACATCGTCAATGGCGCCGCTGGTAAAGGTCTCCAGGGAGGCCCGGATGCGGCCGGCATTGGAAGCCGTCTCCACGGGCGCGTGCAGCCAGCCCAGACGGTTGGAAATTTCTGCGGGCGAGGACTTCCAGACGCGGTAATCGTTGGCCCAGATGCGCGCCGCGATGTTGGCGCGCCGCATTTTTTCGAGCGCGTTGGTGACGGCGCCCTGGTAGGCTCCCAGGAGGAAGGAAATACCGGTAGTCTGCATGATGCGCTTCTCCGTTAACGGCCGGCCAGCATCTCTTTGGCCGCCGCAACAATGTTGGCGGGCGTGAAGCCGAATTTTTCATAAAGCACGGTTCCGGGCGCGGAGGCGCCGAAGGTGTCCATGCCGATGATCTTTCCCGACAGTCCGACGTAATGCTCCCAGCCCAGGCGGATGCCGGCTTCCACGGCCAGGCGCGCCGAAATTTTCGGCGGCAGGACCTGGTTGCGGTATTCCACGGGCTGGCGGTCGAAGATTTCCCAGCTGGGCAGAGACACGACGCGGACACGGATGCCTTCCTGCGCCAGCTTGCGGCCGGCTTCGAGCGTCATGGCCACTTCCGAACCGGTCGCCAGGAGAATCACATGGGGTTCCAGGACGGATGACTCCCACAGGATATAACCGCCCCGGCGCACGCCGGCGGCGGAAGCGCAGACGGTGCGGTCCAGAACGGGCAGATTCTGGCGGCTGAAGATGAGTGTTGTGGGGCCAAGCGTGTTGGCCAGCGCCAGAAGCCAGGCTTCGCGGGTTTCGTTGGCGTCCGCCGGGCGCAGGAGTGTCATGTTGGGAATCTGCCGCAGATTCATGATCTGCTCGACGGGCTGGTGCGTCGGCCCGTCTTCACCCACGCCGATGCTGTCGTGCGTGAAGATAAAAATCACGCGCAGGCCCATCATGGCGGAAAGCCGCATGGGCGGACGCATATAGTCGGCAAACGTCAGGAACGTCGCCGTGTAGGGAATCACGCCGCCGTGCAGGGCAAGCCCCACGGCAATCGCGCCCATCGCGTGCTCGCGCACGCCGAAGTGAATGTTGCGCCCCGTATAGTCCCAGACCCCGCCCACCATGCCGTGCAATCCGGCGCGGGAAGCGGCCGGATGCTGGAAGTCGCCCATTCCTTTAAGCCAGGTGAAGGTTGAAGGATTGAGATCGGCCGAGCCGCCGGCCAGCTCCGGCACTTTGGCCGCGAGAGCCTGCATGACGATTTCCGAAGCCTTGCGCGTGGCGATATCCTTTCCGTCGGCGGGAAATTCGGCCGGCGCCGTTTCCCACCCGGCGGGCAGTTCGCAAGCCAGCGTCCTTTCCAGTTCGGCCGCCAGCGCCGCGTCCTCTTCCCGGTAAGCGGCCAGAAGCGCGCGCCAGGCCTGTTCGCCTTTTTCTCCCCGCGCAACGGCCTTGCCGAAGAAGTCCCCCACGGCATCGGGAACGTGAAAATGCTCTTCCGCCGCCCAGGCACAGCTGTCTTTCGCGCCTTGCAGTTCCTTGTCGCCCAGCGGCGAACCGTGCGCGTCGCAGGTTCCCTGCTTGCCGGGCGCTCCGTATCCGATCGTGGTCCGCAGGCAGATGAGCGACGGCTTGTCGATGGCCTTTCTGGCTTTTTTGAGGGCCCGGTCGACGGCGACGACGTCGTTTCCGTCCGTCACTTTCTGCACCTGCCAGCCGGCGGCCTTGAAGCGCGCTTCGACATCTTCCGTAAAAGCCAGTCCCGTGGAACCGGCCAGGGAGACCTGATTGTCGTCATACAGGACGATGAGTTTTCCCAGGCGCAGATGCCCGGCGAGCGCACAGGCTTCCGCAGCCACCCCTTCCATCAGATCGCCGTCGCCGGCCATGACGTACGTGTAGTGATCGACCACGGGAAGATTTTCGCGGTTGAAGCGGGCCGCCAGATGCGCCTCGGCGATCGCCATGCCGACGGCGTCGGCAAGCCCCTGTCCCAGCGGACCGGTCGTTACTTCCACGCCGGGAACGTGTTTGTACTCGGGATGGCCCGGCGTCCGGCTGCCCCACTGGCGGAAGTTCTTGAGGTCGTCAAGCGAGAGATCGTAGCCTGTCAGATGCAAAAGCGCATAGAGCAGCATCGACGCGTGCCCGGCCGACAGGACAAACCGGTCGCGGTTGGGCCACGCAGGATTTTTCGGATTATGCCGGAGGTGGCGGGTCCACAGCGTATAGGCCGCCGCCGCCGCGCCCAGAGGCATGCCCGGATGCCCGGACCTGGCTTTCTCAATGGCGTCCGCCGCCAGAAATCTGATGGTATCAATACACTGTCTTTCCAACTCGTTTTTGTCCGACATCATGAACTCCTTCGGGAAAATAAAAAAGATGTTTCACTTAGACCAAAGATCCAATTATTGCACGATAAATTTAACGCGGCATCCTTGCTGACCGACATGCCGGGGTTATTAAACAACGATTGCGTTTGATAAGTCAACGATGAATTCCAGGCGGCGCAGACAGAGCCCCGGCCAGCCACGCCAGGTAAGCGGCGCTCCCCTCCACGATGGGAACGGCAATAATTTCCGGCGTTTCATAGGAATGGCGTTCGCGGATGGCCGATTCCACGCGGGGAAAAAAGTCCCGGCGCGTTTTGATCAGGCACAGATATTCCGCGGCGGTCTCCACGGCGCCCCGCCAGCGGTAGACGCTTTCGATGGGACCCATAATTTGCACGCAGGCCGCCAGTTCCTTTTCCACCAGCTCACGGGCGATGCCCCGGGCCTCTTCGTCCGTTTCCACCGTCGTCATCACCTGAATAAATTCCATACCATTCACCATNNATCCACTATCCGCTATCCACCATCCACCATTCGCCCCCGCCGCATCTCGTACATCATGATCGCCGCCGCCTGGGGCAGGCTCAGCGACTCGGCCCCGGCCCCGCCGGGAATGCGCCAGCGGACAGCGGCGCCCTGAAGCAGGGATTCCGGCAGGCCGTGGCTTTCGCTCCCGACCAGCAGGGCCGCCTTTTCCTCGACCGGGTGCGGAACGGCGCCTTCGCGCACATCCGAGCCGACGAGCAGGAATTTTTCGCGCAAATCCGGCAGCAGGCTCCAGAGGTCCACGCCGGCCAAAACGGTTATTTTAAAAACGCCGCCCATGGAGGAGCGGACAACCTTGGGATGCGTCCAGTCCACGGAATTCGCGCTCAAAATCACTCCCGCGAATCCGAACCAGCAGGCGCTGCGGATGAGCGCGCCCAGATTCTGGGGATTGGTGATTTCATGCCCGACAAGGAGCGGCCCGGCGGCCGCCGCCAGCCAGGACGAAACATCCGGCGGTTCTTTCTTCCGGACGACGGCGATCACTCCGTCCGGCTCCTTGTCCTGACTCAGTTTTTTAAACTCCGGCCGGGCAAGGAAATAAACGGGAATTCGGTCCTGAACCGGCGCGACCGCTTTTTCCCAGTGGGAGGCCTTTTCCGGCAGAACCAGGAGCGCTTCCGTCTGCCAGTCGCCGGCGAGAAGCTCCCGGACCACTTTTCCGCCTTCGGCCAGAAACAGACCGTCTTCGCGGCGGAATTTGGCATCCAGCAGCCTTGTCCAGCGTTTGATCTGGTTTAGCGATGCCTGGGAATAATTCCTTTGCATAAACGACCCTTCACTCCTTTGCGGCGGCCGGAGGAACGTCCCCCGCCTTTTCCGGCCAGATCACCGACGAGACGATCGCAACGGCCAGCAGCGAAGCGATCACCAAAAGCGACACGCCCACCGGCACATGGTAAAAATCTTCAATGAGCATTTTCACGCCGACGAACGTAAGGATGGCCGCCAGGCCGTAGTGGAGCAGATGAAACAGCTTCATCAGGCCGGAAATGGCGAAAAAGAGGGAGCGCAATCCCAGAATCGCGAAGACATTGGACGTGTAAACAATGAAGGGATCCTTGGAAATGGCCAGCACGGCCGGAATCGAGTCGATGGCAAAAAGGATGTCGGTGGTTTCCAGGGCCAGAAGCACGGCCAGCATCGGCGTGGCATAGCGAACGCCGCGCCGGACGACAAAAAATTTCGCGCCGGCAAACCGGCGCGTGACCGGAATGAAAAAGCGCAGCAGCCTGATCGCGACGTTTTTCTCGGGGTGCACCTCCGTTTGTTTGTTGAGCGCCATTTTGACGCCCGTAAACACCAGAAACGCTCCGAAAATGTACATGACCCAGTGGAACGTTGTAATGAGCGCGACACCCGCAAAGATGAAAACCGCCCTTGTGACGAGCGCCATCAGAATTCCCCAGAAGAGCGCCTTGTGCTCGTAGGCCTGCGGAACGTTGAAGAAGCGGAAAATCAGCATGAACACGAACAGATTGTCGATGCTCAGCGAATACTCGATGAGATAGCCGGCAAAAAACTCCATGGCCTTGCCGTGCCCGTAAAAAAAGTATACGCCCGCGCCGAACGCCAGCGCCAGACTGACCCAAAAAGCCGTCCAGAGCATGGCTTCCTTCATGGTAATGACATGCGTTTTGCGGTTGAAGACGCCCAGGTCGAGGGCCAGCATCGCCAGGATGAAGACCGTGAAAATTACCCACCACCAGATCATGAAAGGTCCTTTTGTTACAGCATGCGGCCGAGCGCCTGCGCCGCGTTATGGATGATGTCCCACGACGGGCTGAAGGGCGGGGAATAGGCCAGATCGAGCCAGCCTACCGCAGCGAGATCGAGCTCCGACCACAGGGCGACGGAAAGCGCGTTGATCCGGCCCACCGCGCCGGCCGCGCCCACGGCCTGCGCGCCCAGAAGCCGGCCGGTCGCACGGTCGGCCGTCAGTTTCAGGCCGATTTTTCTCATGCCCAGGGCGGGCGCCATAGCGCTGCCCCAGGTGATGTTGCTGACCGGCGAAAAGCCGGCGGCGGCCGCCTCTCTTTCCGAAAGACCCGTGGCCGCGCATTCCAGGCCGAACAGACGAAACGACTGGGCGCCGACAATGCCTTCAAACAGCATCGGCTTTCCGCCGATGTTGCGTCCGGCGACGCGGCCCTGCTTGTTGGCGATGTCGCCCAGCGGAACGTTCACCCAGCGGCGGCTCACACGGTGAAACGATTCGCAGCAGTCGCCGGCCGCGAAAATATTTTCGATGGAGGTCCGCTGGGAAAAATCGACGGCAATCGCCCCCGAGGCGCCGATTTTCAAACCCGTCGCCCGGGCCAAAGTCGAGTCAGGCCGGACGCCGATGGCCAGAAGCACCAGATCGCCTTCGAAGTTTCCCTGGTCCGTCACGACGCAGAGCGGCGCGCTTTTTCCTTCCTCAACGGCCCGGGCGGAGGCGCCTCCGATAAACTCCACGCCGTGCGTCCGCAGTTCGCCCGCCATTTCCTGCGCCAGGGCGGCATCCCACCGGTTGGCCGGCAGCGGATCCTTGTGGATGATCGTCGTTGCGATGTTTGCCGCGGCCAGCGATTCGCACATTTCCAGGCCGATGAAGCCGCCGCCCACAATCACCACGCGCCTGGCCTGCTTTTCGCGAAGCCTTGCCTTGATGGCGATGGCGTCCTCCAGATTGCGCAGCGACACCACGCCCGGCAGATCGAGGCCCGGCAGGTCCGGCACAAACGCGGACGTTCCCGTCGCCATCACCAGGATGTCGTAGGGCAGTTTGCGCCCGTCTGCCAGTTCGACTGCGCCTCCGGCCGGATCGACGCCGGCGACGCGTTCCTGAATCCGCACGTCAATCCCGCCGGCGCGGAATTTTTCCGGCGTGCGGGCAATCAGCTTCTTTTCGTCCTGGATTACATCACCGATGTAATAGGGCATCGGTCAGGCGGCAAAGGCAACGAACCTGCCCTGCTCCAGCATAATGACATTTAAAGACGGATCGGTCCTTTTCGCTTCCGCCGCGGTGGCCCCGCCGCCCGCTCCTCCGCCGATGATGACCAGATTCTTAGCCATAGAAACCTCCCGGATTATTTTGCCCGCGCCGCCCGCCGGCGCCACAGCATGATCGCGATTCCCGCGAGCATCATCAGGATGCACAGCACCTGACCCATGGTGTTGAATCCCAGAACAAAGCCCAGGTGCGCGTCCGGTTCGCGGAAAAACTCGATAAAGAAACGCACCAGCCCGTAGCCGAAAATGTACAGGCCGACCGTAAAGCCGTCAAAGGGATTGCGTTTCCGGATCGACCACAAAACCACGAATAAAAACAGCCCCTCAAACAGGGCCTCGTAAAGCTGCGAGGGGTGGCGCAGGGCTCCGGTCGCGTCCAGCGGGAAAACCATGCCCCACGACACAGTCGTGGCGCGGCCCCAGAGCTCGCCGTTGAGAAAATTGCCGATCCGGCCGAACAGATAGCCCAGGGGCGCGGCGGCCGAGAGCCAGTCGCCGAACCGCCAGAAATTGATCTTGTGCCGGCGGCAGAAAAGCAGCGTGACGGCCACCACGCCGATCAGTCCGCCGTGATAGGACATGCCGCTCAACCCGACAAAGCGAAAGCCGTTGGAAAAATCAAACGGCAGGATGATTTCCAGCGGATGCGCCAGGTAGTAGTTGAAATTGTAAAAGAGCGCATAGCCTAAGCGGCCGCCGACAATCAGGCCGACCATCGCCCAGATGAGGTAATCCTGAAAATGCTCCGCCGTGATGGAAATTTCCCGGCGGCGGATCCGGTAGTAAAACAAGCCGTAGACAACGGCAAAGGCCACCAGGTACATCAAGCTGTAATAACGCAATTGAAAAGAGCCGATGCTGAAAAGCACGGGGCTGATGTGCGAAGGCAGATGCTGCCAGGCGCTGACAAAAGAATCCACTTTTAGCTGTCCTTTTTATTCGTAAGATTTCGGATGCGCTTCTGATGATCGGTCGCGACGGAGACGGCCGCCGTCCCGGTCGTTAATACGTCCGTCCTTTCAGCTCGTCGATGTAAAGCTCCGCGCTGTTGGCCGCGTTGGCGCCGTCGCCCGCGGCGGTGACGACCTGGCGGAATTGCTTCGCGCGGCAGTCTCCCGCGGCGAAAATGCCGGGAGCGTCGGTGCGCAGATTTTCATCGGTCACGATAAAACCTGTCTTGTCCATCGCCACCAGGCCTTGAAAAACCTCCGTGTAGGGCAGGCGCCCCACAAAAATAAACGCGCCGTCGGCCGCTATTTCCGAAACGGCGCCGGTCTTGACGTCTTTCACCCGGACGCCGGTGACGAACTCCGCGCCGGTGATGGCCTCCACCGTCGCGTTCCAGACGAACGTTATTTTCTCTTCGGCAAACGCACGGTTTTGCAGGAGGCCCGCCGCCCGCAGCCGGTCGCGCCGGTGAATCACGATCACCCGGTCGGCAAAATGCGTCAGAAACAGCGCTTCCTGGATGGCCGTGTCGCCGCCGCCCACCACGACCACGGTGCGGTTGCGGTAAAAAGGCCCGTCGCAGGTCGCGCAGTACGATACGCCGCGGCCGACAAACTCCGCCTCGCCCGGAACGCCCAGACTCCGCCACATCGCGCCGGTGGCGACAATCACAGACAGCGCCCTGTAGGTCCGGTCGCCAGCCGCCACTTCCCAGAGAACGGGGTCCGCGGAAGCCTGTCGAACGGCCGTCACGTCTTGGGCGGCAATTTCCAGACCGAACTTGAGCGCCTGTTTTTTGAAAAGCTGCATTAATTCAAACCCGCCGATTCCGTCGGGAATGCCGGGGTAATTTTCAATCATGTCCGTAATGGTAATCTGACTGACCGTGCCCGCGCCTTCGACCAGCAGCGTCCGAAGCGCGGCGCGCGCCGCGTAAATGCCGGCCGTGTAGCCGGCGGGACCGCCGCCGACAATAACGATATCATAATCATATTCGGGCAGATGGATCTGGCTCATGGCAACGCTCCTCTTTTGTTGTTGTCTGGATTTAATCAGGAAGAGCGGCTTTTGTAAAGATGAAATAACGCTCTCAGGCAATGCCGGAAAAGCCCGCATATTCGTCGGCGTCAGGATCCAGGGGCTTGCCGTACGCATCGGCCGCCGCGCATTTGAAAACGATATGGCTGGGGTCGATCGTTGCGTCGGCGGAAGCGTTTTGAAAAATCCGGAAGTACACGGCGGCCATATTTGTTTTTTGGTCGAAGAGAATGTAAGCGGGACGGCGGTCAAGCGTCGCTTCCGCCGGCCCGGGCGGAGCGCCGTTATTGTATACGCCGCGGTTTTCGCGAAGCGTCGCCCGGGAAAGGGTCCAGTTGTCCGAATCAATCACGGAAGATTCATCCATCGTCTTGGAAAAGGCAAAAGTGAGCGAAAAAAGCTGCGATGCACCGGGCCGGGCCAGCTTGCCGCTAAGGCGGGCGACTTCCGTTTTCGGCCCCAGCCGGCTCCGAAAGCCGTCGGGGCTGAAAGTCGCCGCTATTTTGCCCGGTGTCGCCTGCGCCATGTAACTTTCCAGATCCGCCGCGTAGGCGGAACCGTGGG
This sequence comes from Syntrophaceae bacterium UBA1411, assembly GCA_002304995.1. Lineage (GTDB taxonomy): Bacteria > Desulfobacterota > Syntrophia > Syntrophales > Smithellaceae > UBA8904. The sequence continues at coordinate 13,827 of DBPV01000019.1, forward strand.
CCGCAAGAACGGACAACTGCTCTTCGGCCCGAAAGAAGTCTCCCTGGTCGGCATACGCATAGCCCAGTTCGCGCCAGGCCAGCGCAAATTTTTTATCGACGCGTTCGGCCTTCAGAAGCCAGTCCACCGCCCGGGGCAGATCGCCCTCGGCGCGCGCCGTCTGGCCCAGACCGTAGTAGCCGGAAGCGTTGCCGGGGCTGATGCGCAGCACCTGTCTGAACTTATCCAGGGCTCTGTCGAAGGCTTTGGCCTCCAGATAACACTGCCCCAGAGAGTACTGGGTTTCGGCGTCGTTGGGGTTGATCGCGATCGCCTGTTCATACATCCGGGTCGCGTCGGCCCACTTTTCTTCCTTCAGGTAAATATCGGCCAGCGCCTTGTAAAAGGTATCGTCCGTCGGATACAGACGGATGCCGTCCTGGCAGGCTTGAACGGCTTTTTCGCTATCTTCCAGTTTCAGGTAGGTCTGGCCCAGGTAGCGAAGCGCGTCAAAGGCATTGCCGGACGACGGCGCCAGGGCGATTGCCTGTTTGAAGCTCCGGACGGCCTGCGTGTATTTCCCGTTCTGATACTGGTCGATGGCCTGGCCGAGGACAGAGCCGGAAAGGGTCTCCATATTCGCCCTTGTGTTGGCAAATGTTGAGCGAAATAAATAGTCTATGCTTTCGGATGGCAGGGCCAGATCCATGTTCTTCTCCAGGCAAGCCGGTTCTTACTAGCGTTATCGGCAAGACAGGGGAAAAACTGAATGCCCTGGGGAGAAAAAGGACCGCGGCACAGAAAGGAAAAAATCAGGAAACACGGAGGGGGGGACATCGCCTCCGTGTTTCCTTTCAGGTATTTACCATTTTATTGGACAATTCATGGTTGGATACCTTGGGTCTGTTTTTAAAGCCCATGAGGCTGCTTGGCTTATTGTGCGTTTTTTCGCCGCAGGCCTTCTTCGTTTGCCACGCGGATGGCCGCGACCACCGCATCGGGCACAACGGGAATGAGTTCGTTGTGGATGGTTTCCTTTTCCGCGCACGCAATCGAAGCGATTTTGGCGATGTCCGCATCGGACAAGCCGTCCAGGCCAAGTTCCGCAAGCGTTGTCGGCAAACCGACCGATGCGCAGAAATCGTACACGTCATCAATCATCTCCGACGGCTTGTCCGTCAGAAACAGGGAAACGAGCGTGCCGAAAGCCACCTTTTCGCCGTGGTAATAACGATGGTCCTTGTCCAGGGCGTTGAGTCCGTCCTGAATGGCGTGAGCGGCCGCAAGCCCCGCGCTTTCAAAGCCGACGCCGGAAAGCAGCGTGTTGGCTTCCACCACATGTTCGAGCGCCGGAATGACGACATGCTGCCGGCAGGCCGTCTTTGCGGCCAGGCCGTACTCGAGGAGCGTTTCGTAGCACAGGCGGGCCATGGTCTGCGCCGTCATGGAGCTGTAGGCGCGGACCATGTTTTTCGCATACTTGAGGCGGCAGGATTCCGCTTCGAACCAGGTTCCCAGGGCGTCGCCCATGCCGGCCACCAGAAACCGTTCGGGAGATTGGGCGATAATTTTGGTATCGACCAGCACGACGTCGGGATTGCGCCGCAGCATGAGCACGCGCTTGATGCGCCCCGTGTCCGGACGGTAAATCACGGACAGCGAACTGCACGGGGCGTCCGTGGAAGCGATGGTGGGCGCGATAATGACGGGAACGTTCATCTCGTGGGCGACGGCCTTCGCCGTGTCGAGCGTCTTGCCGCCGCCGACGCCGACGACCACGTCGCAGGCCTTTGCGACGGCGATGCTTTTCAACCGCGCGATTTCTTCATCCGAACATTCCCGCTCGAAGGGCTCGGCGACAACCTCCACCGATTCCTGCACGGCCGCGAGGATCCGGGGAACGATGGCCGTAAACGTTGACGGGCTGCCGATGACGAAGGCTTTCCTGCCGTAGCGGCGGACCCACTCCTGAAGACCGGCGATGGCGTCGCAGCCCTGAATGTATTTTCCGGGGAACAGTGTTGCAGTGATCATTTTTCGATGTTTCTCCTTTCGGGACAGTGTTTTTCAGCCCAACTTGCCCAGTCGCTTAAGCTCATCCGCCACGTAAGCCAGATCCAGGTCTTCGAGCGTTTTTCTGGTCGGAAAGCTGTTTTGCTTGTTCCAGCCATGCAATTCGTAATACTCGTCGAGCATGGCGTTGTACTTTTTCGCGTCGAGTTTCCACCCGGCCAGATTTCCCGTGGGAATGGCCTCGCAGAGGTCCCGCGGCGTGGGCATGTCGTGGCGGCGGTCGAAGTCCGTGAACCGCAGGTTTAAGGCCTTCTCCAGATTCAGCTGCCGCATGGCGATGCGCTTCAGATCATCCACCGATGTTTCCCGGCCCGTGGCCGTCGAATACAGACGGGCCATCTGGGGCAGATCGATCTGCTCCAGGTCCCAGCAGGTGGTGCTGTACAGGCAGACGCCCAGAGAATTGGCGATGCGCGAAAGAGCTTCCATGTACATCACGATGCCGGCCTTGCCCGTATACTCGAGCGGTTTGTCCACGTTGTCCGCTCCGTAAACCTGCAAGGCTTTTTCGCGGTCCAACTCGCCTACGGTTTCAATCACGATGGCGCCGGTGGTGTGGCCGCCGCCCCGCGTCGAGGTGGCGGTGCCCAGAAGCCAGCCGTTGGAGCCGCGGCACTGCTCATAGAGATCCTGACCCTTGATGTGCATGGCGAAGTAGGCGCTTTGCCGGCCGACGATATCGGCCGCGCGCGCGCAGCCTTCCGCGAGAATGTTGCCGAAGCCCCGGCGGTAGGCGATCTTTTCAATCCAGGAAAGCGCGGCCGGCGCATCCCCCCAGAGGAGCGGTTCTCCGTCCGTATCTTTTTCGGTCAGAATGCCTCGCTGGTAGCACTCCATGGCCCAGCCGAGAGCGCCGCCCGCCGCGTCCACGTCCAGCCCCAGCTGATCGCACAGGGCATTGGCTTTGAAAAGAAACGTCGGCTCGGCAATGGCCAGGCGCGTCTGCAGCGTTCCCATGGCCTCGTGCTGGCAGGCCTCCGTCCGCAGACCCGCATAGGGGCCCTCGGTGATGTGCAGGTGGCGGCCGCAGCCCAAAACGCAGCCCGGAAAGCTCTGGCGGGAGACTTCGTATTTTTCGATGGTTTTGCGCGGATCGATCTTCGTCAGCAGATCTTCGGGAATGGCGCATTCCTGAAAATTGCGGTACGGCAGGCCGCAGACCTCCTGCTTCCGGGGCAGGCAGGAGAGGGTTCCGTATTTGCGGAAATTGTCCCTGCTTTTGGCTTTTTCAAACATTTTCCGAACATCGCCGACCGCCTCCAGAAACGCCTCGGGCTCGGCCACCCGGATCGCCCCGGTTCCTCTGGCGACCAGCGCTTTGAGGTTCTTGGACCCCATCACCGCGCCCAGGCCGCAGCGTCCGAACGCCCTGCCCTTGTCCTGAATGATGCAGGCGCCGCGCACCAGATTTTCTCCGGCCGGTCCGATGGAGACGCAGTGCAGCCGGTTGTCGCCAAGCTCCCTGCGGATGCCGTCCAGGGTTTCCCAGGTGGTCGCGCCCCAGAGTCCGGAGGCGTCGCGCAGTTCGACGCCGGCGTCCGTAATCCACAGATAAACCGGACGGCGCGCGCGGCCTTCAATCACTACGGAATCGTAGCCCGCGTACTTGAGCTGGCCGCCGACATAGCTGTCGCTGCAGCCGCTCGCCCAGCCGCCGGTGAGCGGCCCCAGGCTGCTGGCGTTCATTTTACAGGCGCCCGGCGCCGGCGTGCCCTGCAGGGCGCCCGCGCCGAAGATCAGCAGGTTTGCCGGGTCGTAGGGCGTCACCCAGGGGCGCAGCTCGTCAAAGAGAATCTTGACGGCGATGCCGGAGGCGCCGATCCATTCCCGGGCGTAGCGCGAGGTTGGTTCGGTGCGCATTTCGCCGCTGGTCAGATTCACGCGGAGAATCTTTCCGCCATAGGAAAATTCGGTCACGAAACGGATCCTCCCCGCCGCTCTTCCAGTTTTTTGAGAATAGTCACCAGATCTTTTTCCTCCTTGCAGACCTTCACGCACAGCGGCCGGTCCAGCCCCCGGCAGAGATCGCAGGCGAATCCGGCGGGTCCGTTTTCCTCCAGAAGCGCGACGATATAACCGGCGCCTTCTTCCTTCTCCAGAATCTTAATGCTCGATACCGACGGATTGTAAGCGCCGGTATGATGAAAGGAACAGAGCATTTCGCAGGTCCGGCATCCGCCGCAGCTCGGCATGTCTTGTTTCATGGATCGTCCTTTGCCTGTTCTTTCAGCCGGGCGGCAGCCGGTCGGCGAGGAAGGCGACCTTGGCCGTCTCTTCGACGAGCTCCGCCAGATTTTGCGCCTCGGTAAGATCCCTGCCCGCCGCCAGAATACCGTGGCCGGCCAGAAGCGCGGCCTTGATGCGGGGATCCGCGAAGGTCTCCTCCACCTGCCGTCCCAGGCTTTCGCTTCCTTCGGGGCCGGGCGGAATGACGGGAAGGCTTCCCAGAATCCGTTCGGCGTGAACCGTCAAAAGCGGAATCGTTCGGGCGCGCACCGCAAAAGCCGTCGCATACGGCGGATGATAGTGGACAACGCCGCCGACATCCGCACGCCGCCGGTAAATGCTCAGGTGCGTCCCGATTTCCTTGGTGGGCTTGCCGCTTCCCGCCACGGTTTTTCCCGTAGCGTCGGCCAGGAGCAGGTCTTCCGCGGTGAGATCGTAAAGCGCGATGCCGCTGGGCTTGACCAGATACAGACCACCCGGCAGCTTCAAGCTCAGATTTCCCCCCGTCGAGACTTGCAGCCCCGCTTCAAAAGCCCTGCGGCACACCCGGAGGAATGCCTTTCTTTCATCCGGCCAGGAAACCATCGCGGCCGCCATCAGGGGTAAACCTGTTTGAAGGAAACGCCCATGCCGTGCCCGGTGAGAATATGGTCGGCGCGCGCGAGGATTTTCCCCATGCTGTCGAACATTTCGAAGACGTTGACGTAGCGGCCCATCGGAGTGAAGGACAGGCCGCGGTGCGTATCCGGTTTGAGGTTTTCATCGGCAAAGACGGCGTCGCCGGCAATCACATAAGTCCCCTGGGTGGTTTTGACCTCCACCGACTGGTGGCCCGGGCAGTGGCCCGGCGTGGGAAAGAGCGTGATGAAATCGTTGTAGCGAAACTCTCCGTCCACCGTCCGAAACGGCACGTCTTCAAAAGGCGGATGAGCGCCCAGTTTCTTGGATTCGTAGGATTTGTAGTACAGGAGGTGCGGATCACGCGCAAAGGCCAGCTCCCTGGCATGCACGTAAAAGCGGGCATTGGTGAAAAGTTTCATGTTGGAGCAGTGGTCCCAGTGCAGATGCGTGAAAAAAACCGCATCAATGTCCGCGGGCGTCACACCCAGTTTTTCCAGGTGTTCGTCAATCCGAAATCCCTCCGGCTGGTAGGATCCCTTGTGATGCCAGTCGGCCGTCTTGGTTTCGCTCATCCCGGTGTCGACCAGCAGCTTTTCCTTGCCGTCCGTTACGAAAAAAGCCCAGGTGGGAACCTCCACTTCCATGCCGTAGCCGTCGCCCGGCGTGATGTAGGCTCCCTTGTCCAGCCGGATGAATCCTGTATTAAAAGGATAGATGCGTACATCCATAATTCATTTCCTCATCGTCAGCGATTGTGTTTTTCCAGCATGTCCATCATCCGTCTGACCGCCTCGCCGATAAAAGCGTCGTCATTGATGTGGGCATCCATTTCATAAAGTTCGATATCTTTCCTCAATCCCGCTTTCAGAACCCGGAGAAATTCCCGGTCGGCGGCAGGATCGTAAAAGGGCTTGCCCGGTGCGTTGGGCTCGGAAAAGCCTTTCAGCGGGATCAGCATCTGAACGGGGCCGATCGCCTTGTTGATCTTCCGGACGAGAAAGCGCGCGGCGGCCGTCATCTCGTCGGCCGTGGCCCGAACCAGCGTGATGTTCGCGTTGTGGACGATATGCTTTCTTTTCTTCCAGCGCGGCGGGAGGCCATCGTGGCCGCCTTTGCAGATGTAGTCGATGGCGCCGGGCGCCAGAATCCAGGGAACCGTGATCTTTGCCAGACTGTCCAGGCGATTACGGCCCGGGGCGAAAACGCCTCCGCCGACTTCATCGACCACTTCGTGCGTCGTCCAGTCCATCACGCCGTCGAAGTAGCCTTTCCGGGCCATCTCCTCCATGACGGTTCCGCCGGTTCCCGTCGCATGAAAGAGGATCATTTCCAACCCCCGCTCCTCCAGCAGGCGCTTCATTTTCATGAGCCCCGGCGTGACGACGCCGAAGGCGGTGGCGCCGATCACTTTTTTCTCTCCCTTTCGGATGGGGCGGTAAGCCCTGACCATGCCCAGGAGCGCAGAAACCGCGTTTTCCAGAAGGCGGGTAAAAACATAGTTGAGGCCGAAGACGTCCGTCACGGACGGAAAAACGGCAATGTCCTTGGTCCGCAGAAAGGGGCGCAGATCTCCCGACGCGATCGTGCTCACCATGACTTTCGGAAAGCCCAGCGGCAGCGGCTGCATGGCGGCCGTTCCCATCGCGGTGCCCTGACCGCCGCCGAGTGCAATCACCCCCTGGATTTTGCCCTCCTGATACAGTTGGGCCGTCCAGGCCGCAAGGCCGTCGGTCATGGTCTGGATGATCTTTCCCTTGTCGCGGGTTTCCACGAGGTCCGCCAGATTCCAGCCGGCTTTTTGAGCAACCTCCTCGCGGGAAATGTCTCCGCGGGCCAGCGGCCGGCCGAGCGGGCCGGGATCGATCAGAATGGCGCGGCAGCCGTTTTGCTCCACCAGCTCCCTGATGTAGAGGCACTCCTCCCCTTTGGTGTCGAGGGTGCCGATCACCAGAACCGTCTTTAAACCTTCACACCCAGACACTGAACGACCTCATCCATCCTGCAGCTCAATTCGTCCAGCGTGCCGCACATGCGGATCTGGCCCTTTTCCATGATGTAGGCCCGCTGATTGTCGCTGAGACGCATGGCGATTTCCATGTGCTGCTCCACCAGCATGATGGTCCTGCCGTCCTTCTGGAGCTGTTTGATGATTTCCATGATCTCATGCACAATCTTGGGCGCCAGCCCTTCGCTCGGCTCGTCGATGAGCATCAGCTTCGGCCGGCCCATCAGCGCCCGGGCGATGGTCAGCATCTGCTGCTCGCCGCCGGAGAGGTTTCCGCCCAGATGCTTGATGCGCTCCTTGAGGCGCGGGAAATAGGCGAAGCACATCTCCACCAGGCCGTCGCGCTCGTCGGGCTTGGTATGCATGAGCGATCCCAGCCGGAGGTTTTCCAGAACCGTCAGGTTGGGAATCACCCGCCGGTCTTCCGGAATGAGCGAAATGCCTTTGCGGGAAATTTTGTGCGGCGCCTGGCCTGCGATGTTGTCCTCGAGGAAAAACACCTTTCCGGACTTCGGAGGCTGGACTCCCATGATGGTTTTCATTGTGGTGGTTTTCCCGACGCCGTTCCGCCCCAAAAGGACCACGATCTCGCCTTCCTTGACTTCCAGGGAAACCCCCTGCAGAATATGGCTGTAGCCATAATACGTATTCACGTCTTCCAATCTTAACATGCTTCCACCTTTACCCGAGATAGACTCGCTGTACTTCTTCATTATCGCTGACCTCGCGGGGAGTTCCCTCCACAAGGGTTCTCCCCTCGTTCATCACCAGAATTTCCTCGGAGATGCTCATGACGACGCTCATGTCGTGCTCGACCAAAACGATGCTGAGGCCCAGCTCCGTGTTGAGCTTCTTGATCATATCCGCGCACTGGTTCGTCTCGGCGCAGCTCATCCCGGCCGTCGGTTCGTCCAGCAGCAGAATTTCCGGCCTGGTGGCCAGCGCGATTCCGATTTCCAGATAACGCCTCTCTCCGTGAGAGAGGGTCGAGGCCGGCCAGTTTCTTTTTTCCTGCAAATCCACCTGTGTCATGATTTGTTCCGCCAGTTCATTGACCTCCTTGTAGGAGGCGGCGTGCCGCCAGAAATTGAAGGAGGTCTTCCGCACCTGAGCCGCGATGCGGATATTTTCAAAGACCGACAGAGTCGGGAAAATGTGGTTGATCTGATAGGTCTTGACGACTCCCAGACGGGACACCCGGTTCAGGGTGAAGCGGGAGATATCCTTGTCTTTCAAAAAGACCTTCCCCTTGGTCGGCAGGTAGGCGCCCGCGATCAGGTTGAACAGGGTGGTTTTCCCGGCGCCGTTGGGTCCGATGATGGACTTGAGCTGACCTTTCTTTAAAACGAAATCCACTTCGTCCACGGCTTTGAGCCCGCCGAAGTATTTGCAAATTTTTTCTGTCCGCAACAACATAAGACTCTCCTTCACCTATTTACTGGCCCGTTTCATCCGGTAGGCCATCATTTTTTCCTCCAGGGTTCCCATGATGCCTCCGGGGAAGAGGAGAATGATGGCGACAAAAATGGCGCCCACAAAAAGCTCCCAGCGGGGCGTAATCAAACTGATCGTGTTCTGGAGAAACAGGAAGACGCCGACGCCCACCAGCGGACCGAGGAACGTGCCCTTGCCGCCGAGAATGGTCATCATCACCATCGTGCCCGACGTGAGCCAGAACAGCGTGGTCAGCGGCACATAGCCGAGATAAACCGTATTGAGGGATCCGGCCAGCCCCGCGTAAAACGCCGAGATGACGAGCGACCAGAATTTCACCATGGTCGTGTTATAGCCGCAGGCTTTGGCGCGTTCTTCATTTTCCCGGAAGGCCTGCAGGAGTTTCCCGAAGGGGGACTGCAGGATGCGCCACGTCACGAACAGCATGACGCCCGTGACCACCAGGACGAAGTAGTACAGCGGCAGCGGCTTGCCCAGGGAAAAGGAGAAGATGGCCATCGCGGGAATGTGGGTCAGGCCGTCCTCGCCGCGGGTGATGTGCTTCAGCGGCGAGAGCGCCAGGAAGTAAAGCATCTGGGCGAACGCCAGGGAGATCATCGCGAAATAGACGCCTCTTTTCCGGATCGCCAAAGCGCCGATGAAACAGGCCAGAAGCATCGGGGCCAGGACGCCTGCCGCAATGCCCACGGGAAGGCTCGCGTCCAGATAGCGGAAAGCCAGTCCGGAGCTGTAGGCTCCCAGGCCGAAATACGCGGCGTGTCCGAAGGAGAGAACGCCCGTGTATCCCAAAAGCAAATTGAACCCCATCCCGAAAATCGCCCAGATGAGAATTTCCGTCGCCAGCGGCGTGGAAAGCACCAGGGGAAGAAACAGCAGAACAAAAATTGTTCCGTAGACGACCACCGGTTTGGGAGGTGCATGCAGTTCCTGCAATTTTGTGGTGTTTGTGTTATCGTTAACCATGCTCAATGTTTCCTCTCTCTCAATGCAAATCGAGCTTTGCAAACAAATCTGAAATCAACCATTAAAGATCCTAATTTTTTTGGCGCTGCACCGCGACATCCGGGGCACAGCGATTCTTTTCCTGCATCATCTTTCCGCGACAGGGCCATGCGGCGCATCACGCACCGTTCCTGTTTATTCGCGGCCTTGTTCTCCAAAGAGCCCCCTCGGTCTGACCAGAAGGATCAGGGCCATGCAGAAGTACATGGACACCGAAGAATACTCGCCGGCGACAAACGCGGTGAACGCGACGACCAGTCCGATGAGCAGCCCGCCGACGATCGCTCCGCCCAGAGACCCGAGTCCGCCCACGACGGTGACGACGAAGGCCGTCATGGTCATGTCCACGCCCATATCCGGAGTGGCCGACATCATGGGCGCCGCAATGGCGCCGGCCAGGGCGGCCAGGCCCACGCCGAGGCCGAATCCGAATGTCCAGATCCGGGACACATTAATTCCGAGGGTCTGCACCATCAGGCTGTCCCGGGTGGAAGCGCGGATGATCATGCCCAGGTCGCTGCGCTTGAGGAAAAGCCACAGAGAAATCAGCGCCACCAGGGTAAACAGAATGATGAACAGGCGGTAACCGGGAATGATGACGGATCCCAGCATCAGGGTGCCGCTCAGCGCTTCCGGGTAGTTCACCGGTTTTCCGATCAGGCCGAAGATGATCTTGATGAGATCCGGAATGGCCACAGAAAGACCGAAGGTGAGAAGGAGCGGCAACAGGGGATCTTTCCCGTACAGGGGCTTCAGAAACAGGAACTCCACAATCATGCCGATGATTCCCACAATTACGACGGCGCTCACCAGCCCCACGACAAAACTGCCCGACAGCGATATCACGACGAAGACGGCGTAGGCTCCCAGCATGGCGAATGTGCCGTGCGCGAAGTTCACCACGTCCAGAAGACCGAAGATGATCGACATCCCGCTTGAGAGGAGCACAAAGATGCATCCCAGGGCAATTCCGAAAAAAAACTGCATTGCAATAACATTCCAAGGAATCTCGAACATAAAACCTCTTTTCTCACAACTTGGGTATTGATGCGGGGGAGAGGACCTCCTCCCCCGCTGTTTATCCCGCGATCATACGATCATTTGGGCAGTTTTATATTGATAAAGGGAAGCTTTTTGGCGTTGTCTTCACAAGACATGATGATCTTGTCGCCGGGAATCTCCGCCACGATATCTGCGAGATCCCAGCCCTTGGCCTTGGCTCCCTTGCCTTTGACCAGAACATAGCTCTGGACGCGCTGACGATCACAGCCTCTCAGATATTCCGGACCTTTGGTCAACTGGTACTTGATATCCTGCATGGCTTCCATGATCTTTTTCTTGTCGGACACGGTCCCGGCCTTCTCGATGGCCATGAACAGAATGTTGGTGGCGACATAGCCGCATTCACCGTCCTGCTCGGGGGGTGCGCCGTACTTCTTCATGAACTTGTCGACGAACTTCTTGGCTCCGGGATATTTATCCCGCAGTTTGTAGTAGAAACTCATACCGCCGATGACGTTTTCGTTATATGCGGGTCCCAGCTCTTTGATGGTATGCTGGGCCGTCTTGGTGCAGAAGATTTTAATGTTCTTGGTGAGGCCCAGCTCGCTGGCCTGTTTGATCGCCGCGGTCTGATCGGCGCCCAGGTTGTTCATCACGATGAAATCAGGTTTGGCCGCCAGAACTTTGGCGTAGTAGGTCGAAAAGTCGGTCGTTCCCAGCGGTACGTAAACATTGCCCAGGAACTGTCCGCCCATCTGCTGGCTCTGCCACAGCCAGCCTTCCAGAAGGCTGTGCCCCCAGCGGTAATCGGCGGTGATCGCAAACCATTTCTTGCCGACATTTTTGAAAGCATACTGGGCCACGGCCAGCGAAGCCGCGTAAGGCACCACCATGAAAGCGGCGCCGTACTCGCACTGGTCGGATCCCAGAACCATGTCCGACATGCAGTAGGCCACGTAGGGCGTCTTCGTCTTGCAGGCGAATTCGTTCATGGCCAGAGAAATCGAACCCGAAAGCGTTCCGCCGATGAAATCGCATTTTTCTTCTTCGACAAGTTCCTTCGCTCTGCGGATGGCGACGTTGCCTTTGAGCTCATCGTCCCGGTGTACCCAGATAATCTTGTGTCCCAGAACGCCGCCCTTGGCATTCCACTCTTCTACAGCCATCTCGGTGGCCCGCATCTGGTCCCGACCCAAAACGGCATAGGCGCCTGTCAGGGGATGCATCGTTCCGTACTTGATGGTTTTCTGCTGGGCAGAAGCCTGCGTCGGCATAGCCGTCAACAGGCCCGCGCTGATCAATCCGACCAAAAGCATCGCCAGACCAATCCGGCCCAATCGTTTAAACTGTTGCATCTTACTACCTCCTTTACTGAACTTTCCTAAAAGTTGTTTACTGTCTTGCCATTCCATTTTATCTGATCTTATTGAATCGTCCACCCACCGTCGACCGCGAGGATATGGCCTGTGATCATATTGGCGAGATCGGAAGCCAGGAACAAAGCGGCGTTCGCAATCTCCTCCGACGTCACCATTCGACCCAGGGGAATGCTTGCGAGCACATACTTCTTGAATTCCTCATCCTGGAACATTTGCGCAGTAAAGGGTGTTTCCACAAACGTTGGTGCAACGGCGTTGACCACGATGCGGTGTTTCGCCCATTCCAGCGCAAGAGTACGCGTCAGCTGGTTCACCCCTCCCTTACTGGAACAATAGGCAGCGCGCAGGGGTAAAGCCACAGCGCCCGCTTGCGAGGAAAGGTTGATAATCTTTCCACCACCTCCTCTCTCTATCATGTGTTTGCCTGCCGCCTGGGAGACGAAGAACATGGCTCGCAAGTTGATGTTCATGATGTCGTCCCAGTTCTTCTCCGTGACATCTTCCGATTTCTGAGGCCGGTTGATGCCCGCGGAATTCACTACGATATCGATTCTTCCCATTTTGCCGATCGCGGCATCCACCAGCGCCTGAGGCGCGCCGGAGGCGGTGATGTCCGAAGCCTTGTAACCGGCTTCGATGCCCTCGGCTTGCATGGCGCCGGCAATGTCTTTGAGCTTATCCTCAAAGAGATCGTGCAAAAAAACCCTGGCACCGGCGGCGCCGAACATCCGGGCGATGGCTCCGCCCAGACCTCCGGCCGCGCCCGTGATCAGGGCGACCTTGTCTTTTAATGATATTTCCACAGGTTTCATTTTTCGTACTTCCTTTCTTGTTTTCCGTCGCGCCTTGTTCCTGCTGGCCCCGGGTCCTTTGACCGGACGCAGAGCATCCTGCGGGCGCAGGGCGGACTACTCTTCCAGGATCGCCACGGCGCGCAGCGGAGATCCCGTTCCCTGCCGGATCTTGAGCGGAAGCGCGATGAAGGTAAAGCGCTTGCCCACCACCTGACCCAGATTGCAGAGATTCTCGATATGGGTAATGCCGCGTTCGGCGCAGACCGTGTGGCAGGGATAGGTCTTGTCGTACCACATGTCCGGGCTCGAGGAGTCGACGCCGAAATTCACGCAGCCCTGATCAATGATAAATTCGGTTCCCTCCCGGTCCAGTCCGGGATAATCGGTCATGTATTCCGGCTTTCCGTAGTAGCGATCGTACTGGGCCGTGTAGAAGAGCACCGTATCGCCCTTACGGATATCCAGATTCCATTTTGCAAGTTCCGCTTCTATTTTCTTCCGGCCGAACTGGGTCTTCTGCGGAATGTCGCTTACGTCCAGACAGATTCCCGACGTGATGCACTTGGCCAGAGACAACTGATCGATGGACTCGGCCTTGGGGTCCCGCGAAAGATGGCTTACCGCATCGATATGGGTCGGACCGTGATCGCAAAACATGATGCCCCGCGTCTCGTAGGAAAATCCGGTTCCGAGCTGCCGCTGACATTCTTCGTGGGACAGATGCGTCCATATAACCGTCTTGAGGTGACCCGGATAAACGGGCATTCCCTGATAAATCTCCTGTGTAAGATCGATGATTTTACCCTTGAACATGATCAGCCTCCTTTAACTGATGTAAAAAAACTTCCCTGTTGCTTTTGTTGCACGTTATAAAATATCCCGAACAGCCGATGACTGTGACGGTCACTTCCTGTTCATCCCGTCCTTTTTCCCGCAGCAGCGCCGGCGTCTCATCCGCCGGGCGTATGTCCGAGAGATTTCCCATAACCCTTGACCCACCGCTATTTCAGAAGCTCCCGGGAGATGATGAGCTTCATGATCTGGTTGGTGCCTTCGTAGATCTGCGTGATCTTCGCATCGCGCATCATGCGTTCGAAGGGGTACTCCCGCATATACCCGTAGCCGGCCGCGACCTGGAGCGCGTCGGTCGTCACTTTCATGGCCGTGTTGGACGCCACCAGCTTGGACGCTGCGGAAAGATAGCTTTTGTTGGGATTGTCTTCGTCGATGAGTTGCGCGGCCTGATACACAAGGCTGCGGGCCGCATCGACTTCCGCCGCCATGTCCGCGAGCATCCAGCCGATGCCCTGGAACTGGCCGATCGGCTTGCCGAACTGGACCCTTTCCTTGGAATACTTGATGGCCAGTTCCAGCGCGCCGCGGGCTACGCCGCAGGCCTGAGCGCCGATGACCGGCCGCGAGGTGTCCAGGGTTTTCATCGCGTAGACGAATCCCTTGCCTTCCTGGCCGATCAGATTTTCCACGGGGATCTCCACGTCTTCAAAGACGAGTTGTCCGGTGGGAGATCCCTTGATGCCCATTTTCTTTTCCCATTTCGCCACGGAGAAACCCGGCGCGTCGGTCGGCACGATAAAGGCGCTGATGCCTTTCACGCCCTTGGAGGCATCCGTCATGGCGAAAACAGTGATATAGTTTGCCACCGGGCCGTTCGTAATGAAGCACTTGGTTCCGTTGATGATGTACTTGTCGCCTTTTTTGACCGCCCGCGTCGCCATCGCTCCGGAATCGGAGCCGGCGCCCGGTTCGGTGAGCCCGTAAGAAATGATGGCTTCGCCGGAAGCGATGATCGGACCGTATTTCTTTTTCTGTTCTTCGGTGCCGCCGATCAGGATCGGCTCCCAGCCCAGCGCCTGACCCTGAACGATCAGCGAGGAACTGACGCACGCCACCGCGATTTCCTCCACGGCCAGACAGGTATAGAGATGCCCCTGTTTGTTGCCGCCGTATTCCTCCGGAACGGCGAGTCCGAGGAGCCCCATGTCCTGAAAGACCTGCTTCAGATCCCAGGGGAATTCCTCTTTCTCATCGATTTCTGCCGCCCTCGGCCGCACCTTATTTTCGACCATTTTGCGCAGCTGATCGACAAACATTTTTTGATCTTCATTATGCAGTAAATACATTCGCCTCTCCACTTATGACGTTAATGGGTTGACACATGGTTGGAAAATCATCCTTCTCGTTGCCCGCGGAAACCGATTGTCCGGCGCCATGCGTTTTTTTCTTACCGGTTCGCGACGCGTTTCATCATGATGGACTTGTAGCCCGACTGAACGACGACATTATTCTGATTCAAGACCTCCAGATACAATGTGATCACCCCCCGATCCTGCTTGCTTTTGCTTTCCTTCTTTTCAGAACATTTGAATTTCACCCGGACCGTGTCTCCAAAAAAGATCGGCGCCTGAAACTTCCAGTCGTTGACGCTTAAAAAGGCGATGGCCGTCTGGTCCAGAAAGCCCGTCCGAAAAAGCAGGCCGTGGGAAATGCCTAAGACCAGAAGGCCGTGGGCGATTCTCTGACCGAATTGATTGGCCTTGGTGACTTCCGCGCTGGTGTGCAGCTCATTGTAGTCGCCGCTGGTGGCCGCAAACATGACCACGTCTGTTTCCGTGATCGTGCGCGTGGGTGTTGTAAATTCCTCGTTAAGTGTCCAATCATCAAAATACTTGCCGTTCATCCTCATGCACTTCCTTTTCTTCAGGTATTCAAATAACGGCGCTCAAATTGGCACACCGTTATGATCGTTTGTTCACACTTTTACGCTTTTGGCTTTTTGCAACATATATGCCATGGGCCAAATACCGGCGGCCGGCCAAACCGGCCACGCCTGACGTCCTCCAAAGCAGGAGTGAAAGTTTCTGAAGCCGGAAGCGGATGAAAAGAGAAGCGTCGTTTTATCGATAGGATAGTAACGATCAGCGAGAAGGCGATCTTTCACCGCAGCAGCAGCCCCGGCAAAATCGGATTTTGAATCGGGAGTTCCCGCAATTTCCGATCTGCCACAGGAACCCAAATGAAAAATGCTGAGCATTCGGAAAAAAATCCTTGAAAAGCCGGGCCACGGCAAATCTGGTGCACACATGCAACAAAAATCCCGCGTTTGCTTTTCGCAAAAAAATATTTACTTTCTGCTAGTTAACGGATTTTACGTTTTTCAGCTCGCCTGCGTTGCAGAATTTCACCAAAACTGTAATTACCGGCTTTTCCCGCCAATACACGCATTAATAAAGGCAAATTTCAGAAGCGTATGTTGCATTATTGAACCACCCGGATCACTTTTCCGATCTTCCCGACGGCTGCAGGAAGGATTGCGTCGCCTTAAAACCTGGTGAAGAGCTATTATAATTTAATAAGAAGAAAGCGCAAGAGAGAAATCATCATTTTGGGGACGCGACGTGATTTTTTTAAACGGAAGAAGTTAATCTTCAGCTCAGTGCAAAACAACTTCGCCTGCTGACAGCTGATTTCGGTCGTTCCAAGCCGATCGGGCTGTTTCCCGGCCGGCCGGGACAGCGCGAGAACCGCAAAGAATCCCAGCAGCCCTCTCTCATCGCAGGTTCTGGCATTAATTATGCTAAGGCCAATAAAGCGAGGGGAGAAATTTCCTGAACCCCAACTGAACGGATTATGATCAATATTCAGAGGTGGAGGAACTGATGAATTGGGAAGAAATTTATAAATCGAAACTGGTCAGCGCCGAGGAAGCTGTGTCCCATATTAAATCGGGCGACCGCGTCGTCGTCGGTCACGCTGCCGGTACAACCGAACTTTTGCTGAAAACGATGGTCGACCACAAGGAGCGCTATCGCAACGTCGAAATCGCGCACCAGGTTGCCATGGGCCATTCTCTGTATTGTCTGCCGGAAAACCAGCCCCACTTTATTCACAACTCCCTTTTCGCCGGGGCTGGTTCAAGGCAGGCGATCAACGAAGGGCGCGCCGTGTTCACCGCAGTCCACAACGGCGATTTGCCGCGTTTGTTTACCGAAAGGATCCTTCCGGTGGATGTCACGTTCTGCATGCTGTCCGTGCCGGACAAGCACGGTTACTGCTCTTTCGGCGTCTCCGTGGACTACACGAAGCCGGCCGCGGAAAGCTCCAAAATGATCATTGCGGAAGTGACGCCCAACATGCCGCGTGTCCTGGGAAATTCCTTCATTCATGTATCGAAGATCGACTACATCGTCGAATGCGATACGGCGCCGCTGATCCTGAAGCCGCCGAAAATCTCCGCCATCGACGAAGCCATCGGCGGCTACTGCGCCGAACTGATCAAAGACGGAGATTGCATGCAGCTCGGCATCGGCGCGGTTCCGGACGCCGTCCTGACCTTTCTCAAGCATAAAAAAGACCTGGGCATCCACACAGAGATGTTTTCCGACGGCGTGGTGGATCTTGTAAACTGCGGCGTCGTCAACTGCGCCAAAAAGAATTTCCACCGCGGGAAGATGGTCGCCTCGTTCTTCATGGGAACGGAAAAGCTTTACAAATTCATCGACGACAACGCCTTTGTCGAAGCCTACACCTTCGACTACGTGAACTGTCCGGAAATCATCTCGAAAAACGACAACATGGTTTCCATCAACTCCGCCCTCCAGGTGGACTTTACCGGCCAGGTCGCATCCGACACCATCGGCTACAAGCAGTACAGCGGCACAGGCGGGCAGGCGGATTTCGTCCGCGGCGCCACGCATTCCAAAGGCGGCCGGTCCATTCTGGCCTTCCCGTCCACGGCGCAGGGCGGCAAGACCTCCCGGATCGTTCCCCATCTGGATGAGGGATCCGTCGTCACCACGACCCGCGCGGATGTACACATCATCATCACGGAATACGGCATCGCCGACCTGCGGGGCAAATCCTTCCCCGAACGCGCCAAGGCGCTGATTGCCATCGCCCATCCGGATTTCCGCGAAGATTTATGGCGCGAGTATCACAAGTATCACCGCTGATCCCCGTCATGGGAGTCGGCTGTTAAAAAAACGTGCGGGGAGTTCTCCTGCGAAACTCCCCGCACGGATACAAATTCCGATCCTGCCGTCAGGGACAAAATTCCGGCGCGCAACTCTTGACCTGAGAGGAACGCGCAATAAATTACCTGAAAAGTCTTGGTGCATTTCCTTATTCCGGTCCTGCACATCCGCCAAGGTCACTGTCGGCAGAAATTTTTCACAACTCTTTACACCAAAATTTTACTGCAAAAGGGGGGACTCACCTATGAGAATTTACAAAACCGGCGGGCACAGGTTGTTTGAAAACGATCCGGAAACGGCAAAAATTGTCTCGGAGATGCTTTCCGATCTCGAAAAAAACGGAATGGATGCCGTGAGAAAGTACAGCAATACCTTTGACGGGTGGAATCCGGAAAACTTTGAGCTCGATGAAAAGCAAATCCAGGAGGCGATCGGCCGGTTGGACCCGCAAACTATTGAAGACACGGATTTTTGCCAGGCCAATGTCCGCTCTTTTGCCCAGGCGCAGCTTGGCACCCTGCTGCCTCTGGAAGTGAGCCCCAGGCCGGGCGTCATTCTGGGACATCGTCATATTCCGGTCAAAACCGTCGGCAGCTACATTCCGGGGGGACGCTACCCGATGTTCGGTTCCGCGCAGATGAGCATCATTCCGGCCAAGGTCGCCGGCGTGAAAAACGTCTATGCCTTCACGCCGCCGGTAAAAGGCCTGGGTTATTTCCCGGCAACCATCAATGCCATGAAAAAAGCCGGCGCAGACCGGATTTTCATCCTCGGCGGTGTACCCGCGTTTGCGGTCATGGCGTTTGGAATGGGGATTGTCGAACCGGTCGATATTCTCTGCGGCGCGGGAAATAAATTCGTCGCGGAAGCCAAACGCCAGCTCTTCGGCCGTTGCGGCATCGACCTCCTGGCGGGACCTACCGAAATCATGGTCATAGCGGACGACACGGCCGATCCCGCCATCGTCGCGGGCGACCTTTTGGGCCAGGCCGAGCATGATCCCAACAGCGGCATCGCCTTGATCTGTCTCAGCGAAAAATTTGCCAAAACCTGTCTTGACGAGCTCACCAGGCAGCTTGCCGTCCTGCCGACAAAAGACGTGGCCGAAATTTCCTGGGCCAATAACGGCATCATTTACATCGCCACCGACCGCGACGAAGCCATCGCGATCAGCGACGCCTATGCCCCGGAGCATGTGGAAATCCTCGTCGAAGACGAAGATTACTATTTGAACCGGTTGACGAATTACGGCTCGCTGTTCATCGGCGAGGAAACGACCGTGGCCTACGGCGACAAGTGCATCGGAACCAACCATATCCTGCCCACGAGCCGGGCAGCCCGGTATACCGGCGGCGTGTGGGTCGGCAAATTTTTAAAAACGGTCACCTATCAGCGCGCCACCCGCGAAGCAAGCCGGCAGATCGGGGAAGTCACCGAGCGGCAATGCCGGATCGAAAGAATGCTGGCGCACGGTTTGACGGCAAAAATGCGGATTGAAAAATACGGCGGTTAAAGCGGGAAAACGGCCTGGTTTGAAAATCCGCGCAGACTGCGTCGGCCAGGCCGTTTTTGCGCGAGCTAGTCTTTGCGGTATTTCTGCAGCTTGCGCGTGATCGTGGAGTGGTTCATTTTTAAGACGGCGGCCGCCTTGCGCGCGCTGCCGTATTTGTTGATTGCGCTCCGAATCAGCGCGATTTCCTTTTCCACCACATATTTTTTCAGCGGGATATCGGGATCGATCTCCGAATTCAGATCGCCCCGAATTTCGCGGGGCAGATCCTCCGGATCGATCTGCATCTTGTCCGTGACCACCGAGATCCTCTCAATCACATTGGCCACTTCCCGGACATTTCCGGGCCAGGCGTAAGCGAGCAGACAATCCATCGTTTCCTTGGTGACGTACTTTTTCTTTTTGTACTTCTGGTTGAAATAATTGATGAAAAACGTCACCAGCATCGGTATGTCTTCTTTTCTCTCCCGCAGGGGCGGAACCACTACGGAAACCACATTCAGGCGATAGTACAAATCGGCCCGAAACTGGTTTTTGGCCACCATCTCCTTGAGGTCCATGTTCGTGGCGCACACCACCCGCACGTTCACTTTTTTGGGCACGGTGCCGCCGACCCGGACGATTTTAAAATCCTGCAGCGCCCGCAGCAGTTTGGGCTGCAGCGAGAGGGGCAGGCACTCCACTTCGTCCAGAAAAATCGTCCCTTCGTCCGCCAGTTCAAAAAGGCCGATCTTGCCTTCCTTCTTCGCCCCCGTGAAGGCGCCGGCTTCGTAGCCGAACAACTCGCTCTCCAGCAGGGTTTCCGGAATGGCGCCGCAGTTGATCTTGACCAGCACGCCCCTGGCGTGGCGGGGCGACATTTTGTGCACCTCTTCCACCAGACGGTCCTTGCCGACGCCCGTTTCGCCGTAAAAGAGCACGGTGGCGTCCGTCTTGCTGACCCGCTCCACCAGATTGCAGACGTCGTACATCGCCTGGGACACCACCACAAAATCCTTGCCGAAGGAACTCGATTCCTGCAGGGTCTGGAGCTTTTCCTTGTAGGCCATCGCCATCTGCATTGAATGCTCCACCTGCTCATGCAGCTTGATGAGCTCGGTCATGTCCCGGTCGTTGGTGACGACCATGATGATATTGCCCAGATCGTCGAAGATGGGATTGCCCGTCACCAGTATTTCTTTTCCCGACCGGAGCTTTTGACGGATGGTGGCGCGTTCTCCCGTCTCGATAACCTTCAGCGTGACGCTTTGATCGATGTAGCCTTCCGTGACGAGATCGCGCATGTTGCGCCCGATCACTTCTTCGCGCTTGATTCCGGTCATCTTCTCGTAAGCCGAATTGACCATCAGGGTATTGGCCTGCCCGTCGGTGATATAAATGCCGTCAAAGGACGATTCGATGATCGCCTCGATCTGTTGTTTACTGAGCAGGGGAGTCTTCGGCATGACTTAAAGCGCCTCGCTGGTCATCGGGAAATATCCGGAATTGTTTGGGCGAAAGCACCCGCCGGTCTTGAAAATCCTCAGGTCCATCTTGGATAAAATATAAGAAACAGAAGCTTTTCTGTCAAGGTAATCCTGCCCGGCAAATCCGGAGCGGGCGCTCCGGCAAAAACTTTCTGCGTTTCTGCTTTGCGGCTTTAAACTGGTGCCCCTGGCGCGAGTCGAACGCGCGGCACACGGATTAGGAATCCGTTGCTCTATCCTGCTGAGCTACAGGGGCCCTGGGTCCTTAAGACAAGCGGCGGGGATGTAACATTCTTTGCGCGGGCTGTCAACCTCCCGCGCCTGGACCATCTGAAAACGCCTTTAAATGCGTTTCCAGCAGGCGTCCGGAATCGAAATGAACCAGCTTGAGCTTTTCCGGCTTTGTGCCGGCAAAGGCGCACTTCGGGGCCAGACCAATCAGCTCCGACTCCAGAATTTCTACGTCCCGCTCGGCCGCCAGCGCCTCCACCCGCTCGTAAACCGCCTTGACAGGCGTTTCCCGGCAATTGACCAGATTCATGGAAACCTGCGCCACGCGCCGGCTCTTCAAAATCACGCCGATGGCGCGCACGTGCGGAAATCCGCCCCCCTTTTCCCGGATCAGCGACGCGATTTTCTGCGCCAGACGCAAATCATCGCTTTTCAGATTGATGTTGTAGGCAACCAGCAGTTCGCGCGCGCCCACGGCCGTCGCGCCGGACCGCGCAATGAACTCCGGCCGGCCGACGTCAGGCAAATCTTCGGACCGGTTCATTTTTTCCGGCAGCGCTTCGTAGCCGCCGCGCCGGACGTGCGCCAACTCCCGCCGTTCGGACCGCAGCGCCGCATGCCCGTAAAAATAAACCGGTACGCCGAAGCGTTCGTAAAACCTGCGGCCGAACGCATGCGCCGCCGCCACCGCTTCCTCCATTTTCGTTTTTCCCAGCGGAACAAACGGCACCACGTCCACCGCTCCCAGACGCGGATGAACGCCGCTCTGCCGGCTCATGTCGATCAGCTCGAGCGCCCTGGCCGACGCCGCCAGGGCCGCGTCCAGCACATCTTCCGGTTTTCCCAGAAAGGTAAAAACGCTCCGATTGTGGTCGGAATCCCCGCTGTAATCGATGAAATGGATGCCGGGACTGCTTTTCAAAACTGCGGCAATGGCTGCGACGTTCTCCGGATTAACGCCTTCACTGAAATTCGGTACGCACTCGAGAATATTCATGATTCCACCTGATAAAATATGACAGCCGGCAACTCCACCGCTGTCAGCCGGCCTCCGTAAACCGCCCCCGTATCGATGCCGATCTTGCCGGCGTCAACCAGCGGCTCGCCTCGGGGCGTGTGGCCGAAGACCACCCGCTTGCCGAAGTCGTAATCGGAATCGATGAAGTCCCGCCGGATCCACAGAAGGTCTTCAACGGACTGCTCGCCAAGCGCAATCCCCGGCCGCAGGCCGGCGTGCACGAAGATGAAATCCTGTGTTTCATAACAGGGCAAAAGCGACTCCAAAAACCGCCGGTGGGCCGCAGGGATTTTTTCTTTTCTCTCGCGCGGAGAATCCGCAGGCGCAATGCCGTAAGCCGCCAGCGTCGCGGCGCCGCCGTTGGCCAGATAGAGGTCCTCCTCCACGCCGTCCAGATAATTTTGCAGCATCGCTTCGTGGTTGCCCCGCAGGCAGATCACGTTTCGGCTTTCTTCCCGCAGCGCCCGGAGATCATCGATGACCTGCGGGCCGCCCCGGGAGCGGTCGATATAATCGCCGATGAACACCAGCGTATCGCGCGCCAAATCGGCGGCGATCATCCGCATCAGGCGCCGGAGCATTTCCACGCAGCCGTGAATGTCGCCGACGGCAAAAATTTTGTTCATGGTCTTTTGCCCGCGGAAAAATCCGCTAATCCAGCAGGGCGGCCGTAAAATCCCTGCTGTCAAAAGTCCGCAAATCGTCCATTCCTTCGCCCACGCCGATAAACCGCACCGGCAATTCCAGTTCGCCCGCAATCCGCACGACCACGCCGCCTTTGGATGTGCCGTCCAGCTTGGTCAAAACGATGCCCGTC
The DNA here is from genome assembly GCA_002304995.1 of Syntrophaceae bacterium UBA1411. Lineage (GTDB taxonomy): Bacteria > Desulfobacterota > Syntrophia > Syntrophales > Smithellaceae > UBA8904. The sequence goes on from DBPV01000019.1 coordinate 36,396, forward strand.
GCGCCGATGTCCTCCTTGAACAACTTGGCCTGCATAACGGCGTTCTGACCGGTGGTGGCGTCCAGAACCAGCAGAATTTCGTGCGGCGCGTCCGGCATCTCCTTGCCGATCACCCGCTTGACCTTCTTGAGCTCCTCCATCAGGTTGGTCCGGGTGTGCAGGCGGCCCGCCGTATCGACGATGACCACGCCGTTAAAGCCTGCCTTGATCCTGCCGATCGCGTCAAAAACAACGGCGGCGGGATCGGCGTTCATTTTCTGTTTGATCACAGGCGCGCCGACGCGGTTTCCCCAGACCTCCAGCTGCTCGATGGCCGCCGCGCGGAACGTGTCGCCCGCCACCAGCAGCACCTGATGGCCGCCCTGGCGCAGCATGTTGGCCATTTTGCCGATGGTCGTCGTCTTGCCGCTGCCGTTCACGCCGATGGCCATAATGACGAACGGCCGGCCCTGCGGAATCGTGAGAGGTTTTTCCATCCGCTTCAGGATGTCGATCATCCGCTCCTGGAGCACCTTTTTAATTTGAGACGCGTCGTCGAGCTCCTTGCGCTTCACCCGCTGCTTCACGTCTTCAATCAGGTCATAGGTGAACTGCGGGCCCATATCCGCCGAAATCATCAGTTCTTCCAGCTCGTCGTAGAGCGACTGGTCGAGAACCCTTTTGCCGAATATCAGATTGTCCAGATTTTTCGTCAGAACGTCGCGGGTCTTGGTCAGGCCCGCTTTTAATTTGTCAAATAAACCCACGTCGCTAAAAGTCCTTTCTCGTCAGGATTCAGTTGGGGGGAATGGCCCGGAATTTTTTTTCGGAAAACCACTCGACATACGGCGGCGTCAGCCGCCCGGAGATATTCATAGCGATTTTCGCCGCCAAAGTAAAGGATTGGATTGCCGGCCGCCGCCGAAAAGACGGATGATTTGCGGCCGGGCAGCGTCAGTTGAGTGTAACGGAGACCAGGGACGAGATGCCCTGTTTTTGCATTGTGACGCCGAAGAGGGTGTCGGCGACTTCCATCGTGCTTTTGTTGTGCGTGATCATGATGACCTGGGACTTTTCGGCCACATCGCCAATCAGGCGGTTGAACAGATTGGTGTTGGCGTCGTCGAGGGCTGCATCGACTTCGTCCAGGATCAAAAACGGCGCCGGGCGGTAGGTGAGAATGGCGAAAATGAGCGCGATGGCCGCGAGCGACTTTTCGCCGCCGGAAAGCAGGCTGACGCTCTGCGCCTTCTTGCCGGGAATCTGAATGTCGATGTCCACGCCGGTTTCCAGAAGATCGCTTTCATCGGTCAGCAGAAGCTCGCCGCGGCCGCCGGGGAAGATGTGGGCGAAAACTTCCTTGAAGCAGGCGTTGACGGCGGTAAACGTCTCGGAAAAACGGTCGCGGGAGATCTTGTTGATCCGGGTGATGGTCCTCTGCAGCGACGCCAGCGATTCGTTGAGATCAGCCAGCTGCGTCGTCAGAAACTGATTGCGCTGGTCAAGGTCTGCATACTCGTTGAGCGCCAGCAGATTCACCTCGCCGAAATTGTCGAGGGTCTGCTTGTCTTTTTCCAGCTGGCCGCTCAGTTCGGCGACCCGGGCGTCGTCGAGCGCTTCGAAATCAGCCATCAGGGCGGCAAGATCGACCTGGTGCTTCTCCAAAACGGCGTTTTTCAGATTTTCGATGTTGAGGAGAGCTTCGCGGCACTGCATTTCCAGCTCGTTGGCCTGCCGCTGCCGATCGTCGAGGCCTCTCTTCACGTCGCGGATCTCATTTTCCTTTTCCCGCAGCCGGTCGTCTTCGCCGGAGCGTTTGTCCTTCAGATCGGCCAGAACGGTTTCACACGCCGCCAGTTCATCGTAGAGCGATCCCAGCGAGGCGCTTTCCGCTTCGATGGAGGCGGCAAGATCGGCGATCTGCGCTTCACAGGCCGCAATCTCCTGCCGCTTCTGCGCCGTGTCGCTGTCCGTGGCGCCCAGATCATGCTGCAGGCGGGCAACGGTCCGCAAATCTCCGTCTCTCTTTTCCGCGCCGGACGCCAGAAGAACTTTCTTTTCGGTGAGGCGTTTTTCCTGCGCGTCGATGGCCGAACGCGACTGCTGCCGGCGGCTGTTCAGGGCGGAAATGATTTCGTTGAGTTCTTTTTCCTCCGCTTCCTTCCGCTTGACGTCGGCCTGGTATTCTCCCAGTTTCCGGAGGGCCTGGGCTTCTTCCGACTTGATATTCTGGCGGTTGTACTCGAGAGCGGCGATCCGCTGCCTGAGCCGCCCCGTTTCGTCTTCGAAACGCTCCAGATCCTTTTTCCGTCCGTTGATCTCGATATCGAGGCGATGGGCGCGGTTTTTCAAGCCGGTCAATTCTTCATCCCAGCCCATGATGGCCGAAGCGAGTTTTCTCTTTTCCGACAGGTGTTTTTCCAGCAAGGCGGAAAGTTTTGCCACGTCGTTTTCCAGCTCGGCGATTTCCCGCTTGGTCGCAAGCAGGCTTTTCTCCACCGCCGATCCGCTGCCGCCGGTCAGCACGCCTTCCGGGCTGATCGTATCTCCCTCCGGCGTGACAAACGTCCCGCGGAAGCCGTTTTTCTTCCAGAGATTGAGGCCGGTTTCAATCGTCGGCGTCAGGAGAACGTCGCCCAGGAGGCCGTCGGCGATCCGCCTGAACTCGTCTTGAACCGCCACTTTGCGCAAGAGGGGCTCCGCTTCCTGAAGATGCTCGGCGCTGTAAGTCTCGGCGCTTGATCCGCGCAGCTCGACCGGTACGAAGCTGCCCCGCCCCAGGCGGTAATTTTTCAGATAGTCGATGGCGCGCAGACCTTCTTCCTGGTTCTTCACGACAACATACTGGAGCTTGTCGCCCAGCACCGCTTCCACCGCCGATTCATACTCGCGCGGAACGTTGATGTGGTCGGCTACCACGCCGTAAAACGCATCCGACTGGTTCTGTTTTTCGATGACTTTCTTGACGCCGTCGTTGGACCACTTGAAAGCGGCCTGAAACTCCTGGAGGGATTGCAGGCGCGAGGTTTTGCCTCCCGTCTCTTCCCTGATCTGCAAAATCCTTTCTTCGACCGTCTGCTGATCCGACCTGGCCTTTTCCAGTTCATCGGCGGCCGCTTCCCGCTGATCGGCCAGGCGGACGCTCTCCTCTTCGTCCCGGGCCAGATCTGCACGCAGCGCCGCCAGTTTTTCCGAAAGCTCGGCCAGACGGCCTTTGTCCTGCTCCATCTCGCGAATTTCCCGTTCCTCGCGCTTTTTGAAATCCTCCATGCTTTTGGTGAGGCCGGCGATGACATTGTTGAATTTGGCCAGTTCCTGCATCACGTCAATGTACCGGATCTTCTGTTCTTCCAGGCGGGCGTTGATTTCGCGGTCGTTTTCCAGGAGCCCCTGAACCTCGTATTGGCCTTCCTGAAGCTCTTCTTCCAGCGCGGCGAGCCGGTCGAGCGCCTCCGCCGCCTTTTGCTGCAGATTTTCAATCTCGACTGCGAGGCCGGACTTTTTTTGCTCCAGCGCGTCAATGTCTGCCTGATTCTTTTCTTTGCGCAATGCGGCTTCGGTCGTCCGGCGGCGCGAAAACTCGATATTCTTTTCCTTGATGTTGATGGCGTTTTTGATTTCGTAAAGACGGGTCTGGCAGCGGTTGATCTCCTCGTCGTTTTCCAGGAGCCCGGCCTTCATTTCTGAAAGCGCGGACTCTTTGGCTTCGAGCTGGGTGCGGATGGCCTCGATCTGGGCTAAAATCGCGTCGCGCGACGTCTGGAGCGCTTCGTTCTTCTGCGTCAGTTTGGCGTATCCCTGCTGCGACAGGGTCAGTTCCGCTTCCCTGATACGCTGCTTCACGGCTTTGTACTGCTCGGCTTTCTTCGCCTGTCTCGTCACGGCGGAAAGCTGGGATTTGACTTCCTTGTGAATGTCGTTGAGCCGGACGATGTTCTGCTTGGTCGCCTCCATTTTGCGGACGGCGGCTTCCTTGCGGCTCTTGTATTTGGACACGCCGGCCGCGTCCTCGATAAACAGGCGGCGGTCCTCCGGTTTGGCTTCCACCAGGGTGGCCACCGATCCCTGCTCAACGAGCGAGTAGGTCCGGGCGCCGACGCCCGTGCCCATGAAGAATTCCTTGACGTCCAAAAGCCGGCAGGGCGTGCGGTTGATGCAATATTCGTTTTCGCCTTCGAGAACGGCGCGGCGTGAAATGGAGACTTCCGCCAGTTCTCCGTAAAGCCCCGGAAAGCTGGATGCGCCGCGTTCCAGCGTCATGACCACTTCCGCCATGCTGACAGGCGCCGCGTCTTCACTGCCGTTGAAGATCACGTCGTCCATCTTCTTGCCGCGCAGCGCCTTGACGCGCTGTTCACCCATCACCCAGCGGATGGCGTCGACCACGTTGGACTTGCCGCAGCCGTTGGGGCCGACGACCGCATTGATGCCCCGGGAAAAATCAATCACGACCTTGTCGCGGAAAGATTTAAAACCTGATATTTCCAAGCGCTTAAGTTTCATAACGTCTCATAAACCGGATTGTCTTAAATTCGGCCAAAGCCTAACAAAAGTAAAATCCTTTGTAAAGGGGAAATACAACAAAATGTAGTCTGTAAAAAATCATACCACAACATGTAGTGCTTCAGGGGCACAGGGCGGGAAAGTAAAATTCCGGCGCGGCAGGCACAAATCCGGAATAAAAAGGGGCGCGGCAGAGACTTCAAAACAAACCGGCAAGCTTCCGGCCACAGGAAGGACAGGCCTGACCGGAGAGCAGATTCTTCACAATTCTGAAGCCGTATCGTTCAATGAGCAGGCTTGAGCAGTTCGGGCAGTAGGTATTCTCCCCTTCATCGCCCGGCACGTTGCCGCTGTAGACATGGTGCAATCCGGCGCGCCGGCCGATGGCCCGGGCGCGCTTAAGCGTATCCAGAGGCGTCACGGAACGGTCCAGCATTTTGTACTGCGGATGAAATCTGCTGATATGCCAGGGAATTTCCACATCCAGACCGGCGATGAAGGAAGCGATGTCCGCCAGCTCTTCCTCGGAATCGTTCAAGCCGGGAATGAGCAGCGTCGTAATTTCCAGCCAGATGCCCATTGCCTTCATGGTCGTGAGGATCTCCAGAACGGGCGCGAGGGCTGCGCCGCAGTATTTTTTATAAAACGCGTCGCGAAAAGACTTCAGATCGACGTTGGCGGCTGCAAGGCAAGGCTTCAGAAGTTCGAGGGTTTCCCGCGTCATATATCCATTGGTGACAAAAACATTTTTCAACCCTTCCGCGACCGCAGCCCGGGCGGTGTCCAGGGCCGTCTCGATATAAACCGTCGGTTCGGTATAGGTATAGGCAAGGGTAGCCGAACCGCTTTTGCGGGCGCACCGGACAATCTCCGCCGGACTGACTTCGTCCCCCATGATCATCATCGACGTGCGGGGCATTTGTGAGATATCGGCATTCTGACAAAATTCACAGCGGAAGTTGCAGCCGACGGTGGCGATGGAATAGGATAGCGACGCAGGATACACATGAAAAAAAGGCTTTTTTTCGATCGGATCGACATTTTCGGCAATCAGCGTTCCGTAAACCATCGAATACAGCGTGCCGTCTTTGTTTTCGCGCACGCCGCACAAACCGCGCCGGCCGGAATTGATTTTGCACCGGTGCGCGCAGACGGAGCACTGCACGCGGTCTTCCGGCAGTTTTTCGTAGAGCATCGCTTCGCGGATCATCGGTCATCCCTCCTTCAGCATCCCGCTGATGGCCTCGGGTGCGGCGGCGGGTGCCTTGGTCTTTAAATCAAACGAATCCAGAAGGGGATCCGAAACCGTCCGGTACGTATAGCGCACAGGAACCACCATGCCCGCGTAGGCTCCCAGTGGATTTTTAAACATCGGAAATATCTCTTCAAATTCCGAAAAGAACGTGTAAAACGGCCCGGGAAGATAAATCACCGATCCCCAGCGGACGGACGACACGGCCATTTTGCTTTTGACCAGCGAGCGCACGTCGGAAAGCGTATAAAAGCGGGCAGCGTCCGCAGGAGAAAAGCCGAAAAGCCGCCCGATGGAACGTTTAGTTCCCATAATGCAGTTTTTATTGAGAAAACCGATAAAAATCCGGCCACGACAAACCCGGATGGCTTCCGCAATCACTTTTTGTGGATTTTTCGCGAAGTGCAGACCGGCAATCAGCGTCACCACGTCAAATTCATTGTCGGAAAAGGGAAGGTCCTCGGCCGAACCGCGCACCAGTTCACAGCGGTTGCCAAGCTTTTTCCGGGCCGCGGCCAGCGCGATTTCCGATTCTTCAAGTCCGGACAGGACGCACTTCTTCTGTTGGAAAAGGCGAAGGGTGTTCCCCGAACCGCAGCCGACGTCCAGAAGGGTTTCGCCGGTGGCGGGCAAAACGAGATCCAGAATGAGTCTTTCCAGACGCGAAAAGACATAGCGGCCCGTTTCCGTCTCCAGCCATTGATCCTCGGGTAACGTTCGATCGGAACGAAATGACATGGATCACCTACTTTTCCGCTTTCACGTTTCCGCCCGGCGGCGCCGTCCACCGCCGGGACACTGCTGCAAAACCATTTCCCTGCCGCACTTGTATCTTCAACCGCCGATGCCCGACATGTCGCGGTGGCATTTCTTCAAAGACCGGTCCGTGCAGTCGAGGTCGTGCCCGGCGGGTTTGCTGAGAATCGCCAGACGGATAAGGCGCGCAAGCTCTTCGTCGCCGCACTGTCTTCGTAAAGCATCCCGCAAATCAATTTCCACATCTTTGAGCAGGCAGGCCCGCAATTTTCCATCCGCGGTCAGGCGCAGGCGGTTGCAGGTCGCACAAAAGTGCTCGCTCACCGGATTGATAAAGCCGATTTCGCCCCGGCCGCCCCGGATTTTGAAAATTCTCGCCGGCCCGTCCAACCGATGTTTGTGCTCATTGCTCAATTCCAGTGAAAATTCCCGGCTGATGATGTCGAACATCCGCCGCATCGGCAAAAACGTTTCCGGATGGCGAAAGTTGACTTCGCTCACCGGCATCACTTCGATAAAACGGATCTGAAATGGCTTCTCATAAGCCAGCCTGGCAAAGTCCAGCACTTCGTCGTCGGTGAAGCCTTTAATGGCCACTGTGTTGATCTTGATCGGCGCAAAGCCCGCTTTTTCCGCGGCGGCGATTCCCCGCAAAACGTCGTCCAGATTTCCGCCGCCGGTGATATCAAAATACTTATCCTTGTCCAAAGAATCAAGGCTGATGTTGATTCTGGAAATTCCGGCGTCGTAGATTGCCTGCGCATAGCGGTCCAGATAAACGCCGTTCGTCGTCAGGCTGATATCCTGAAGACCTTCAATTTTTTTCAGCGCGGCGGCAAATTGAACGAAGCCCCGGCGAACAAGCGGTTCACCGCCGGTGAGCCTGACCTTTACCAAGCCCATTTTTACCGCCTGGGAAACAAGGCGGAGAATTTCCTCGTAGCGGAGAATGTCTTCGTGGCCTTTGAGAGAAACGCCTTCCTTGGGACGACAGTAGGCGCAACGCAGGTTGCATCGGTCGGTAATCGACACTCTCAAATAATTAATGTCCCTGTTATACTTATCCAGCATTATAAAACTTCAAAACTCCTTACTTTACTGACCGCCGTTCAATACCACAAAGCCCTGCACAAAACAACCAAGGCCTCTTTCCTCCCTCCGGCCGGTCATCTTAGCGGATATGCACAAAATATGCTACGAAATGTCGCTTGACAGCAATGTTTTTCTCGTTTACAGAAATTCAAATCCCGCCTGTTGATGAACTCTGAGATCACGCCGGCGCAAGGTAAAATCATAGGAGCCTTTATGAACAAAATACCTATTACGAAAGAAGGATTTGACAAACTGAAAAAGGATCTGGAAATGCTGAAAAATGTTTCCATCCCGGAAAATATTCGCGACATCGAGGTGGCCCGATCGCACGGAGACCTGTCGGAAAACGCGGAATACACGGCTGCCAAGGAGCGCCAATCCTACCTTCACGGCAAGCTTCAGGAACTGGAAAACAATCTCGCCTCCTGCAACATCATCCCCCTCACCGGCGTGCAAACCGACAAAGTCGTCTTCGGCTGCTATGTGGTCATCGCCGACACGGATAACGGCGAAGAAATCAAATACCAACTGGTAGGACCGCTGGAATCGGACATCAACCTAAACAAAATATCCGTCACGTCGCCGATCGGACGGGCGCTGATCGGCAAAAAGATCGACGCGGAAATAACCGTCAAGACGCCCGGCGGAACGCGCAATTTTCAAGTCATCGACATCTCCGTCGAATAAGCCACAAAGAAAAGGCGGCTTGTTTTCGCAACAAGCCGCCTTTTTTATCGGGTGTCTCTCAACAATCAGTTTTTACGAAGACTTCTCGGCGACGCTGATCCGGTTCACAGCGCGCAAAAGGGCCAGGCGCACTCTTTCGTACTCGTCATGCTCCTTCGCCAGACCCGACAGCTGGGTCGTAGCCTTTTCCTTCGCCCGGTTGGCTCTGTCCTTATCAATGGCGTCGGCTCTTTCCGCCGTTTCGATTAAAACGGTGACCTTACTGCCCGTCACTTCCGCATAGCCGGTGTTGACGGCGTAGTATACCTTCTTGCCGCCGATCATGTAATAAAGCTCACCGATGTCCACGGACGTCAGAAAGGGTTCATGACCGCGCAACACGCCGAATTCACCTTCGGTGCCCGGAATCGTCACTTCGTCAACCTTTCCGGAAAAAACCATCTTTTCCGGCGTTACCACTTCTAGAATCAATTCATCCGACATGGAAATCCTCGTTCATTAGGAAAGCTTCTGAGCTTTCTCGATTGCTTCTTCAATACCGCCGACCATGTAGAAGGCCTGTTCAGGCAGTTCGTCGTGCTTGCCTTCCAGAATTTCCTTGAAGCCTCGAACGGTGTCGGCCACGGATACGAATTTGCCTTCGGTGCCGGTGAACTGCGCGGCGACGAAGAAGGGCTGAGACAGAAATCTCTGAATCTTGCGGGCGCGGCTGACGGTCAGCTTGTCGGCTTCGGAAAGTTCGTCCATACCGAGAATGGCGATAATATCCTGCAGGTCTTTATACTTCTGCAGCGTCACCTGCACCTGGCGGGCTACCTGGTAATGTTCCTCGCCCAGGACGTTCGGGTCAAGAATACGCGAGGTGGAATCCAGCGGATCCACCGCAGGGTAAATGCCGAGTTCGGCGATCGGACGGGACAAAACGACGGTTCCGTCAAGATGCGCAAACGTGGTGGCCGGCGCAGGGTCGGTCAGGTCGTCGGCGGGCACATANNAGGTCGTCGGCGGGCACGTACACGCACTGCACGGCTGTAATCGATCCTTTGGTGGTCGACGTAATGCGTTCCTGAAGTTCGCCAAGGTCCGTCGCCAGAGTCGGCTGGTAACCGACGGCGGAGGGCATGCGGCCCAGAAGGGCGGACACTTCGGAACCGGCCTGGGTGAAACGGAAAATGTTATCGACGAAGAAGAGCACGTCCTGACCTTCCACGTCGCGGAAGTATTCGGCGGCCGCCAGTCCCGTGAGGGCCACGCGGGCGCGGGCTCCGGGGGGTTCGGTCATCTGGCCGTAAATCAGAGCGGCCTGTTTGATAACGCCCGATTCCAGCATTTCGCGGTACAGGTCGTTTCCTTCACGGGTTCTTTCGCCCACGCCGCAGAAAACGGAAATTCCGCCGTGGTGCATGGCGATGTTATGAATCATTTCCATCATGACGACGGTCTTGCCGACGCCGGCGCCGCCGAACATGCCCATCTTGCCGCCGCGGGGAAACGGAACGAGCAGATCGATAACCTTAACACCTGTTTCCAGAACGTGAACGGAGGTATCCTGCTCCAGAAAGGCGGGAGACTCACGATGAATCGGAGCGAAATTCTTGGCGTTGACCGGTCCCAAGCCATCCACAGGACGACCGACGACGTTCAGAATTCGGCCGAGACCTTCTTTGCCGACCGGAACGGTAATCGGTGCGCCGGTATCCTTGGCGTTCATCCCGCGCACAAGACCGTCGGTGATATCCATGGCGATGCAGCGGACAACGTTGTCACCCAGATGCTGCGCGACTTCAATAACCAAGTTATCTTCCTGATCGTTGATCGCGGGGTTGGTAACCAAAAGCGCATTCAAAATGCTGGGCAGTTTCCCTTCTTCGAAAGCCACGTCAACAACGGGACCAATAACCTGAACAATCTTTCCGATATTCATAACTATCTCCTTGCAAATAGTCGTAATGTATATTTTTTACGCGCTTTTCCGCCGCCGCAAAATCACCCTTTCGCCAACGCTTCCGTACCGCCGACAATATCCATCAGTTCCGCCGTAATCGCCGCCTGACGCGCCTTGTTCATTTTCAGGGTCAGGGTGCGGATCAGCTCCTCGCAGTTGCTGGTCGCATTGTCCATGGCCGCCATCCGCGCGCCGTTTTCGCCTGCCGATGTTTCCAGAAGCGCGCGGAAGACCAGAACGTGAACGTACATCGGCAGCAGTTTCTGCAACAAAACCTCATCCGAAGGTTCGTAGGAGTAATCCAGCCTTTTGTCCGATTCCATATCGGTATCCGGCTGCCCGATCGAGGGCAGTGGGAACAACCGGACAATCGAAGATCGCTGAACGGATACATTAACAAACTGATTGTAAATCAGATAAAGCTCATCATATTCTTCTTTAATGAAGGGCGTAATCACTTCATCGGCAATGGAAACGGCCAGCGTCATATCGAATTTGCTCAGACAGTCAACCTTCTGAGCAAGGATAGTCGCTTTTTTCCGGAAATGGTCCCTGCCCTTGCGGCCGACATTGATCAGGGATACTTCCTTGCCTTCATTCGTTTTTTCCCGCAGGAATCTTTCAGTCGCCTTGATCAGATTGGTATTGAATCCGCCGCAGAGTCCGCGGTCGGACGTCATGCAAATCACGCGAATTCTTTTGGGGTCGCGAACGGCCAAAAGCGGATGCGTCGAGGTATCCACCCGCAGGGCCAGACTGTTGAGAACGTCCATGAATTTCCCGGCATAGGGCCGGAAATTTTCCATTTTCAACTGCGCCGATTTAAATTTGGAAGCAGCCACCATGTTCATTGCCCGGGTGATCTGCTTCGTCTTTTGAACGGCGGTTACTTTTCTTTTGATATCTTTGAGCGAGGGCACTGAAAACTCCTCTCAACAATAATTGGTTTTCAATTCAACTGCGACCCCTTTCGGGGGCCACACATTGATTAAAATCTATTCTGCCACGAAAACAGATTCGAAAGTCGTCAGCATATCTTTCATTTTCTTCTCGAGTTCGGGAGAAATAATCTGTTTTTCGTCTATTTCTTTTAAGATATCCGAATGTTTGCTTTTCACATACGAAAGCAGCTGCTGTTCATAGATGAGAACCTTGTCCACATCGACTTTATCGATGAAGCCGCGGCTTCCGGCAAACAGAACCACAACTTCCTCGCCCAGGGACATCGGTTTGAACTGCGGCTGCTTCAGCAGTTCGACCAGACGCACGCCACGATCCAGCTGAGCCTGTGTGGACTTGTCCAGATCGGATCCGAACTGGGCGAAAGCCGCCAGTTCGCGGTACTGGGCCAGATCGAGTTTCAAAGTACCGGCGACCTGCTTCATCGCCTTTACCTGGGCCGCGCCGCCGACGCGGGACACGGACAGACCGACGTTGATGGCCGGACGGATGCCGGAGAAGAACAAGCTCGGCTCCAGATACACCTGGCCGTCGGTAATGGAAATAACGTTGGTCGGAATGTAGGCCGACACGTCGCCGGCCTGCGTTTCAATGATGGGCAGAGCCGTGAGCGAACCGCCGCCCAGTTCCTTGCTCACGCGGGCCGCGCGTTCGAGGAGGCGGGAGTGGTTGTAGAAAATATCGCCGGGGAACGCTTCGCGTCCGGGCGGACGGCGCAGCAGAAGGGAAATCTGGCGATAGGCGACGGCCTGTTTGGACAGATCGTCATAAATAATCAGAGCATCCTGGCCGCGGTCACGGAAGTACTCACCGATGCTGCATCCGGCGTATGCCGCAATGTACTGCAGGGTGGCGGGGTCGGAGGCGCAGCCGGCGACCACGCAGGTGTACGACAACGCGTCGTGCTGTTTGAGTCTTTCCACAACCTGCGCCACCGTGGATTTTTTCTGGCCGATGGCGACATAGATACATTTGATGCCGGTATCCTTCTGGCGAATGATCGCATCCACGCAGATGGCCGTTTTGCCGATCTGGCGGTCGCCGATGACCAGTTCGCGCTGACCGCGTCCGATCGGCGTCATGGCGTCGATGGCTTTAAGGCCTGTATACATCGGCTGGTTGACCGGCTGACGCTGAATCACGCCGGGGGCAACCATTTCAATACGACGAAACTCACTCGTCTCGATGGGTCCCTTGCCGTCCAGAGGAGCTCCCGTGGCATCGATGACGCGTCCGAGAAGAGCTTCACCGACGGGCACCTGAGCAATCTTGCCGGTCCTCTTGACGATATCCCCTTCTTTAATGTGGGTCACTTCTCCCAGAACTGCGACACCGACGTTGTCCGCTTCGAGATTGAGAACCATGCCCAGAATACCGCCCGGGAACTCAAGAAGTTCCATGGCCATCGCGTTCTGAACGCCGTAAACGCGTGCGATACCGTCACCGACGGACAAGACAGTTCCCGTTTCGCTTATATCAAGCTTTTTCTCATAGCTTTTAATCTGCTCAGAAATAATTTGACTGATTTCTTCCGCCTTGATTGTTTCCATGCCTTATCTTGCCTCCCCTAAGAGATTCCTCATATTGTTCAACTGGTTCTTGATGCTGCCGTCGTAGAGCGTATCACCAACACCAATCACTATGCCACCCAAAAGGCTCTGATCATCTTCCA
>DBPV01000019.1:49271-56692 GCA_002304995.1 Syntrophaceae bacterium UBA1411
TGCCGGTAGCAGGTTTCAATATCCGGAAGCACGTCAATACGTTTCTTATCGACCAGCAGCTTCAGGAAATTGACCGTCATGGAGGAAAGAGACAACTTACCGATGATCTGTTCCAGAATCTTCTTCTTGCTTTCCTGCTCAAAAATCGGGTTGGCCAAAAAATCTTTAAGATCCTTATTGCCTTCAACAAGGGAAGAAAACTGCCTCAGCTCAGCATAGTACTGCTCCAGCTTCTTTTCTTCCTCGGCAATTTCAAAAAAAGCCCGCGCGTAGCGTTTAGAAATATTGCTGATCAATGTTTGTTCACCACCTTGTCCATATATTCCCGGACCATGGCCTCATGGTCCTTAGCGGTAATATTTCTTTTCAAGATCTCTTCCGCCATCTGCACAGAGAGGGCAACCGCTTCGCTGCGCAACTGACCGGAGGCCTTGTTCAATTCCTGTTCGATGCGCGCCTGGGCGTCCTCTTTCATTTTCTCGGCGACCTTCTTGGCATCGGCGATGATTTTTTCCTTTTCAGCAACGCCCTGCGCCTTGATCATTTCATAAATGCCGTCAATCTCCTGGGAAGCCTTGTCGATTTTTTCGGCATATTCCCGGTACTGCTTTTCCGCATCGGTCTTTTGCACGGCGGCCGTTTCCAGCGATTCCTTGATTTCCTGGCGCCTTCCGGAAAAGAATGCCTTGATTTTCGGGGCGAGGATCCAGGCCAGGAAACCGATGATGATCACCGAGTTGAGGGTTTTCCAGGCGAAGTCCTTCCACTGCGAGGCGGTCGCGCCGTGACCTTCTCCACCGGAGGCGTAAACCAGACAGACGGAACAAAGAACGATCAGAAGGGAAAAAGGAAGGGACAAATAAATCGAACGGCGTGTTGCTTTCATTGGATGCTCCTTCCCAGGACCTTTTCAGCAATCTCCAGCGAGAGTTTCCGGGATTGGCCTTCCAGTACTTGCCGCGCTGCCTGCATTTCCTTATCCATCTTTTTCTGAAACTCCTGAGTCATCAAAGGAATCTCGCTGCGGACGGCGTCTACGGTGTCTTTGGCCTGCTTGGCGCCCTCGCCGATGATCTCCTTCTTCAGATCCGAGGCTTTCGTTTTGGCATTGTTGAGCTTTTCTTCGTATTCGGCGGCTTTTTTATCCACCGATTCCTTGAAGAGCTTGATTTCGTTTTCCAGCTCGTCGAGTTGTTTTTTTCGGCGTTCGATGATGGATAGGATCGGTTTGTAGAGAAGGTAATTGAGGATAAAAATCAAGGCTATGAAAGTAGCCATCTGAACTAAAAGCGTATAATCGGGAATTACGGTAACCACAACTAACCTCGTAGATTTTTTTTCAGACCCTTCGGCTGCTTCAAAACCTCAAGTCACGAAAGGTGATTCTAGTTTTTACCTACATGTCAAACAGCGTGATCTCTGGCAGTGATTTGTTACGGAAGCAAGTTCAATAACCGGGCTGGGGACAGAACCAAGCCACACCGCGAGGACGCGGGTTACTAATCATACCCTTGTGGAGATGTCAAGCTTTTTTGTGACCGACGGTCTAAATTTCATCGGCCCGCGTTTAGGGCAATTGAAATAAGTGCTTGAAAGGATTTAATCCACCGCTGAAATAATATTTTTTTGTTCTTTCACGTCGCGCATGTGTGAGCGGCCTTCGAAAACGGCCCCCTCTTCCATGACGAACACCGGCGTTCGCGCATCGCCCACCAGCACACCGGTAGAATGAATATTTATTTTTTCTTTAACGTCAACGTTACCCTGCACTTCGCCGCCGATGTAGAGGCTGTTGACGGCGATATTGGCCTTGACCATGGCGCCCTGGCCCACATCCACGGAGCCCTGGCCGAAAATCTCCCCTTCGAAATCACCGTCGATGCGCACATTGCCTTTGAAAATCAGTTTGCCGATGAACTCGGCGCCCTTGCCCAGAACCGCTTTCGTATCTTCAATATGCTTCTTTTTTTCCCACATCGTCGTCTCCTTCCGTTGTGACCGTTTAACGGCGCCTCAGCGCTGTAAAACAAATCTGCGCACGCTCACATTCATCAGCAGTCCGATCGCCCCCAGCAGCGTGACCAGCGCCGATCCCCCGTAGCTCATAAACGGCAGTGGAATGCCGACCACCGGCAGCAGTCCCAGCACCATGCCCATGTTGATCATCACCTGCCAGGCGATGAGGGCGGTGACGCCGAACGCGAGTATGGTGCCCAATAAATCTTTTGAATGCAAGGCAATTTTTAATCCCCACACAATCAGTGAAATGAACATCACCAGCAGAATCAGACCGCCTATAAATCCCCACTCTTCGGCAAAGACGGAAAAAACGAAATCCGTTTGCTGTTCGGGTAAAAACTTCAGCTGTGTCTGCGATCCCTGCAGAAATCCCTTTCCCAGAAAGCCGCCGGAACCGATGGCAATCATGGACTGAATGATGTGGTAGCCGGTTCCCAGCGGATCGGTCTCCGGCGACAGAAAAGTCAGCAGCCGGTCTTTCTGGTAATCCTTGAGAAAGTGCCAGGCCACGGGCATGACGGCCAGAGCGCTGGTGAGCGCGATCAGAAGGGACTTCCCGTTCATTCCGATAAAAAGCACGATGGAAGCGGAGACAATGACCAGGACAAGCGCCGTTCCCAGATCCGGCTGCTTGAGAATCAGGACAAAGGGAATGAGCACAATCAGGCAGGGAATGAACAACTCCCGCAGCAGATAAGGCTCGTGGGACTTGTGATCGTCGAAATAGCGGGCCAGCGCGATGATCATGGTCACCTTCATCAGTTCCGACGGTTGAAAAAGAAAAAATCCGAACGAGATCCAGCGCTGCGCGCCGTTGGCCGTATGGCCGAACACCGCCACAAAAATGAGCGATGCAACGGACAGGCCGTATATCACGTAGGCAGCCTGACTGATGGAGCGGTAATCGATCAGAAAAGTAATCACCATTAAAGCCAGGCCCAGAAAAATCCATTGCAGTTGTTTGATGTAGAGCGGCGACTGATTGCCGTCGAGACTGAAGCCGGTGGAATAAATATTCACAACGCCGATGGCGCAGATCGCCAGCACCAGGGCTAGGAGCGTCCAGTCAAAATTTTGAAATAACCGGCGGTCGTACTTCAAAAATATCATAGGGTCTTTGAAACCTCCCGTTTTGGAAGCCCTCAGGGTCCGACAGGCTGTGCGTTTTCGCTTGCGGCGGCCTGCGTCAGACGCACCGCGGCGGAATTTGTCTTTTCCTTCTTTTTGCTCTCAAAATAGGCGGCGAGAATCTTGCGCGCGATAGGCGCGGCAACCGCTCCGCCGCCGCCGGCGTTTTCCGCGACAACCGCCACCGCGATCTCCGGATTTTTCAGCGGCGCGTAACAGACAAACAGAGCGTGGTCCTTGTGAAACGCCGCAATTTTCATCGCGTGGCGGGCCTTTTCGTTTTGCGGCAATCCGATGACCTGCGACGTGCCGGTCTTGCCGCAGACATCCGCTCCCGGCACTCTTGCGTTGGCGCCGGTCCCCCCCGGCTCGTTGACGACGGCCCAAAGGGCACGGTTGAGGACGTCCATCGTTTTGGGGCCAAACTTCAATTCTCCGGTTTTTTCGGGCAGCCACTGCTTCACGACCGTCCCGTCGGGCCACGCGATCCGCTCGACCAGACGGGGCCGCCAGCGGCTGCCGCCGTTGGCCATTGCACTGTAAGCCTGCACCAGCTGCAGCGGCGTCGCCAGGTTAAAGCCCTGGCCGATGGAAATCGATATCGTCTCGCCCGGCTGCCAGGGTTCTTTCATGCGCGCCAGTTTCCAGTCCCGTGTGGGAACCAGGCCTTTGCGCTCATGCGCCAGCTCAATGCCTGTGACGTCGCCCAGACCGAATCGTTTGGCGTAGCGCGCGATCCTGTCCACGCCGAGCATCTTTCCGACCGTGTAAAAATAAACGTCGCAGGATCCCACCAGCGCCTGATGCAGATTCACGGAACCGTGGCCATGCTTTTTCCAGCAGCGATAGGACCGGTTGCCCAGTTCAAAAGAGCCGTTGCAGGAAATGCGGGTTTCCGGTGTGATCACACCTTCTTCCAGAGCCGCCGCCGCCACGATGAGCTTGTAGGTGGATCCGGGCGGATACTGGCCCGAGATGGCCCGGTTGGACAAAGGATTGAGCGGGTTTTTCTGCAGCTTGACCCATTCCTCCCGGCTGATGCCGGCATTGAACAGGTTCGGATCGAACGAGGGCAGGCTGACCATGGCCAGAATCGATCCGTCGCGCGGATCCATGGCGACGGCCGCGCCCGCCTTGTCTTCAAAAGCTTCCCAGGCCGCCTTCTGCAAATCGGCATCGATCGTTAAAACGACGTTGGCCCCGGATGTGGGATCGATCCTCCCCAGATTTTTAATCACCTTGCCGAAGGCGTTCACCTCCACCAGTTCATTGCCGCGCCGGCCCCGAATGTAGGGATCCAGAACTTTTTCGATGCCGTACTTGCCCGTAACATCCCCGGACGAATACCCCTCTTCCGTTTTTTCCAGCTCCTCCTTGCTCACTTCGCCGGTATATCCGATGACGGGGGCAAAAACCTCCCCATCCACGTAAAGGCGGACCGGCGTGACGTCGATATACACCCCCGGCAAATCCAGAGCGTTGGTTTCCACGAGGGCCACCTTCTCCATGCCGACGTTCTTTTCCAGCCGGACCGGCAGGTAGGATTTGACCGTCCGGGGCAGGGGCAGATCCGTGGAGTATTCCAGCGCCCGGGTTTTGTAAATATCACTGATTTTCTGCACCAGCATTTCCGGATTGAGGCCTTTGGTGGGCATATACAAAACATCGTAGGACGGGCGGTTGTCCACCATGATCCGTCCGTGGCGGTCCATCACGAGCCCCCGCAGCGGCTGGATTTTACGAAAACGGATGGCGTTGTTTTCCGAACGCTGCCGGAGTTCATCGCCCTTGATCACCTGAAGGTACCACAGGCGGATCACCAGCAGAGACAGGACCACGCACACCAGAATAATGATGACTTTAAGCTTCTGGCGAAATTCGGAAGGTTCCGGTCCGTTGCGGAGACTGCATTGTTTTTCCATACATCCATCCTTCTACTCTGCGCATCGCATAAAAAAAGCCGACGGATAAAATACTGATCAGCAGCGCCTGCGGTATAAAAACAAACAGCATATTATCCAGCATGTCAATTTCAAACGCAAAGCGGTAGAGCAAAACCAGGGCCAGCGACTCGAGCAAAGAGCAGACCAGGGCAAAACCGGCGATCAAATACAGCTTTTCTGAAACAATGCGAAACGAAACAAAAAAAGCAAACAGGTCCGCCAGCAGATACAGAAGGGCAAACAGGCCCAGCGGCGCTCCGGCCACACTGTCAAAGACCAGGCCCAGAACAAAAGCCGCAATCATGCCCTTGACGAGGTCCAGATGAAATCCCGCATAGATGACAAGCACCAGCGTCAGCTCCAGCGTCAGCCAGCCGTTGAACAGGACATCCGCCAGCGTGGTCTGCAGCACCACCAGCAGGACGGCTGCAAAAGGCAACAGGAGGTAAAAAATCATTTTTCCTTCTTCCCCCCTTCGGGAACGTCCGGCAGCGCACCGGTGAGAACCATGACCTCCTCCAGGGACGCGAAATCGGCGTAAGGCACCAGCCGGATCTGCAGAAATAATCCTCCGCCCATGGAATCCACCACACTGATCCTGCCCACAAGCAGGCCTTTCGGAAAAATATTGCTCAATCCGGACGTCACCACCACATCGCCTGCTTTGACGTCCTGCATTTTGGAAATATACTTGACCACGCAGCCCCGCGAGCCTGCGCCCCGGGCGATTCCCTGGACCCGCGACCGCTGGACCAGCACATCCACATTGGAATTTTCGTCGATGAGCAGAAGCACCTTCGCGCTGTGCCACGAGACGTCGGTCAGCCGGCCGATGAGACCGGGAGGCGCCAGCACCGGCATGCCGGGCTTCAAACCATCCGCGCTGCCTTTGTTGATCCAGAGGGTTTTGGAAAGGGCCGCCTGCTCCTTGCCGATCACCCGGGCAGCCTGAAAAGTATGCGGATAGTCGTTCCGGAGAGAAAGCAGCCCTTTGAGCCGGCTGGCCTCCAGATACCCTTCCCGGTAAAGGATCAACTGGGCTTCCAGGGCGCCGATCCGCTGTTTGAGCTTACGGTTGTCTTCCTCCAGACCGACCAGATGAATGTAGCGCATCCAGGCGCCCTCGACGCTGCCGATGGCCGCGTTCAATAATTTCTGGACGGGCGCCGCCGCCTCGAGAACCAGTGTTTTGACGATACTCGTACCGGAATCGTACTTCAGATTGTACGAAAGCAGTATCAAGGCGCCGACAAGCATGGCGCCGATGAAGATAACAGTTCGATAATTTTTGAAAAACATGCCCTACCTGACAGCTACCGCCAACGAACATCCGTTGATCAGACCACATCAGACTTGAATGGTAACTTCCTTGAGGACGTCGAGTTCATCGAGCGCCATACCGGCGCCCCGGGCTACGGCAGAGAGGGGATCATCGGCGATCGTGATGGGCAGCCCGGTTTCTTCCCGCACCAGTATTTCAATATTTTTCAAAAGCGCCCCGCCGCCGGTGAGCACGATGCCGCGATCCACGATGTCGCCGGCCAGCTCCGGCGGAGCGTTTTCCAGGGCGTCCTTGATTGCATCCACAATCAGCGTCACCGGTTCGATGATGGCTTCGCGGATTTCTTCGGAGCTGATCTCGGTGGTTTTCGGAATGCCCGAAATGAGATCGCGCCCCTTGACGTCCAGGGTTTTGATTTCGTTCATCGGATAGGCGCAGCCGATTTCCGTTTTGATGATTTCCGCCGTCCTTTCGCCGATCAGCAGACTGTATTTGCGCTTCATGTACTGAACGATTTCTTCGTCGATCTTGTCTCCGGCCACCCGCACCGACTTCGAATACACGATGCCGGCCAGCGAAATCACCGCCACTTCCGTGGTGCCGCCGCCGATGTCGACCACCATGGAACTGGTGGGCTCGGCAATCGGCAGGCCCGCTCCGATCGCCGCCGCCATCGGCTCTTCGATGAGATAAATTTCCCGGGCGCCGGCCGATTCGACCGTTTCCCGCACAGCGCGCCGTTCCACCTGCGTGATGCCCGACGGCACGGAAACGATAATCCGGGGGCGCACCAGCGACTTGCGGTTGTGTACGCACAAAATGAAATGTTTGAGCATGGCTTCGGTAATGTCGAAGTCGGCGATCACGCCGTCGCGCATGGGCCGGATGGCGACGATGTTGCCCGGCGTTCGCCCCAGCATGCTTTTTGCCTCGTTGCCGACCGCCAGCACTTTCTTCATGCCGCGATTATCCTTATGAACGGCGACGACGGACGGTTCGTTCAAAACGATGCCTTTCCCTTTCACGTAAACCAGCGTGTTGGCGGTTCC
>DBPV01000019.1:56707-71685 GCA_002304995.1 Syntrophaceae bacterium UBA1411
GTATTTATATACAGTTTCGGGTCTATATCGTATTTCATCGGCCTAAGCAACGCATTTTTAAAATGTATTTGCAATTTGCCCATGACTGTAATACTAACGCCCCAGACATGGCGATTGTCGGCCATTTTTATATTCTCATCGAGGTGATGATATGCTGAAGTTCTTCCGCAAGCACGCGAGAGGCTGGTTTATGCTGGTTTTCATGGGGATCATAATCTTCGTTTTCGTCCTGTACTTCGGGACGGACCGGGGCGCGCAGACCACGAACACGCTGGCTGTCGTGGACGGAATTGTGATCACCGAAGCCGACTACTACCATGAATATTCGAAACTGACGGATGCGGTGAAAGCCCGTTACGGAGGCGCGCTCACGGCGGACATGCTCAAGCAGATGGACCTGAAAAAACTGGCCTATGATACCGTGATCAACCGGCAGATCGTCGTCGCCAAAGCCAAGGATCTGAAACTGAAGGTTTCCGACGATGAACTGCGCGAGATGATCACCGCCATGCCCGCACTGCAAACCGACGGCAAATTCGACAACTACAAGTACCGGCAGCTTTTGCGCTATAACCGGATGACCGCCGAGGAATTCGAAGCAGGCCAGAGAGTAACGCTCGCCGCCGGCAAAATCGAAACGCTCGTCCGCGAAGGAATCAAAGTCTCCGATCAGGAATTGCTGGATCTTTACGCGCTGCAAAACCAGAAGATCAATCTTGCTTTCCTGCGCATCGCCGGCGAAGACGTCGCCCGGCGGATCACTCCCACCGCTTCCGATCTGGAGGGCTACCTGAAGAGCCACAGCGGCGCGTTTCGTGTGCCCGAACAGGTCAAAGTCAAATATCTGTACTTTGCCGCCTCCGCTTACGGCTCCGCGGAGATCAGCAGCGCCGACATCCGCGATTACTACAACCGCATGAAGGATCGGTACAAGGGGAAAGACGGCAAACCCCTGCCCCTCGAGCAGGCCGCTCCGATCATTGCCAAAGAGCTCAAGCAGAGCCGGGGCATGCAGGCCGCCTTTGCCGAAGCCAAAAAAGCCCACGACACGATTTACCAGGAAGAAAATTTCGACGCGTACGCCGCCGCAAACCGCCTTTCCGCTTTGACGGCCGATTTCTTCCCGCTCAACAAACCGGCGCAGGCGTTCGCCTCCATCAAAGACCTGGCGGCCGAGCTCGCCGGCCTGGAGAAAAACGACATCAGCAAAGTGCTCGCCGGCGCCGACGGCTATTATGTGCTCCGCATCGAAGACAAAAAGGCGGCTTATACGCCCCAGCTCAAAGACATTGAGGCAGACGTGCGCCGCGCCTACCTGGAGACCCGGCAGGCTGAGCTTGCCGCCCGGGAGGCGGCCGACCTGCTGGAAAAAGCCCGCCAGGGGGAAAGCCTGGAAAAACTGGCTTCGGCCAAAGGCCTGAAAATTCAGGAGACCGGTTTATTTCAGCCGGGCGCGGACATTCCGAAACTTGGCGCAAATGCCGACGCCATAGAAGCGATCCTGTCGCTCTCCCTGAGCCGTCCGTATCCGGAAAAACCCATCGTCATCAATGCCGCGCACGTGATTTTCAAACTCAAGGAAGTCGGCCCCCTGGACATGAAGGATTTCGAAGCCAAGAAAGATGTGTACCGCAAAGTGGCCATGAATCTCAAAAGAGAAGAGGCCATGAAGTCCTGGCTGCAGGGCAACAAGACGGCCATGATGAAGGAAAAACGCCTGAAGATCAACAAGGAAGCCCAGGATCTGTAAAAACTTCCGGCTGATACAACGCAAAAAAGGGGAAAACCGCAAGCGGTTTTCCCCTTTATGTTTGGTGGAGCTGAGGAGGATCGAACTCCTGACCTCTTGAATGCCATTCAAGCGCTCTCCCAGCTGAGCTACAACCCCGGTATTTCCCAACGAATGTTGATGCCCCCTTAGCATGCGTCTTTGAGGCTGTCAACAGTTTTTCAGCTTGACTTTTTACCCCCCGTCTATATAATCGCGCGCGTGCCGGAGTGGTGAAACTGGTAGACGCAGGGGACTCAAAATCCCCCGCTCGCAAGGGCATCTCGGTTCGATTCCGAGCTCCGGCACCATTTGATATCGTAATGTGACGACGACATCAGACCGTTAAACCCTTCTTTCATTTTCGACCGTTTCAGCGACAGATCACTCCGCTCGGTGTCGCACGCCCCGCGCTTAAGGCGGCATCCGGCTTAAAACTTTTCAGAAAGTCTATGAACACAGAATGGTGCGGCCGCAGGTCAAACTGTTTGAGCCGGATCAAATAAAACCGCCGTTCGATCCGCGTGGCGACGACGGGAATTTCGCGAAGCAGTCCGGAGGCCAGCTCCCTCTGCACCGCGTGCACGGACAGGACGGACACCCCCAGACCGGCCAGCACCGCCTCCTTAATCGCCTCGGAACTGCCCAGTTCGCCGGCGATATTGAACTGCGCCACGCCGATTTCCTTTTCTTCACGAAGATAATTTTCGAAGACCTCCCGCGTCCCGGATCCCCTTTCCCGAAGCACGAACGGTTCCCGCATCAGCTCAGCCAGCTTGACCGGGCCTTTTTGGGCCCAGCGGTGATTTCCGGGCGCCACCAGGATGAGCCGGTCGCTCCAGAGGGGATCGGCAATCAGTTTCCGGCCCGGCGGCGCTTTTCCGATGCAGCCGATTTCCACCTCCCGGTCCAGAACTTTGTTGATCACCTCTTCACTGTCTTCGGTTTTGATGAAAATCCGGATATCGCTGTGGTCTTTTCTAAACGCGCTTACCGCCCGCGGCAGAAGGTACGTGGCGGGAATCGTGCTGGCGCCGACGTAAATATCCCCGCCTGTCTGGTCCTGCAGTTTCCGGATTTTTTCGCCCGCCTCCCGGCGCAGCCTGACCATGCGCACGGCGGCGTCGTAAAGGATTTTGCCCTCCGGCGTCAGCGAAACGCCGGCATGGCTGCGGTTGACCACTGTTGCGTCCAGGCACTCTTCGATATGGCGGATATTTTTGGTGAGCGCCGGCTGCGTGAGCAGCATCCGCTGGGCCGCCCGGCTGAAACTGCGCTCCTCCACCAGGCAGATGAGCGCTTCGAGCTGCTGCAGCGTCAGATTATTTAATCGGTCGGAAGTCATGGCTAAGTCCATAACATAAATGTTTTTTATCTTCAAACTTGTTAATCGGCCGGAACNNGGGGGTTTGTGGTACTATTCCCGACCGATCGGCAAACTTCCGGAGACAATCCGGTCGAACATATCTCATAAGGAGGACACTATGAAACTGACAGACATGTTTTCCCTTCAGGGGAAAGTCGCGCTGGTCACGGGCGGAGGCCGGGGCATCGGCAAGTTCATCGCGACGGGCCTCGCGGAGGCGGGCGCGAATATTATTCTGACGTCCCGCAAGATCAAGAATCTCGAAGCCACGGCCGCCGAGCTTGCCGCGACCTACAAGGTGAAAACGGCGGCGATCCCCTGCGACATGGCCAAGGAAGACACGGTGGACGCCATGCTCAGGGAAGCCGTCGAGAAGTTCGGCCGCATCGACATTCTGGTAAACAACGCCGGAGCGACCTGGGGCGCGCCCACGCTGGAATTTCCGCTGGAAAAGTGGGATCAGCTCTTCAACGTCAACGTCCGCGGCGTCTGGGTGCTGACCCAGAAGGTCGCCCGCCTCATGAAGGAACAGGGCGGCGGCAACATCATTAATATTTCGTCCGTCATGGCGTTTCGCGGCTCCCTGGAAGAGGCCCATCCGGCCGTGCCCTACAATTCCACGAAAGCGGCGATCAACCTGCTGACCATGAACCTCGCCGTCAAGCTGGCGCCTTACAATATCCGCGTCAACGCCATTGCGCCGGGCTTTTTCCACACGGACATGATGGCCTACATCGACAAACCGGAATTTCAGGCCATTCGCCAGGCCATCGTCAACGAGATTCCGCTTCGGCGCGTCGGTGAAATCGACGACATGAAAGGCGCAGCTGTTTTTCTGGCTTCGCCCGCCTCGCAGTTCATCACCGGCCATGTGATGGTGGTGGACGGCGGACAAATCGCCAAGTAATCCCTTTGCTTTCACCCGTAAAAAAGCCCCGGACGCCGGAAAAACCGTCCGGGGCTTTTGCTTTTCAGCAGAAGCCGATGGAATGCGTCTAGAATTTCACCTGGGGAGCCGCTTTGGCTTCCTTGGGCGCCTCGAAGAAAGCCGCTTCCCTGAAACCGAACATTCCGGCGATAAAATTGGCGGGGAAGGTTCGAATGGCCTGGTTGTAAATTTTCACCGCGTCGTTGTACCTCATCCTTTCCACGGCGATCCGGTTTTCCGTTCCGGCCAGTTCATCCTGCAGCTTCATGAAGTTCTGATTCGATTTCAAATCCGGATACCGCTCGACGACCACCATCAGGCGGCTTAAAGCGCTCGTCAATTCATTGTTGGCCGCGATCTTGTCGGGCACCGACCCGGCGCCGCCGACCTTGGAGCGGGCGTTGGTCACTTCCACCAGAACGTCCTTTTCCTGCTTGGCGTAGCCCTTCACCGTTTCCACCAAGTTGGGAATCAGGTCATAACGCCGCTGCAGCTGATTTTCCACCTGCGACCAGGCCGCCTTGATGGCGACATCCATTTTGACGAAGCGGTTGTAGTTGCCCGCGAAAAACGAGTACAGTGCAATCACCACAATGGCGATGACGGCCACTCCGATAATCACTTTCTTCCCTGTTGACATATGCTCTCCTCCCTTTGCTTAGCGATCATAAGCGATCAATAATATGACAGGCCTTTTCGACTTCCTGCAGATACTTTTTAAACGCGGCGATCACCTCTTTGCCGGAAAGAGGATCCTTGCCCTGTTTGATGTCGAAGCACAACATCAATACGGCCGCGTCCATTGTAAAGACCCGGGCCGCTTCCCGGACGGTCTCATATTTGTCGCGGGGAACATCGGCGCCCTTTAAATACAGCATGGCGTTCAAGAGGGAAACGATTGCCGTCAGCGACCGGCCGATGAGCTCCCGCACCCGGCGCGCCGACCCTTCCGATTCCAGATAGCCTTCGCGAAGCAGAAGAATTTTCGCTTTCAGTTCGCGTTCAATCTGCAGGCGCAGATCTTCCGGCTTGAAGGTCAGCGGCCCCAGCACGTCTTCTCCGTAAATCAAAACCGAATTTTTTTGCATGTTGAGAAATTCAACCGGGTAGGCGTCGAGCGAGGAGGCGATAAACGCTTTGGTCATCACCAGCGGCACGGCCACGCTGCGCTTCCGCCAGGCCTTCACCAGCGCAAACGCGTCTTCCAGGCGGCCGATGCCGTCAGGC
Source organism: Syntrophaceae bacterium UBA1411 (assembly GCA_002304995.1). Taxonomy (GTDB): domain Bacteria; phylum Desulfobacterota; class Syntrophia; order Syntrophales; family Smithellaceae; genus UBA8904. The sequence goes on from DBPV01000019.1 coordinate 61,997, forward strand.
GTCAGCACCACCAGCAGGTTGATGTCCGATTTTCCCTTCACGTAGGCGCCGCCCGCCGCGCTGCCGTAAAGCACAAGCGAAAGCAGATCCCTTCCGAAAACGCGCAGGTAGTCCTGCGTCACGTCGACGAAAATGTCCTCGGGATGATCCGGTATTTTTGCCATGTTCTTCACCTTTGTCTGTTGTTAAAAATCCCGGCCCGCCCCGCCGCCGCCGCTCATGCCGCCGCCGAAGCCTCCGAAGCCGCCGCCGAAACCCCCTCCGCCACCGCCCCGGCCGCTGCCGGAAACCAGCAGCAGCAAAATCCACGGCAGGATCTGCCGGCCCTGGCGCGTGCCCAGCAAAACGGCCGCGGCAATCAGAAAAAGGATCAGGCCGGCCAGGTTGAAACCGGTATTTTTCGGCTGGGATTTCGGCCGGTAGGGGGGATAGCTTTCGCTTAGCGTCACTCCCGCCGCATTGGCCAGATAAACGCCGCAGGCAAACACCGCGTTGGCAAGCCCCTTGCCCGTGTCGCCGGCCTTCAGATGCGGGATGACAAAGCGGTCGAGGATTTCTCCCACGATGCCGTCCGTCAAAACGCCTTCCACGCCGTAGCCTGTCTCTATGCGGATTTTTCTTTCCTTGACGGCGAGAAATATCAGAACGCCCTTATCTTCGCCTTTTTTCCCGATGCCCCAGGCCTGATACAGACCATTGACGTATTGGGTGATTTCTTCGCCCGGCCCCAGCTCCGGCACGGTGACCACAACGACGGCCGCACCCGTTTTTTCCAGAATTTCCCGGCTGAGCCCCTCCATCTTGGCGGCGTTGGCCGGATCGATTACATGGGCAAAATCATTGACGGCCGTTCCCTGCGAAGGCGGATACTTGTCCGCCGCGCGGGCCGGCCCGCCGGCCAGCGCCAGCACGAGAGCCACCCATCCCAGAAGGATGACCGGCCAGGCCAGGCTGAATAACTGAGTGCGTTTCTTTTCCACAAGATCCTTTTGTGCGGGCAAGTGAGCAAACGCCCACGCCGACGCTTTTGTTTCATGGAGGCGTGACTATCGCGTAAAGTGCATTTCCTGTCAAGATTGAAAAAATATTTTTCGGCGAGATTGATCTTGCGCTTGCCGCTCTTCGCAACTAAGAGTAAATACGGACCGACACTGAAAGCAAATCCGGAGATGTATGACGGCTAAAATTGTTTTGATCCATCCGCCCGTCGTCAAGCCTTCCGAACCGCCGGCGGGCATTGCGTGCCTGTGCGCCTGTCTTGCCGTGCACGGCGTGGCTCACGAGGTGATCGATGCCAACCTCGAAGGTCTGCGCGACCTGCTTGGGCGGACCGCCCGCAGCGGCGCCGCCGCGGACCGCTGGACCGCCCGCGCCTGCAAAAACCTGGAAGACAATCTTGCCGCCCTTTCCGGTCCTGCCCTGTACGGGCACCGCGATCGCTACAGCCGCGCCGTGCTGGACATCAACCGCGTGCTGACGCAGGCCGGCCGGCGCCGCGGCGTCCGCTTGTCGCTGTCGGACTACGCGGATGACGAAAGATCACCCGTGAAAACCGACGATCTCATCGCCGCCGCTTTGCACCCCGAAGACAATCCCTTTTATCCTTACTTCGCCGCGCGTCTGACGCAGGCTTTAAACGACTCTCCGGATTACCTCGGCTTTTCGCTCAATTACCTGAGCCAGGCGCTTTGCACGATGGCCATGATCGGATTTGTCAAAAAGAGCCATCCCCGCCAGAAAATTCTGCTGGGCGGGTCGCTTGCCACCTCCTGGGCGCACATCACCGGACGAACGGATTATTTTTCCGGATGGGTGGACGAAATCGTGGCCGGCGCCGGCGAGGAAAGACTGCTGCGTCTTTTAGGCGTCAAACCTGAACGCCCTTATGGTTTTGCCGATTATCGCCTCTTTGCGGTCAACCGTTATCTTTCGCCCTCCTTCGTCTTGCCCTGCAGCGCGGCGCGCGGCTGCTGGTGGCGCAAGTGCGCCTTCTGTCCGGAAACGGCCGAAGCCAATCCCTATGAGCCCCGGCCCGTTTACCGGGTAGCGGAGGAATTGTCCGAGCAGGCCGCGCTCACCGACGCCGGACTGATTCATCTCCTGGACAGCTCCGTTTCGCCTGCGCTCTTTTCCGCGCTTGCCGCAAAGCCGCCGGGCGTTCCCTGGTACGGCTTTGCCCGCGTAACGCCGCAGCTCGCCGATGATGATTTCTGCCGGGCGCTCAAGGCCGCAGGATGCGTCATGCTCAAGCTGGGCATCGAATCCGGCGATCCGCAGGTTCTGGAGGCCCTCCACAAAGGCGTGGACCCGGCAATGGCTTCGGCCGCCCTGCAGAGCCTGCACCGGGCCGGCATCGCCACCTACTGTTATTTCCTGTTCGGCACGCCGCCGGAAACGCAGGCCGGCGCGGAAAAAACGCTCGATTTTGTCGCGCGCCACGCCGATTGCATCGACTACCTGAATCTGGCGGTCTTCAACCTGCCCGCCGCCAGCCCCGAAGCCCGCAGTCTCGCCGTCCGGGATTTTTACGCAGGCGATTTGTCCCTGTACAAGGATTTCGTTCATCCCGCGGGCTGGGACAGGTCCCGGGTCCGTCTGTTTCTCGCCAAAACGTTTAAAAAAAATTCCGCCGTCGCGCCGATTGTGGCGCGCACGCCGGAATTTTTCACATCCAACCATGCGCCGTTTTTCGTCCTGCGGCAAAGCAAAGATCATTCAGCCTGAAACGGCGGCCGGTTTTTTTGGCGCCTTGCGGCCGCTAATCGATGTTGACGATTTTCTTCGCCCAGCGTTTCTTCTGTTCGAGATTGCCCAGCCGGCCGTACATCACCTTTTGCGATTGCGGCGATCCGGCGCCGTGCATGGACTCGGCCAGCGCCGTGCCGCCGCTCATGTTTTCCACGAGCCGCAGGATTTTCATCCGGTCCTCGGTTTTGACCCCCCCGGCCCCCGCCAGAAATTTCCTGACGTAATCGCCGACATCGCTGTTTTCGAGATCATGGGCGAACGGCATCGTGGCGATAATGCCGCCGGCGATATCGTGCGCGAGACGGGAAATTTCATAAATGTGGCGTGTGACATTGTGCTTGGTCGTGTTCGCCAGCAGGGGATCCGGATAGTAGGCCCCGGAAGGCGTCTTGAATCCCATCGCCGAGCAGGCGACGGAGCCGCAGTAAATGGTTTCCGCCAGATGCATCATCTCCGCCAGTTTTTCCCTGATATGGCTGGCCGACGCCGTTCCCTGGTATTCTGCCGCCAGGGCCGTCGCGCCGATCAGAACATCGGAGACGCCGCCTTTGCAGCCGCCGTAATTCTGGCGATGCAGGGTGGCGAACCGTTCGACAAACAGTCCGGTCATATCGTATTCGCCGCACAGGAAGACACGCTCCCAGGGAACAAAGATATTGTCAAAGACAATCATGGCCTCGCCGCCCACCACGCCGAAGCGGGGATTGCCGGCGTCCGGGCCTTCCTCCATTTTGCGCTCCTCGTTGGTCTGACGGCCGAAAATCAGCGTCACGCCCGGCGTGTTGAGGGGCAGCGCGCAGGCCACCGCATAGTCCCTGTCGGCCTCTTTCATCGCCTGCGTCGGCATGATCAGGATTTCATGCGAATTGACGCCGCCGGTCATGTGCACCTTCGCGCCGCGGATCACGATGCCGTCGGGCCGCCGTTCGACGATGTGCGTAAACAGATCCGGATCGGCCTGCTGGGACGGCGAAAGCGAGCGGTCGCCTTTCGGATCGGTCATTCCGCCCACCACCATCACGTTGGATTCCTGAACATGGAGCAGGTACTTTTTAAACCGCTCGAAGTAATCGGTGGAATGTTTCTGATCCGTGTCGTAGGCGGTCATATAGGTGGCGTTGAGCGCGTCAAAGCCGACGCAGCGCTGGAAGCACGATCCCGTTTCGTGGGCAATGAGACGCATCATCAGAATCTTCTTGATCAGATCGTCGACGCTCTGATGAATGTGGGTAAACCGGTTGATCTTCTTTCCGCTGAGGTGCGAGACAGCCGTCATCAGGTCTTCGTTTTCCGGCCGCAGGGCCAGCTCATACGTGAGCGCCGCCGAATTGATGTGCGGCTGCATCGCCGGATGCCCGGTCACATCTTCCACGCGCTTTCCGTTGTAATAAACGACGCTTCGCAGATCCTTAAGGCTCTGCACATAATCCTCCCGTGTAACGATGCGCTTCATACTCCCCTCCTTCAATTTTGAATATTCCTGCCGACCCCCGCGTTGTTCCCGATTCCGGGGACGCCCGTTTGGCTTTTGCCTTCCGAACCGCTCAGGACTCGGAGCGGTATTTGTTGAGACGGTAAACCAGCGTGGGGCGGGAAATCCCCAGGAGCTTCGCCGCCTCGGCTTTGTTCCCGCCGGTCATTTCCAGGGCTTTAAAAACGAGACTTTTATTGATTTCCACCAAATCGACGCCTCCGGCGGTCAGCCGGGGCGCTGCGTCAGAACCGGCGTTTTCGGCGGCTTGCGCAGGGACGAGAAACGATAAATGATTCCGCTCGATGCGTTCCCCTTCTTCCAGAAGCACAATCCGTTCAACCGTGTTCTTGATCTCCCGGACATTGCCTTCCCAGCGGTAATTCAGCAAAAACCTCTCGGCCTCCGGTGAGACGCCGCGAAAATTTTTCCCGAATTTTTCATTAAATTTCCCCAGGAAAAAATCCACGAAAGGAATAATGTCCGCCTGCCTTTCGCGCAGGGGAGGCAAAATGATTTTTGCGACATTGAGGCGATAGTACAGATCCTCCCGGAAGGCGCCGTCCCTCATGCAGCGCTCGAGCGGTTTGTTGGTCGCGGCAATGATGCGGACGTCGACTTTCTTTTTTTCCGTCGCGCCGACGGGATAAAATTCCCTTTCCTCCAGAAACCGCAAAAGCTTGACCTGCGCGGAAAGCGCCAGCTCGCTGATCTCGTCCAGAAACAGCGTGCCCTGATCCGCGATTTCGCATTTTCCCTTTTTGCCCTGCGGCAGGGATCCCGTAAAGGCCCCCTTTTCATATCCGAAAAGTTCGCTCTCCACCAGGTCCTTGCTGATGGCGCCGCAGTTGATGCTGATAAAGGGCTTCCGGGAGCGGGCGCTCCGGTAGTGGATAACCTTGGCAATCACTTCTTTTCCCGTACCCGTTTCCCCTTCGATGAGCGCGGTGGTGTCGTAGCTGCGGGCGATCTTGTCGGCCAGTTGGAGCGCCTGCTTCATGCCCGCGCTGTTTCCGATGATGTTTTCCAGATCAAATTCGGCAAGCTGTTTGCGCAGCTCCTTCACTTCCTGGCGGAGCTGTGTATTTTCCAGAGCCTTCTCGACAATCACTTCCAGCTCCTCGATATCCAGAGGCTTCACCAGATAGTCGAAGGCGCCCATTTTCATGGACGTGATCACCGTCTTGACGTCCTCGAAGGCGGTCATCATAATCACGCTTACCTCCAGGCCCTGGTCGCGGATTTTTTTTAAGACTTCCACGCCGTCCATGCCGGGAAGTTTGATATCCAAAAGCACGAGGTCCGTGTTGTTCCGCGCCAGGTATTGCAGGGCTTCTTCACCGGATCCGACCACAGTGGCATCGTACTTTTCGGACAGGATATTGAAAAGGGATTTCTGCAGCAGTTTGTCGTCGTCGACGATCAGAATTCTGTGGCGATACATGGCCTACGCTCCCGTCCCCGCCAGGGGAAAATGCAGATAAAAGATCGTCCCGCGTTTTTCAAGACTCTTCACGTCGATGGTCGCCCGGTGCTGCTCGAGAATTTTGTGAACGATCGACAGCCCCAGCCCCGTTCCCTCCTCCTTGGTGGTAAAGAAGGGATCGAATATTCGCTTAATTTTGTCCGGCGCAATGCCGATGCCGCTGTCCTGGATCGTGATTAAAAAACCGCGCGCCGCATTGCCGGATTCGGCGCCCTCTTCCTTTTTGCCCCGGATGACGATCGTCCCGCCGCCCGGCATGGCTTCCGCGGCATTGAGCAAGAGGTTGACGAATACCTGCTGGAGCTGGTGCGCGTCAAACAGCAGAGGAGGAACGTCGCCTGAAAACTTCACATCCAGGGCGACACGGCGGTCCTTCAGCTTCTGGCGCACCAGAGCGACGGCGTCCCCAAGGACGTAATCGATCTGCCCGTACCGCAGGGAAGTGTTGAGTTCTTTGGTGTAATCCAGCGTCCGCTGCATCACCGTTTTAATGCGGTTGATGCCCTCCAGAGTATCGTCCAAAATCTGCCGCGTGTAGGGATCGCCCGAAATCTTTTTCGAAAGCAGCTGAGCGTTGAAATTGATGCTGGCCAGCGGATTGCGGATCTCGTGGGCGATGCTCGCGGACATTTGCCCCAGGGAAGACAGTTTCTCCGTCCGCCACAGCATGGATTCCGTTTTCCGGATTTCCGTCAGATCCTGGAGGGTGATGATGGCGCCGGTGATGTTGCCCTGGGGCCCGTGCAAAACGGCCGAGGTGGCGCCGTAAATCTTTACCGAACCGTCCCTGGCCGTGGCCGTGATCTCTTCATACCGGTAATCCTTGTCGTGGTCCATCGCGTCGTCGAGCATTTCCAGAATCCGGCCGGGCAGAAAAAAGGAAACGGTGTGGTCCAGAGCGTGACGTCTTTTGACCTTCAGAATTTCCTCGGCTTTACGGTTGATCATCCGCAGAATCTTGTTTTTGTCGATGGTGAGAATGCCGTTGGGCGCGCTTTCCAGAATGTTTTGCGCGAGATTGCGCTGCTCCAGGATCTGCTCGTAGAGGAGGGCGTTTTCAACCAGCGCGGAGGTATGACTGGCAAAGATCGCCAGGATTTCCTGATCATCGGATGAAAAAACCTGTTTGCCGTCGCTGTCCACGCGGATCACGCCCAGCACGCGCTTGTTGCTGACCAGCGGCGTATACAGCTGCGACCGGACGCCCGGGAGGATCGCCACGTAGCCGGCCTCGAGACTCGTGTCCTCCACCCACATGGGATGCCCGGTTGCCGCCACAAATCCGCAAATGCTCTGATTGCCGGGAATTTTAATCAGATCGACGTTGATTTTTTCATAGCCCCGGCAGGCGGCGATCCGGAAATACTTCCCCTCGCCGTCCGGCATCATCAGGGCGCAGGAGCTGCCGTGAACCAGCTTCCTGGCATTGTCCGCAACGATGTCCAGCAGATCTCCATAGTCCAAGGTGGAGCTTGTTTTCTGGCTGAGCTCCTGCAGGGAAATGAACTGCCCCATCTTCTTTTTGTTCTGTTCGTGCAGCCGGGCGTTTTCCAGAATGATGTTGATCAGGTTGGCGAAGTAGGTAAACAGCCGGATGTCGCTGCGGGAGAGAATCATCTCCTCGTGGGTCCTGTCGCCGCCGATGCTGCCGACGGCTTCCCGGTTGATCCGCAGCGGCGCGGAAATATTGGAAACCCTTTTCCAGCGGTCGGCCATTTTACTTTCGATGTCCGTCCCTCTGGCATAGGCGTGGATATCCCGGATGTAAATCGTCTTGTTGGTCTTGACCGTCAGTGTCTCAAGACAGACATGTTTGTCCATGTCCAGCGGGTGCGACATCGAAAAGGCCTCTTCCTCCGGCGTAAATCCGATGCAGTGCTTTGTTTCGAGTTTGTTTTCCGCTTTGTTCAAAAACAGGATAATCGCCCGCGTGAAGCCAAAAATCTTCCGGGATTCCTCAAGAATCGTTTTGAGGAGCTGATCGGGATTGCCCGACCGGTTCAGCTTGTGGTTGATTTTATAAATGGATGACAAGATGCGATTTTTCTTGTCGAGCTCATCCTGGAGGCGTGAAATTTTATTGGTCAGTTTTTTTTCAGAGGCCATTAACTTCCTTACACTCCGCCCCTTGCCGCTTCCGGTCCCCGGAGGCGCCGGACAGACGTCATTGGCGCAAAACGGGTCCGGAGCATCCTGCTTCGGTTCAGCCGCCCCGACGGTATGTTCAGGCAAGCTAATCATGGCGGAAGCTTTCTGTCAAATTTTACGTTCATGGCTCTGGTCGTCGTTTGAAATTTATGTACGGCCGGCCGGAAACACCCCATCCCGGCCGGCGCGTAAAATGCAGCGGATATCATCCCATCTTGCGCAATTCCTTCTTGAGGATTTTACCCACGGGATTTTTCGGCAATTCCTTGAGGAAAGAAACGGTTTTGGGCGTTTTGAAACGCGGGAGCGTTTTCAGGCAATGGCCGATCAGCTCTTCTGCGGTAGCCGAACAACCGTCGCGCAAAACGATGCAGGCTTTGACTTCTTCGCCGTAAAGGGGATCCGGAACTCCGATCACCGCCGCTTCCAGAACCGCCGGATGGGAGAAAAGCGCATCTTCGACCGATCCGGGTGAAATATTTTCTCCGCCGCGGATAATCAGATCTTTTTTGCGGCCCGTGATGAAGACATTGCCTGCTTCATCCAGATGGCCCATATCGCCCGTGTGCAGCCAGCCGTTGCGCTTGGCCTCCGCCGTCTCAGCGGGCTTGTTGAGGTACCCCAGCATGACGCCCGGTCCCTGAACGCAGATTTCTCCGTCCTGGCCCGCCGGAACCTCATGGTCCTGTTCATCGAAGATTTTAACCGTTACGCCGTCGATCGCCGGGCCGACGGACCCGGCTTTCCGCGCCTGACCGACGCGCTGCCGTGTGATCGACGGCGCCGTTTCCGTCATTCCCAAACCGTCATAGATAACGCCGCCCAGCGTTTTTTCCACGGCCTTGACGGTTTCAGCGCTGAGCTGCGCGCCGCCGCACTTCCAGATCGCAAGCGAACTTACGTCATGGACGGCGGGATCATAGGCCTCGAGCAGTTTGATCAGCATCGTGGGCACGCCCGCAAACTGCGTCACCCGGTTGCGCGCAATGCTCTCCAGAACCAATTTCGGATCAAACCACTTGTGGATAATCATCCGCGCTCCGGTCACGTTGCACTCGTTGACCATCAGCATGCCGAAAATGTGATTCAGGGGAAGCGGAACCAGGCTCACGTCCGCGCGCGTACTGGGCCAGGAGGACAAACCGTTTTCCAGGGTGATGCTGATATTGTAATGAGAAAGCATGACGCCTTTGGGCAACCCGGTCGTCCCCGACGTGTACATCAGGACGGCCAGGTCGCCAGGCGCCATTGCCGCCATTTCAAAATCGGCGTCATTCCGGTCGAGGAGCGATGCGAAGGAAATCGTTCCCGGGCGCAGCGGCACATCTCCTTCGACAATGATGTGCCGGATGCCGGCCAGGCCGTCGGATGCCGCCGCGACCTTCGCATGAAGTTCGGCGTTGGTCACCACAGCGACGGCGCCGGAATCCTCCAGAATGTAGCGGATTTCCGGCGCCGTCAGGCCGAAAATGACGGGAAGGAAAACGGCGCCCAGCTTGAAAATCCCGTTAAAGGCCACGGGCACGGTCAGGCTGTTGGGCAAAACGACCGCTACGATATCGCCCCGTTTGACGCCCAACTCGGCCAGAGACGCCGCCAGCGCGTTGGACCGGCTGCCGAGGCCCCGGTTCGTAAGCGTCTGCGCGCCGTCCTGGTCCTCGTACGTGAGAAGATCATACTCGCCGAATTTTTCAATGTTCTGCACTCCGTAACGTGCATAATTCCAGTTCATCTTTTCTTCTCCAAATAACGATGTTATCTAAACCGCGATTCCGCTTACTGCGCGCCGTAGATCAGGTTGGGCAGCCACAGAGCGATCTGCGGGAAAATCATCAC
>DBPV01000038.1:0-15831 GCA_002304995.1 Syntrophaceae bacterium UBA1411
ATGATCATGCTGACGATTCCCATTTTTTAGCCGGTCGTTCTGACGCTGGGCTTCGGCCCTGTCTGGTTCGGCGTCATCATCGTGGTTATTTCCGGCATGGGCGTAATCACGCCGCCGGTCGGCATCAACGCCTACGTGGTGGCGGGCGTGGCGCGCGACGTGCCGCTGCACGTCATCTTCAAGGGCTCGCTGCACATGCTCTATGCGATGATCGCCCTGGCGTTCCTTCTGCTGCTCTTTCCGAAAATCGTGACCTTTCTGCCGCAACTGCTCCGCTAAAGGACGGATGACCCTTTTCCGCCCAGATGCGTACGGCTTTTCCGCGTGTAAAAACTCTTTTACAGCCGGTTGTGGCGTTTTTTCACATCTCCTGAAAATCCTTATTTCAAATGTCTCTGATTTTCATCAGTTGCATACCTTCCTGGTGCAATACCTCTCTGGCATGGTTGCTGCTTCTGCCTGCGCAAGTTCGACTGACATTGCAAACAGGAGTATCAACGATGAAGAAGTTTCAAAAAATACTGATCGCCAACCGCGGCGAAATCGCCGTGCGCATCATCCGCACCTGCCGCGATATGGGCATACGCTCCGTGGCCGTTTATTCGCAGGCGGACAAAGACGCCCTGCACGTCAAGCTGGCCGACGAGTCTTACGAAATCGGCCCGCCGGAGGCGGCCGACAGCTATCTGAACTTTGAAAAAATCGTCGCCATCACCCGCCTCTGCAACGCGTGCGCCATCCATCCCGGCTACGGCTTTCTTTCGGAAAATCCGGAATTCGTGGAACTGTGCGAAAAGGAAAAAATCACTTTCATCGGGCCGTCGAGCCGGTGCATGTTCAAGGCCAAACCCAAGAACCGCGCGCGGCAGCTGATGAAGATGATCAATATTCCGGTCACGCCGGGTTGCGACGACGCCATCACCAACGGCACGGAGGAAGGCATGAAGCGCGCCCGCGACATCGCCCGCGACATCGGCTATCCGGTGATCGTCAAGCCCTCCGGCGGAGGCGGCGGCATCGGCATTATGATTGCCCGCAACGAGGAGGAACTGGGCCGCGCGATCACCGGCGCCGAAACCCGCGGCCGAAAAGCCTTCGGCACCTCTTCCTTCTACATCGAAAAGTACCTGCAGGGCATGAAGCATGTCGAGTTTCAGGTTCTGGCCGACAGCCACGGCAATGTGGTCCATCTGGGAGAACGAGACTGCTCGGTGCAGCGCCGTTTTCAGAAGCTGGTGGAGGAAGCCCCCTGCCCGATCGTAAGCCCGTTCTGGCGGATGAAAATGGGGGCGGCGGCCATCGACGTTGCGCTGGCGCTGGATTACGTGGGCGCGCTCACCGTCGAATTTTTTTATTTCCCCGAGGAAAGGAAATTCTACTTCAATGAAATCAATTCCCGTCTGCAGGTGGAGCACTGCGTCACCGAAATGGTGACCGGCATCGATATCATCCGCGAACAGATCCGCATCGCCGAAGGAGAGGAGCTCAGTTTCAACCAGGACGACATCCGCATGAGTCTGCACGCCATCGAGTGCCGCATCAACGCGGAAGACGCGCTGCGCAATTTTATCCCCTCGCCGGGCGTCATCCGGAAACTGATGCTGCCCCACGGCCCCGGCATCCGCATCGACGAAGGCGTTTATGAAGGCTATACGTTTCCGTTTTATTACGATTCCCTGATGATGAAGATGATGAGCGTCGGCAAGACGCGCACCGAGGCGATTGCCCGGATGCGCCGGGCGATCGGCGAGGTGGAGCTGGAAGGACCGAAAACCACGCTTCCGTTCCACCGGGTCATTTTGCAGGAGAACGATTTTCTGGACGGCAGCTACACAACGGACCTGGCCGACCGGCCGGACATCCGCGGCAAACTGAAATAGGCTCAAAAAAACCCGCCGGCGAAGGCGGGTTTTTTAAGCGCAGGGCGGATCGGTTCAGGCGAATTCGCCGGGGGTGATGACAGACTTTCCGGTTTTTTCCCTTGCCGCGGTCAGACGGTTGCGCAGCATGTCCATGATGGCATGGAACTCATCGGGAATGTTTTCTTCCTCGCGGTAGGCCTTTTCGACGCGGTCCAGTTTCTCCAGGAACTTTTCCACCCGGACCGAAAACAGCTTGTCGTACATTTCGCGCGAAAACTTTTTGCCGAAAATCTGCACAAACAGCTTGGCGATATCGTCGTAATGCGGAATATAGCCGATCGGCGTTTCGATCGCCTTGTACTCGCCGTGCACCCGGCCTTCCATCCACATGAGCCAGACTTTCTTGTCGACCTTTTCGTTCAGGAATTTACCGTCTTCCTTCAGGAAATAGTTGGTGGCGAAAACCAGCGGCTTGACGATGAGGCGGTTGCCGAACTTCAGATGGTTGGTGAGGTACGTTCCCAGCGGCACCACCAGAAAATCCAGGTTGGCCATGGGAGACAGCTCCCGAACGCCCACCGCGCCGATCGTCGCGGCGGTCGTCTCCGACTCCAGCGACGCGCCGATAAACATGCCGTGGGCCCAGTCAAAGCTCTGGTACACGGGCACGGACGTATCGGAATCGCGCCCGCCGTAAATGATGCCGCTTACGGGAACGCCTTCCGGATCGTAAAGTTTCGGATCCACGTTCTTCAGTTCGTTTAGGCGAATCGTGTAGCGCGCATTCTTGTGGGCCAGGAGAATGTCGTTGCCCTTTTCATCCTTTTTGCCTTTTTTCCACTCGCCGGAAAAATTGTAGCCCTCCTCCGGAAGAATCTGTCCCATGCCCAGCCAGTAGGGCTTGTCGTCTTTCACCAGGACGTTGGAGAAGATAAGCTCGCGCGGCGTCGTCAGGGCTTCGTAAATCACCGGATCATCGATGGGGTTGACGTCTTCGATGATGCCGAAGATGCCCTGTTCAATGTTGACGGCATACGCCCGGCCGTCCTCGCCGTGGCGGATGTAGGCGATGTCGTCGCCGACAATCTGCTGCCCCGGCACCATGGCCGTCGAGGTTTTGCCGCAGGCGCTGGGAAACGCGCCGGTAAAGTAGGTCACGCGTTTCTTGCCTTCCGGCTTCACGCCCATGATGAACATGTGTTCGGTGAGCCAGTCCTCCTTGTTGGCCTTGTAAATCGCCAGACGCAGCGCCAGCTTTTTCAATCCGACGCTGTTGCCCGCGTACTGATTGTTCACGGTCAGAACTTTTTTGCCGATCACGTCGATGTAAATCCGGCGGTCCTTGATGTTCCGAGTGTTGCCCCGCTCGTCGAGTTCGCCCGCGGAATGGACCAGGTAGAAGAAATCATCCGAGCCGGCAAGCGTTTTGAAGTGTTCGTATCCCACGCGGTAAAGCAGATCTTCACTGTGGGCGACGTAGGCGGAATCGGTGATCTGCAGGGCGGCAATGGAAAAGCGGGAGTGCAGCGGGCCCAGGCAGAAGAACCGGACGAAGCACTCCTTGCCCGTCATGATGCCGTCCATGATCCCGCGGATTTCCCGGAGGCCTTCCTCCCGGTCTTTCACATCGATGATCTTGGACACCTTCATGTCGGGCGTCACCAGCAGACAGGTATTTTTCTTGTCGCGGCCCTGGTCGTAAATGCTGTCGAAATGCACCGTGTGGCCGGGCATGGCCAGCTTCTTTTCCTCGCCCAGATCCAGGGCCATCTGGCGGATGTAGCCGATGTCCGTAAAGCTGTCCGTGATCACGGATACTTTCGCCGGCTTGCATAGCGTCACGTACTCTTCGACGATTTTTTCCACGTGGGGATTGTTGAGGGCTTTAATCTTCTGCAGATTTTCTTCGCTTAAAATGGTCTTATCGATGTTCAATTGATCACTCTCCCTGAATGAATTTCGTTGTTCCTTCTTTTCATGCACACAACGCAGCGTAGTGATTTGAAGGCTGAAGGAAATATCGCCGGCATCCCGGTAAATACGGTAAGCGGATCCAAACCCATTTACGCGGGCGACTTTAAAGGACAATCATGTAAAAATCAATCCTTTTTTCTGCGGCATCCGTTTCCGACGAACTTTGCACCGGATCGGGAAGAAGAATCCGCAAAGAAAAGAACCGACCGGTTGGAGGACGGCCAACCGGCCGGACCGTCTTCGGACGGGTGACGACAGTCCGGCCGACAGCCGGATAAGAAATCAGGGAAACGAGGTCTTGCTCAGCGGTCTCTGCCCGGTCCGCCCTTGGGACCGGGGCCGGGGCCCTCCCCTCTGGGCGATCCGTCATAGCGGTCGCGGTACTTTTTCCCCTGGCCGGGCGGTCGCCGGTCCATACCTCTCACGCCCCAGTGGTTCTCCTTCTCCCAGCGCTTGTCGCGCTTCCAGCTGCGCCAGTTTTTTTTGGCGTCGCCGGAGGGAATGCGGCGCTGATCCCATTCATACCCTTTCCACCGGCGGTCCCGGTAGTCGTTTCGCCACCCCGGCGGCACCTCCCGGTAAAACGAGGGCACACGGCTGTAATAGTTCCAGCCCCTGTCGTAGTAGCGGGACCGATACCAGCGTCCCTCCCACGGGCGCCACCACCAGCCGCCGTAAAAGAAGATATCGACATCGACATCGGGCACCGCATAAACGTAGGTTTCCGGAATCACGATCACCTCCGGCGGCGCCGGAAAAACAATCGGCGGCGGGAGCGGAATATTGATGCCGATTTTCACGTCGACATCCGCCATGGCCGAAAGCGGCGTCAAAACGGCCAGCGCCAGGAAAATCATCCTTAAAAAAAACTTTTTCATTGACCTTCTCCTTTCTTTTGCAAAGTTGCCTCTCCGATCACCGGGAAAAACGGTGTGGCTTGATGATCGGCAGCAACCTACCGCCTGGCCGGCACGATTTCAATCCAGTAATCGTCCGGATCGTTGATGAAGTAAATCCCCATCTTTGGGTTTTCAAAGCAGATGCAGCCCATTTTTTCATGCAGCGTGTGCGCGGCGGCAAAGTCCTCCACCTTGAGCGCCAGATGAAATTCGTTGTCCCCCAGGTTATAGGGCTCCCGGCGGTCCCGAAGCCAGGTCAGCTCCAGATAATGCGGGGTCACGCCGTCGCCGAGGTAAACGATGATAAAGCTTTTATCCGGCGGTTCGTAGCGGCGCATCTCGACGAGCGAAAGCGCTTCTTTGTAGAAAGCCAGACTCTTTTCCAGATCCAGGACATTAAAATTGTTGTGGGAAAAAATAAACTTCATGGTTTTTGACTCCTTACGTGAGATTGACTGTAGCGATAGAAACACTTTATACGCCTGCGCTCCGACGAGCCCCCTATTTCAGCGTGCGAAGGCCGAAGGTTTTGCTCATCAGCCCGTCGAACGGACCGAGCGGCAAATGGGCCACCAGCGGCAGACTCGTGGATTGCCGGCCCAGACGAATGACTTTCGGAATTTTTTTGAGAAAGAGTTTGTCGACCAGCTTCTTCACAAATTCCTCCGCCGACGTCGGATTCTCCTGCGACGCGGTGGCGCGCGCCTGCACGTACGCGGCAACCGGTTTGTAAAACGACTCGTCGCCTAGCCGGATGCTGTCGCCCGCGGCCTTGCCGAAACTGGACCGGATCGCGCCGGGCTGCACCGTCACCACACCGATGCCGAAAGGCGCAAGCTCGATGCGCAGCGACGTGGAAAGCAGGTTCACGGCCGCCTTGGAGGCGCAGTAAGCCCCGGCAAACGGTGTGGCGCAGACTCCGGAGACGGAAGCCATGTTGACCACCAGCCCCGAGCGTTTGCGGATCATGAAGGGGGCAACGGCCTTGGTCAGCGCCATGAGGCCGATGACATTGGTTTCAAACTGCCGCCGCAGGTCCTCGATGGAGAGATCGATCATCGGACCGATGAGCGCATAGCCGGCATTGTTCACCAGCACGTCGATCCGGCCGGCCCTGGCCATGACGTCCGCAACGCAGGCGTCGATGGACCGGGTGTCCGTGACATCCAGGATTGCCGTCTCCATCGCCTCCTGCCCGAGCTTTGCAATGGCTTCCGGCCGGCGCGCGGTGGCAAACACCCGGCAGCCCCGAGAGGTGAATTCGCGGGCCAGGGCAAGACCGATGCCGGACGAACAGCCCGAAATGAGGACGACTGAATTTTTGTCCATGCGTTACCCTCCTTATTATTTTTGTGTTCGGTCCGCTTCCGGAAATTCCGGCGGCTCAAAAAAAGACGCAGACCGTCATGCCAGCCTGTCCAAAAGATCGCGGAAAACCTCCAGCGGCTGGGCGCCGGTGATCCGGTAAGCGTTATTGACGATGAACAGGGGAATGCCCGTCAGCCCGAGTAGGCGCCCTTCACCGGCCGCCTGGGCCAACCGGGACGCATAGCGGCCGTCACCTGCCGCGGCAAGCGTTTCTTCGGCGTCAAGGCCGCTTTCGGCGGCGACAGCGCCAATCACCTCCGGGCGGCCGATGTCCCGGGCCCGGCTCAGATACGCCTGAAACATGTTTTCGTGAAACACGTCATGCCGCCCCCGGTCGCGGGCATACTCCGAGGCCAAGAGCGCCAGACGGGAATTGGAAAGAAGGGTGTGTTTCTGAAAAACAATGCCCAGCTCCCGGCCGCGCGACTGCAGCTGGGCGTAAAAAGGCGCGAGGTCTCTGCCTTTAAAGCGCTCGGAAAGCAGCAGGCCTCCAGGCGGCGTTTCCGGATGCAGTTCGTAGCTCACCCACTCATCCTCTATCGGGTATTCCTTCTTCAGCCGATCGACAATCGCCTTGCCGAGATAGCAAAAGGGTCAGACATAATCGGAAAAAATCCTGACGCGGATCATCACAGCACCTCTCGATTCTTAAGGTGCCTGGATTCTAGCATTATCGGCAAGAAAAGATCAACGGGGGATTGCCGGCCGCTGAAAACGGCCGCAGCCGCAAAGGATTTTCAAAGAAGCCCCTGCGTTTTTGCCAGCCGGGGGCTGGCCGTACAAAAACGCAGGAGCTGTGAGAAGGGGCAAAAATATTATTCAGGGCCTCGCGGCAAACAAAAGCGAGGCCCGGTCTGTTATTTCCTCAGATTTTCAATGATCGCCACGATGCCCTGCCCGCCGCCGCAGCAGGCCGAAAAGAGGCCGTACCGTCCGCCGGTCCGCGCCAGCTGTTTCATGGCAAACATGGCGCAGCGGGCGCCGGAGGCGCCGTTGGCATGGCCGAACGCAATCGCACCGCCCAGGGGATTCCAGCGGTCCATCATGACCGTCTCTCCGGTCTGCTGCTCCAGCTCCTTGATGACGGCCAGGTTCTGCGCGGCAAAGGCTTCGTTGCACTCCACCACGTCCATATCCTGGAGCCTGAGGCCGGCCCGTTTCAGCGCGATCGGAATGGCGTAAGCCGGAGCAATTCCCATGATGGAAGGATCCACCGCCGCCTCGGCGCCGCAGATCCAGCGCGCATACGGTTCATACCCCAATTCCCTGGCTTTTTCGGCCGTCATGAGCAAAACGAACGCAGCGCCGTCGTTGAGGCCGGAGGAATTTCCCGCCGTGACCGTTCCGCCCTTTTTGAAGGCGGGCGGCAATTTGGCCAAAACGTCCAGGGACTCCAGCCGAGGATGTTCGTCCACCTTAAACTCCAGGGGCGGCTTCTTCTTTCCCTGCGGCACGGCAACCGTTACGATTTCATCGACGAAATACCCCGCATCCATCGCTTTTTTGGCGAGCGTCTGGCTGCGAAAAGCAAATTCATCCTGGGCCTCTCGCGATATGCCGTACATCTCGTGCAGATTTTCCGCCGTGAGCCCCATCTCGAAGGGCAGATACGCCCGGCCTTCCGCCGGCGGCGGCTGAAGCTGATATTCCAGAACCTTCGGCGGCGTGATCCGATAGGGCGTCGGGCTTGACGTGAATTTAAACGGCAGCTGGCTGAAGGATTCCATGCCGCCGGCAATAATGACGTCCGCATGCCCGCAGAGGATTTTCCAGGCGGCGTGATTGATGGCGTCAATGGACGATCCGCACTGCACTTCCACGTACGAAGCCGTTGTCGTCACCGGCATTCCGGCATTGAGCACCATCCAGCGGGCCGGATTAATGGGCCGGGACACGTGAAACGCGGATCCCGCAAAAACACAGTCCACTTTCCCCCGCTCGCCAATCCCGGTCTTGTCCAGGAGACCCTTGAGGGCGAGGGTGCCCAGTTCCTCCGCCGTCATATCTTTCAGGCTGCCTCCCAGACGGCCGAAAGCCGTCCGCGCGCCGTCTACCAAAACTACTTCTTTGTTGTTCATTCCCTTCATCTCCTGTTTGTTTTACTTGCTGTCGTATTTGTAAAAGCCTTCGCCCGTTTTCCGGCCCAGCTTCTTGTCGGCCAGCATCTTTGCGAAAAGCGGCGAGGGTTTGTAGCGCTCCTCTCCGGTCATCTGATACATGGCCTCGATGGCGTTGGCGCACACGTCCACTCCCGCCAGATCGATAATCTCGGTGATCCCCATCGGCCAGTTGCAGCCCAGCTTCATGGCCTGGTCAATGTCTTGTGCCGTCGAATCGCCCCGGGCAATCATGTCCGCCGCCTCGTTGTAGATCAGGCACAAAAACCGGTTGACGATGAAGCCGGGAATGTCCTTCACGACAATCGGCGTCTTGCCGAACTTCCGGCACAGCTCCACGGTCCGCTCGGCCGTGGCATCGGTGGTTTCCTTCCCCCGGATGACTTCCACCAGGCGCATGGCGGGAACGGGGCTGAAATAGTGGGTGCCGATCACCCGTCCCGGTGTCTTCGTGACGGCCGCAATCGACGAAATGCTCAATGTCGAGGTATTGCTGGCCAGAATGACCTCCGGCGGACACAGGGCGTCGAGCTTCTGAAAGATCTCCTTCTTGAGCTCGAATTTCTCGAAAACCGCCTCCACGACCATCGCCGCGCCCGCGACCGCCGCGGCCGTATCCGTTGCGCCTGTCAGACGCGACAGCATGTCGTCAAGCGCAGTCTGCGCGAGCTTGCCTTTTTCCACTTTCTTGCCTAAAAACTTCCGAATATTGGCCAGCCCCCGGTCCACGAACGACCGGTCCGTGTCCACCAGGCTGACCTGAAATCCCGCCTCCACGGCAACCTGGGCAATGCCCGATCCCATCGTTCCCGCTCCGATAACGGTAATCTTCTGTGTCATCATCTTACTCCTTTCCCCTCTTTAAAACAGAATTACAAATATCCGTACGCCAGCCAGCCGCCGTCGATATTGACGATGCTGCCGGTCATATAGGACGACTCGTCGCTCGCCAGATAGGCGGCCAGGCCGGCGATGTCCTCGACCTCCCCGATGCGGTGCTGGGGGGTTCTTCTTAAAATCGCCTCCATGGAAATGGCTCCCCGTTCGATGACGTCCTGCACCAGTTCCGTGCGCACGTATCCCGGAGCGATGGCGTTGACGCGGATTTTCCGGTCGGCCCATTCAATGGCCAGCACCTTGGTGAGTTCGTTCACCGCCGCTTTGCTGGCGCAATAGGCGGCGCGCCTGGGCGCGGCAAGAATGCCGTTGACCGATGAAATGTTGATAATGTTGCCGCCGCCCTGGGGGATCATGACGCGCGCCGCCGCCTGGCAGGAGAAAAACACGCCGAACAGGTCGGTTTCCATAGCGGCTCGCCAGTCCTCCGGCGACAGATCCTCGGAAGGGCTGCCCATGGTGATGCCGGCGTTGTTGACCAGCAGATCCAGACGGCCGTACCGGTCGACGGTCTTTTGAACCAGGGCGTTGATGCTTTCCACGCTCCGCACGTCGACGGTTATGGCCGAAGCCTCGCCGCCGGCGCTTTTGATTTCCTGGACGACTTTTTCCAGCGCGTCAAGCGAACGGCTGGCCACCACGACCGCCGCGCCTTCCCGGGCAAACCGGGCGGCAATGGCTTTGCCGATGCCCTTGCTGGCGCCCGTGACAAGGGCGACTTTATTTTTCAGTTTCATAAATACCTCCTGCGCGCCGTTTAAGAGACATGCTTCCGGTCGCGCTGCTCCGCTTTTTCCCGGAGGCGGGCGGCGCGCAGCTCTCCGGTCAGCTCGCGGCCGGCGGACAGCTCCGGTGCGAAATTGCGGATGAAATCGATTTCCTCATCGCTGGGCCGTCGGGTCACACTCAGGTCGGATGCCACTTTTAATTCCCAGGGAATGTCCTTTTTAATGGATTCGATGTCGACAGCCGGGAAAATTTCGGCCAGATACATTTCCTTCGTTGCCGGATCGAACCGAAAAACGCCCTTCGTGCTGATGAGCGCCGAAGGCCCGGAGCCCTGGGGAAACAGGCCTGTCCTGTCACGGCTGTCGCCGCCTTCCAGATAGCCGGGCGACGTGAAATAATCGAGCTTGTTGACAAAGGTTCCGCCGCGCATGGTCAGGACCGTCCGCTTGGCGTAGGAAATGAAATCCGCGGCGCCGCCGGACCCCGGCAGGCGCATCGTCGGCTTTTCATAGTCGCCGATCACAGTCGTGTTGAGATTGCCGAATTTATCGACCTGCGCCACGCCGAGAAAACAGACGTCCACAAAACCGCGGTAGGTTGCGGTAAAGGCGGAAAAAAGATCCGTCGCATAGGAAAAGCCGCGCGCGGAATGGGCGTCGGCGATATTGTTCAGCGACAGAAGCGGCCGAATGTCCACGATGCCCGATTCCATCATCAGCGTCGCGTGCGGCGCAAAAAGCGCCTTGGCCAGAGCGCCCGCCGTCATGGGCACGCCGACGCCAAGAACGACGTTTTCGTAATCGTGAATTTCTCTGGCCACCGCAATCGCCAGCAGTTCGTCCAGCGTATAGGGTTTACTCATAGACCTTTCCCCTCTCTTTCAATAATTGTTCCAGCTGCGGAAGAGTCACCCCCATACTTCTCTCCCGGCCGTCGCGATCCCAGTGCGACGTAAACGCCGCGCCGTAATTGGCGGGAGCGGAGTAGAAGGGCCGGGCACGCAGCTCGTTGAGCGTTTCAACGCCGAACCGCTGGATGTAATGATCGATGTAGGCCGCCCGGTCGGGACAGCTGTAAACCCATTCGTCCATCCAGGCGGCAAGGCCGTCTGCGGTCGCCGCCGCAGCGGAGAACAATCCGTTGTACATGAAGGTGTCCACGTTGTAGTACCCCAGAACCTCCGTAGGATGGGCGCCCCAGGGAGCCTCCACAACGGCGTTGACGCGGTAGGCCGGAATGATCGTCAGATGGGGGCTGGACTGGATGATGTCGTGCTCGACGATTTCTTCACAGGAAACGATGATCCTCTTGCTGGCCAGCGCCGCCGCGGCCACGCTGCCCATCGCTCCCCAGTACTGGGCGTTGCCGTCCACATCCGCCCGCTGCACGTGAATGACGCAGACATCCGGAGTGGCCGCGGGCACCGTGACGATCTCCCGGCGCGTATAGGGGCAGGAAATGATCTGAAATTTGTTTTCGCCCATAAATCCGCGCTTCCGGAAGATATCCGTCACTCGCACCCCTTCCAGGACCGGCATGAAGGTGAATCCGTGCATGCCGGCGACCAGGCGGGCGTTGTATTCAAAATTGGTATAATCCTCGATTTCCAGGGTTCCCGCATTCAGGGCCCGCTCGACGGCGGATCCGCCTTTTTTGCCGCCGGAACGCATCACGTACGTCGATACCAGACGATTGACGCAGCCGCCGGCGACAAGCACTTCGACGTCGAAAATGCCGGATTGTGAATAGAGGGTAAAGCCTTTTTTACCTTGCCTGATGATTTCATAGACCAGTTCGGCGCAGCTGCCCACGGTGTAATTGCCGATCACCACTTCGTCGCCGTCATGGACGAATTTTTCAATCGCCTCCCGCGCGCTCATGACCTTACCGGTTGCTTGTTCCATAACACTTCATCCTCACAGTTTGCTTCTTTTTCTTGATGCCCGCTTTTCTATCGCCTTATGAAGGGCCCCTGAGCCCGGGAGGGCATCCGGGGCCGGTTCATAAGGGGGATTGGGCCATTAACGTTTTGGTTTCCGGCGCCTCCCGCCGCTTCCGATCACGGCGGAAGGCGCCGCTTTGCCGGTATTGGCCGGGTGACTACTTCATCTTGCAGCCGGTTTCCTCGCAGGGCACTTCCACCGCTTTCGCGGAGATCATTCCCTTGGGCGCCTCAAACGCGTGCTTGAAATATTTCGTTTTCGCCACAATTTCCGTGTACCAGTAAGGAACCTGCGCCTGGTGATCGCAGGCTCTCATCGTCCAGAGGCCGGCCGGGCCGTCGTAGGTCAGGCCTTCCCAGGCTTTGATGACCGCCGCGACATCCGTCGTTCCGGCTTTTTTAACGGCTTCCGCCCAGAACATCGTGGCGATAAACGCCTTTCCGCGCAGCCAGGTCGGATAGTAGCCCTTGTCCTTGTAGAACTTGGCGACAAACGCCTCGTTCTTCTTCGTGGGAATGGACAGGGTGTAGATTTCCGCGCCCATGTTGCCGATCATGAGGCTGTCGTTGCCCAGCGCGTCGATCGTGACTTCATCGTTGATGTAATAAGAAAAGACCTTCTGGTTCATGCCCATGGGGCGGCCCTGTTTGAGCAGCAACGTGAGGTCGTTGCCCCAGTTCGGCGTAAAAATGACATCCGGTTTGGCCGCGATGAGCTGGCTCACGTAAGGACCGTAGTCCTTGGTGCCCGCGGGGTGATAGAGTTCGACAACGATTTTTGTCGCCGGGCTGATCTTGGCGACTCTTTTCTTGAAGGCTGCCAGCGCTTCCTGGCCGAAGGAGTAGTCCTGGGCGATGATGGCGATTTTCTTGTAGCCCATCTTGACGATCAGTTCGGCCAGGGCGAAAGAACGGCCGTCGGTGCTTCCGCCGGGGCGGAAGAAGTTTTTGTTGCACTTGACGCCGGTCATGCTGGCCGCGTCCATTCCGTAGGTAAACATGATGACGTTCTGTTTTTCCGCAAGCTGGGCCATGGCGGCTCCGACGGAGCTTCCCGTGCCGCCGCAGAAAAACTTCACGCCGTCGCGCAGAATCAGGTTTTGCGCCTTGCGGGTCGCGACGTCGGGCTTCAGTTCCGAATCGATCGGAACCACTTCCACCTTCTTGCCCAGCAGTCCGCCGCTCTCATTGATCACCTGCGCGGCATAGAGCACGCCGTCCAGATAGCGCTCGCCAATGTCCTTAAATGTTCCGGACAGCGGTTCCGTCGCGCCGATCTTGATGGTGTCGGCCGCAACCGCGGAGGAAACGGGCCCTGACATCATCAGGACTGCAAACAGAAAACATAAACCGTAAATCAGCTTCTTGCTCATACTCCACCTCCCATTGTATTGTTTTGGTCTTTTTTCTTCTCGCCGAATGCAACACTGCATTGACCCCCTGTTCCGCTTTTCAGCGCGTCTCCTTCCGGTCCCAGCGGGGAGGCGCGGACGATCATACTTCGAGGTAGTTTTTTCTCACCTCCTCCGCTGCCAGCAGTTCTTCCCGGTTTCCGGAAAAAACGATGACGCCTTTGCTCATGATGTAGAAGCGGTCTGCAACCTTGATGGCCGCGTTGAAATTCTGTTCCACCATCAAAACCGTGACGCCCGATTTCCGCACCGTGACCAGCATGTCCAGAACATCCTTGACGATCAGCGGCGCGAGGCCTTCCGTCGGTTCGTCCACCAGAATCAGGCGGGGGTTGCCCATCAGCGTCCGCACCACCGTCAGCATCTGCTGCTCGCCGCCGGACAGGTGGCCGCCCTTGTTGTTCTTCCGCTCTTCCAGGCGGGGAAACAGCCGATAAACCTTCTCGACGCTCCAGGCCTCTCCTTCGGCGGATTGCTGTCCGCTTTTAATGCCCATCAGCAGATTTTCATGAACGGTCAGGCTGCGGAAGATGCGCCGGTCTTCGGGAACGTATCCGACGCCCAGGCGGGAAATCTTGAAGGGCTCCTTGCCGCAAAGTTCCTGGCCGCGAAACCGGATGCTGCCCGCGGCGGGCCGCACCACGCCCATGATGCTCTTGAGGGTCGTGGACTTGCCGACGCCGTTTCTGCCGAGCAGACAGACCAGTTCGCCTTCCTTGAGTTCCAGAGAAACGCCATGCAGGATATGGCTCTTGCCGTAGTAGCTGTGAACACCCTTGACTTCTAACATGATTATCCTTCCCCCAGATAAGCGTCTTTTACGCGCTGGTCGCAGCGGATCTTGTCCGGCGCATCGCAGACGAGAATCGTTCCGTAATGAAGAACGGAAATCGTATCGGCGAGCGAAAAGACGACGTCCATGTCATGTTCGATGATAATCAACGTCAGGCCGGCGGTGACCTGATCGATCATTTTGATGGCATGCTCCGTCTCCTCGCGCGTCATGCCCGCCGTCGGTTCATCGAGCAGAATCAGCTCCGGCTCCGTGGAAAGCGTGATGCCGATTTCCAGCGCCCGCTGCTGCCCGTAAGACAGCGAACTGGCGGGCTGGTCCTTGACGCCGGTCAGGCCGACTTTTTCGATGATGGTTTCCGTTTTTTCGGTGATGACCCGGTTCCTGGCGGGCGTTCTTAAGAAATGATAGCGCAGTCCGTACCGGGAGCGCACGCCGGACAGAATGTTGTCGAATACGCTCAGTTCCTGAAAAACGTTGGTAATCTGGAAGGACCGCGAAAGACCGTGGCGGTTCAAAACGTCCGCCGACTTTCCCGAGATGTCCTCTCCCCGAAACAGGATGGCGCCGGAGGAAGGCTTGAATTTGCCGCTGATGATGTTGAACAGCGTTGTCTTCCCCGCCCCGTTGGGTCCGATGACGGCATGGCGCTCTTTTTCCCGAACTTTGAAATCAACGCCCGTCAGGACTTTCAGCCCCGAAAAATCCTTGTGAATATTCTGGATATGCAGATAATCGCTCATGGTCTCACCTCCTCTGCCGTGGTGAGCTTGCCGTCTTTGTCATCCTTCTTGCCGAAGAACTTATGCCAGAAATTCGTGATCACGTCGGACAGGCCGCCGGGGACGAACAGCACCATCAGGACGAAGATCACCCCCATGACGAGCGGCCAGCGGTCCGTGATATCGCTTAAGTAGTTCTGGAGGATGATGTAAACGAACGCGCCGAGAATGGGCCCCCAGAATTTTTTCGTCCCCCCGACGAAGGCAATCAGCAAAACCGCCGTGGACATGTCGCCGCTGATGGCCGAAATGGAGACGAACTGGAAATGGAACGTGTAGAAAATGCCGGCCAGACCGGCCACGGCGCCTGAAAACGTAAAGAGGATCAGCCGGCTGATATTCGTGTTGTATCCCAGAAATTTCATCCGGTCTTCGTTTTCGCGCATGAGCAGCACCGTCTGGCCCATCGCCGTTTTCGTGAAATACCAGCAGAAAAGGATGGCCAGCCCCAGCACCACCAGCGTGAGATAGTAGAAGTTTGTGAGACTCGCCAGGGGAATGGTCGTAAATCCCAGGCTGAGATCCGGCCGCGTGATGCTGAGACCGTCGTCGCCGCCGGTGACGGAATGCCACTTGGTCGCAATGGCGAAAAGAATGGAGTTGAAGGCCAGCGTCAGCAGGGCAAAGTAAGCGCCCTTGTGCCGCAGGAGCAGTCCTCCCAGGGCAAAGCCGGCCAGCGTGGTCACCGCCATGCTGATCAGGATGACGTTCCAGATCGACAGCCCCGGAATGTGGGTGATGGACACGGCCGTCGCAAAGGCGGCCAGGCCGAAAAACGAGGCATGCCCGAAGGACAGCAGTCCCGCGTAACCGAGCAGCAGATTGTAGCTCACGGCATACAGCGCAAAAATGATGATTTCCGTGAGCATGTTCAAATGATACTGCTTGAGCACGGCGGGCATGACGGCTCCCGCCGCAAACAACACGATGATGGTGATCAGGGAAATGCTTTTCTGTTTCATCATGACTCCTCGCCAAACAGGCCCGACGGTTTAATGATCAGGACGGCCGCCATCAGCAGGTACACCAGCGCCATGGAGAGCTTCGGGAACAGCA
>DBPV01000038.1:15860-36667 GCA_002304995.1 Syntrophaceae bacterium UBA1411
ACAATGACGACGAAGGCGTCCAGCAGAATTTCCTGCGCCATGCCCGGAAATGTCGACAGGAGCGGCCCCGCAATCACGCCGGCAAAGCCCGACAGCGCCGCGCCGAAGGCGAACACGCCCATGAAGACCAGCGGCACGTTGACGCCCAGCGTATTCGTCATCTCACTGTCGTTGACCGCCGCCCGGAGGATGATGCCCAGGCGGGTTTTATAAAGCACCAGCGCCATGAGGCCGCCGACGAGACAGGCGCAGACAAAAATGAAAATCCGGTAGACGGGGTAAATGATGCCGAAGATGGAAACCGTTCCGTTGAGAAAGCCGCTGACGTTGATGGCCAGCGGATAGTTTCCCCAGTACCATTTGACCAGCTCCGTGATGATATAGGCCAGTCCGAACGTCAGGAGCAGCTCCTGCACGTGGCCGTACCGGTGAACGCGCCGCAGCAGAAACCGTTCGACCACCGCCCCGATCACAAACAGGATGACCGGACAGATCATCAGCGACATCCAGAACTGGCCGGTCAGCTGCATGACAATCGTGTAGGAGAAATAGGCCCCGAGCATGTACATGGCCGCGTGGGCAAAGTTCAGGACGTTCATCATGCCGAACACGAGGGTGAGGCCTGCGGACACCAGAAAAAGAAGCCCGGCATAGGCAAGACCATGAAGAAAAAAGACGAGAAATTCGCTCATATCCCTTCCTTTCTGCTGCGGCTGTCTTCCGCGGAAGCGAGACCTCCCCGCTTGGGCGCGGCAACCGCCTTGTTAATTATGATGTTTCGTCGGCGTTGACGATGACCATGAAACATTTGACCGGTATGGTTCCCGTGGATTCTCCGTAATGGGGCACACTGGAGTCAAAGTAAATACAGTCACCTTCTTCGACGATGATCTCCTCCGCGCCATAGCGAAACTTCATCGTCCCTTCCAGGACGAAGAGCAGCTCCTGGCCTTCATGCTGATAAATAATTTTTTTCTTGGTTTTGAAGGGAAGCGTTAAAACAAACGGGTCCATCATTTTGTTTTTAAACTTGTGGGCCACCGCTTCGTAGGAGTACCCCACACTGGTTCCGTTTCGTGCAATCAGGGGTCTGTCGTTTTTCTTGACCAGACAAATGGACGTGGTCGGACTGTCTTCTCCCAGAAGGGTGGAAATGTTGACGCTCAATGCGCGGGCGATGATCCCGAGCGTGGAAACGGGGGGGGCTTTAGCGGAGGTTTCCACCTTGGACAGATAACCTTTGGTGAATCCGGTCTGAGAGGCAAAGTTTTCGAGTGTAATGCGTTTCTTGTTCCTCAGCGCTTTGATCCTTTTGCCGATCTCCGCTTCATCGATGACGGGTCTTTGTATCATAGAAGGAAACCTCTGTCGTTTTTTGGTTCCTGACCGGTAACAAATCGCCACAACGTTAACTTTCGGGAAACTTTTATTTCATATAAGTAAACTTTTGTCAACCGGCAAAAAAATTTTTTTTCCTCCGCGGCCGTGGACGGGCGCACGTCCCCGTCCGGACCGCGTCATAAGCGGATGAAGACGCTTTTTGGGAAAAGCCGCCTTCAGGCGGCCGAGGTTTTGCGGTGCCGGTAGTAGCGCAGCGGAAGGATCAGGACAAAAAAAGGAATCGTGTACATGGCGGCGACCAGCGGCTCAAGCGGACCGAAGAACGCGGAAGAGAAGACGATCACGAGTACGTTGTTGATGTTGCCGAGCATGACCGCGCCGGCCAGATGATTGTGGAGCGGGCCTCTGCGAAAGAAGAAGATGCCGACGGCGCAGTAAATCGCCGCCAGGAAAAACACCACTCCCGTCGCGGCCAGAATCACGGACGGCTTTTCCTGGAAAAAGGACGCATAGCGGTAAAAAACACCCAGGTTGATGAAGGCGAACATCAAAAGGGAAACGGGAAATGAAATTTTCATGATCGGCGCGATCAGCCGGGGCCAGCCATAGCGGATGATCTCGACCAGGACAATCGGAATGAAAATGACGGTTGCGAGCAGTTTGAGCATGGCCCAGAAGGAAATCGCCACTTCCCGGGCGAGCAGGATTTTGACGAGGGCCGGCAGCGTGAAGGGCGCCAGCACCGACGTGATCACCACGACCACCAGGACCAGCGACGAGTTGCCCCTGACCATGTTGGAAATCATCGGCGAAACCACGCCGGTGGAAACTCCCGTCAGCAGCAGGGCGGAAAGCGCGTAGCGGGGCGCAACGGCCAAAAAGAGCCCGTAAAGCGCCAGCGGCAAAAGCGCGAGCTTCAGAACGGTAAAACCGAGAATCTCCCGACTGTGGCCCCGAAACGCCTTCCAGACGTCGGCCAGATCGATGGAAAGGTAACTCAGGAAAAAGTTGACCATCAGGCAATAGACGGGAAACGCCGCAAAACGGGCGGCAAAAGCGGGAAAGAGGACGGCGGCGGCCATCGAGGCGATCACCGCCGTCACCAGCAGAATATCATTTGAGCGAAACGGCATTTGCATGGGTGCGCCATACCAGATCAGTCATAGTGAATCAACTTCTTTCATGCCTCCCGCGTTGCCATCCCCGGCGGCTTTCCTTGCAGGCGCAAAACCCGTTGCTTCAATTCTACCGGAACATAAAGGTCTTCACTGTCGCAGCCGTCAAAGCAGGCAACCAGACGGGATTTCGTCTCATCATTCTTGATGATGACCCTCCCCATGCCTCTGCGGGTCGGATAATATCGGATATAGGCGTCGGGCGCGACCTCCTCGATCTGGCCTCTCTGCCGTTTTCGGACAGGCCCGTCCGCCTGCGGAAATGAAAGGGGCGCCGCGATGAAGTGCGCTAAGCGTCTTTGCGCGGGCGCCGCCTCAGCAGCACAAGCGCATAGGCGACAAGATTGATTGCGACCACCAAAGCGCCCAGGACGATCTGCACAGCGGCGGTCAGCCCCGGCGGATAGATGACCGGAATAAGGTAGTGCGCGATAAAATCGCCGCCGTAGGCCGTCTCGCCGCCGAGGCGGCGCAGAAAATTTTCTAGCGGCGTAAGCGGGCAAATCCAGCCGGTAAATTCGATCGCTGCGCCCCAGAGCGCCGCGGGCACGTGCGCCCAGGCCAGACGCGGATGGTACAGGACGATAAACCCGCCGGCGACGACGAAAACAATAAACAAAAAATGAACGACGATGACCACATCGGCAAAGAGCAAATACACGGCGCTTCCTCAGCGTTATTCAATGGCCCCGTTCTTTTTCAAAAGATCCCGCACGGCTTCGGCCAGCCTCCGGTAGCCGGCCGCATTGGGATGAATCAGGTCCGACTTCAGAGAACGGTCGGCCAAAATATCGGACAGGGTTTCTTCTTCCAGCGGCGTGTTCAGGTCGGAGGCCAGGTCGCGGTAGAGAGGATCCGGCGCAACGGACAGCCCCAGCGCGGGAACGGCCAGCAGCAAAACCGATGCATTTTTCTCACGGACAAGCTGCACCATCGCCCGGAGGTTTAAGGCCGCCTGCTTCCGGTCGAGCCGCCGCAGAAAATCGTTGCCGCCCAGGCAGAGGATGACGAGCGCCGGTTTTTCCCGTTCCAGAACCTCCGGAAGACGCGCCAGGCCTGCCGCGGTCACTTCTCCGGAAACGCCGGCATTGACGACCCGCCGGCCGATGAGGTTTTCCAGAACCGCCGGGTAGCTTTCCTGGGGCGCCGCTCCGACGCCGTAGGTGAGGCTGTCGCCGAACGCGACCACCACGTCGTCTTTTTCCAGCCGGGGAAGTCCGGCGGATTTCGAGCAGGCGGCAGCGGCGCAGAGAACCGCCAGCGCCAGAAGCACAACCGCCATTTTACGCGCTTGATGATTCATTCTTCCTCCCGGACGGCATACCTGCATCTTCCGTCTTTTCAATATTATCATGTTCGGACGTTTTGTGCGCGGCTTCCTTTCAGGCGGCCGGTCGGCAAAATGCTGTTTTTCAGCGGAATTTTTTATGGTACAGAGAAGACCATCAAAACGCTCCGGAGACTCCGAAATGTTTGACTGGCTCAAAAACCGCCGCCGCCGCAAACTGGTGGAAGCGCCCTTTCCGGCCGGCTGGGAGGACATGATCCGCCGCAACATGGCGCATTACCGAATGCTGGATGCAGACGAACAGAAGCGTCTTCGCGAACGGATCGTCATTTTCGCGGCCGAAAAAAACTGGGAAGGCTGCGGCGGACTGGCGCTCACGGACGACATGCGCGTCACCATTTCCGCCATGGCCTGTCTTTTGATTTTAAACCTGCCCCGCACCGACTTTGACAATGTCGAATCCATTCTCGTCTATCCTTCCGAACTGGTTCTGCCCGAACGCAGGATCGGCTTTTTTGAAACCGCGCTGGAGCCCCTGGAGCCCGCCTATCCCATCACCGGCCAGGCTTTTGAACAGGGTCCGCTGATCCTGGTCTGGGATGCCGTTTTGGAAAGCATCCGCTACGCCGGTTCCGGCTACAACGTGGTGTATCACGAATTCGCCCATAAACTGGACATGCAGGACGGCATCGCGGACGGCACCCCCCGCCTGCGGGACCGCGCCGAATACCGCGACTGGGTTAAAACCTGCTCGCGCGAGTTTGCCAGACTCCTGAAAGACGTGGAGAAAGGAAAGCGGACCTTCCTCGACGAATACGGCGCGACCGACGAAGCGGAATTCTTCGCCGTCGCCACGGAACATTTCTTCGACCAGCCGCTCCGCATGCGCCGGGCCGCGCCGGAGCTTTACCGTGTCCTGAAAGGATACTACCGGCAGGATCCGGCCGCGCGCGAGCAAAAAGACGACCGGCGAGGGGAAACAGACAGCCTTCGTGAAGATCCGCAAAAGGAAAGCCATGAACGCCCGGCTAAAATGGATCGGCCTGATTAACCGGATTGCCACCGGCGACAGAAAAATTCGCCTGCTGCTTGCGCCGGCTGTGGGTCTGTGCTTTTTTCTTTGCGCGATTTTTTTCGTGCTTCTGGCCCTCGTGACCGACAGGTGGCTGAATCTTCCCGCCTTTCCTCCCGCGCCGTATCATCGGCATCTCGGTTTTCCCGTTATGGCAGCCGCGCTGCTTCTGCTGACCTGGTGCGTTTTTCATTTTGTGAAGAAAAAAGGCACTCCGGTGCCCATCCATCCGCCGCCCGTCCTGGTGGCTTCCGGTCCTTACGCTTTCACCCGTAATCCGATGCTGACCGGAATGTTCCTGCTGCTTTTCGGGCTTGGTTTTGTTTTGCAATCGCTGACGCTGCTTTTGATCTTCACGCCGCTTTTCATTTTATTGAGTGTCCTGGAGTTGAAAATCATCGAGGAGCCGGAACTGGCGATGCGTCTGGGCCGGGACTATCTGAACTACAGGAAAAAAACGCCGATGTTTTTTCCGAAAATAGGCTGCATTGCAAAAAAAAGGAGAAAGGACTTATGATCGACTACATGCGACGGCACGAACGCTCCGCGAGGGAGCTGCTGGCCGGCCGGCCGGCAAAGGAAGCGCTCGCCGAGCTGCTGGCGTATCACGACAAACAGATTTCCTGGATTCAACACGAACGCCTGGCGCATCTCATCACGATGATGTTCGTCTGCCTCTTCTTCCTCCTGGCCTTCGGGTGGACGCTCGTCCATTTCACGGTTCCCTACATTCTGCTGACGGCGCTCCTGCTCCTCCTGTCCGCCGCCTACATCCTGCACTACTACCGTCTGGAAAACGGCGTGCAGAGCTGGTACGCGCTCTCCAATGAAATCCGGGCCAGGCTTTTGGAGAACGCCTAGGGCCCGTGCGCCGGAAATCCTGCGCGGGGCGAGATCTGCCGCATGAAAAAAAACCGTTCCTACCAGCTGCCCGACGCGCCGCCGCCGCCCGAAGATCCGCCGCCGCCCGAAAATCCCGAACTGCCGGAACTTCCCGAGCCGCGGGATGTGAAGGTAAATCCGCCGATGCCGGCCCGACCCTTGGTTTTGAGATCCTGGGCCGCTTTCGCGTACCAGTCGCTCTTTTTGATGATCAGCTTGGCTGCGGGAAAGATCACCAGATAGGCGACGAGCAGGTAAAGGGCGCCGGTCGTTCCCACAACCACCATGGGAAACATGGCCCAGAAGGGAATGAGGAAGAAATAGAGGAACCAGCCCACGCCGGGCGTCAGGACGCCGATCACGGTGAAAAGGCCGATAATGCCGAAAATAAAGGCTCCCAGCAAGATGCGTTCGGTCAAAGACAAGTCGGGTCCCTGTAAAAAACCTTCCGACTTTGCCGGCGCGCCGCTTTCACCATCGGGCAAGTCCGGCGCCGGGCCGCCTTCCAGAACGGCGATGACGGCTTTCGCGCCTTCCGCGATACCTGTGTTGTAGTCGCCGCTTTTAAAGTGCGGCGTCATCACGTCGCGGATAATGCCGCCCGCCCGGCCGTCCGTCATGATCCCTTCAAGTCCGTAGCCCACTTCAATCCGCATGCGCCTTTCCTTGGGCGCCACAAGAATCAGCAGTCCGTTGTCTTTGCCCTTTTGCCCGAGTTTCCATTCATTGAAAACGGCTTCGGCATACTCCTCGATGCCGGCGCCGCCAAGCGACGTCACGGTCAGAACAGCAATCTGGTTCCCGGTCTTGTCTTCGTGGGCCTTGAGCGCGGCGGTGACGGTCCTGCGGGTTTCGTCGGAGAGGATCTGCGCGTGGTCGGTGACGCGTCCCGTCAGATAGGGAACGTCAACGGCAAAGGCGAAAAAGGCCGAAAGCAGCAGGACCGGTATCCAAAGAAGAGTGGGCGCTCTGTTCATGTCCCTTCCTCCTCAATGACATCGTCCGGCAGCGTGTTTTCCGCCGCCGGGCGGCCGTCGTCCAAAAGCAGTTCTTCGATTTTTGCCACTCCCGTCTCCAGCGCCTGGGCCGTCCGGCCGGCAATCAGCTCCGGACGCATGGACCGGATGATTGCAGAAGCGGCCTGCGCATCGAGTTGCCGGACAAGACCCGCGTCGGGCAGGACGACAATCCGCCTTTCGAAAAGGCTCACCAGCAGCAAAACCGTCCGGCGCCGGGGCACGGCAAACATCTCCCGGGACAAAAACAGCGAGTCGGCGTATTGCCTCACTTCCGTGTCGGCCCGGGAAACGGACAGAAAGAGGCGGGCAAAAGCGGGAATGAAAACCACCGCGAGGGCGGCGCCCGCTCCGGCCCCAAGCGAAATACCGACGGCTGAAAAAGCAGACTGCCAGGGCAAGGCGGGCGGGCGCAGGATGTTCAGCAAGAGCGCCGCGAGACCGGCCAGCGAAACGCCCAGCGCAAACGCCTTCCAGGGAAGCTCGGCATACGTGTCGCTCTTGCCGATGACGGCGCAAACGATCTGGGCGTTCGTTTTCTTTTCCGCCGCGGCTGTCCGCTCGTTCAGCCGTTTATGCTCTTCTTCGTTTAAAGCGTGTTTCATCGCCGCACGACGCAGATGGGTCAGAACATTTTATTTTTCCGGAGTATAAAAAAACCGCAAAACGTTGTCAACGGGATAAACGGTTCATCCGGGCGGGAAGTAAGCGGTAATCGGCTTCCTCTTCCGGCGTTTGCCACCCGAGGCTACGCCAGATCCTCCAGCGCCGCCGGCAGCTCCTTTACGCTTTTCAAAATCCTCCAGGCCCCCGGAAAGGCGCTGCCGCGGGTGAATTGGCTCGGAATGACGATTGCGCGGATTCCCGCGCAGACGGCGGAGGCCAGTCCGCGCGGCGAATCTTCGATGACCAGGCATTCCTCCGGCGCGCATCCGCATAACGCCAGGGCCTTTTGGTAAGGTTCGGGATGCGGCTTGAAATGCGCGCAATCCTTCATCGTCAGCACAAACTGAAAATAAGGCAGAAGTCCCGATCGCCGGTGAATGATCTCGAAGTGCTCATGTCCGGAACTGGTGACGATCCCCTGGATGTATCTTCCCTGGAGGCTCTCCAGCACCTCCCGGACGCCGTCGATCACCAGCGGTTCGCGCGTGAGCAGATCGGCGTAGCGGGCATCCCGGATGCGGCGCAGGTTGTAAAAGGCCTCCGTTCCCGGTTTTTCCGCCAGCGTGAGAACGCTTCCTCCCCGAGTCAGTGAAATTTCCTCAAACTGCTCCCAGCGGAGCGTCACGCCTGCCTGGGCGAGCGTCTCTTCGTTGGCCCGGAAAAAAATGCCTTCCGTATCGACCAGCACTCCGTCATTGTCCCAGAATATTGCCTTGATCATTGCGCCCGGTTTCCCGTCTTTTTTAAAAAGAACTTTACACTGCCGGCAACCGAAGGTCAATCCGCGCCGGCCGGAAAATAATGAAGAGAGCGGATAATCATGCAATTCTTAAAAAGGTATCCGGCATCGTTTGACCCGCCCGGCCTTGTGTGCTATGGACCTGTCCATACAGATCACCCACAGGAAAGGAAGGTATCATGAATCTCTCCCGTTTTTCTCTTGAAGGAAAAGTCGCCATCGTCACCGGAGGCAGCCGCGGCATTGGTTATGCCAGCGCGCTTGCCATGGCGGACGCCGGCGCCAATGTGGTCGTCAGCAGCAGAAAAATTGCCGACCTCGAGCGCGTCGCCGAGGAAATCCGCGCCAAAGGCGTCAAGGGCATGGCCGTCGCCGCCCACGTTGCCAAAATCGAAGACACCCGGGCCCTGGTTGAAAAAGTCGTGAAGGAATTCGGCCGAATCGACATTCTCGTCAATAACGCCGGGACCAATCCCTATTACGGAACGCTCCTGGAACAGGACGAGAAAACCTACGACATCACGATGAACGTCAATCTCAAAGGCCTGTTTTTCCTGAGCCAGCTTGCGGCAAAAGTCATGATCCCCCAGGGTGGGGGAAGCATTATCAACACGTCCTCTATCGGCGGTCTGCGCGCAGGCGAACTGGGAATTTACTGCGTAACGAAGGCGGGCGTCGTCATGCTGACCAAGGTGATGGCCAAGGAATGGGGACCCTACAACATCCGGGTCAACGCGATTGCTCCCGGAATCATCAAGACGCGCCTGAGCGAAGCGCTGTGGAAAGACCCGGAAGTGAGCAGGAAAGCCGTTTCCCGGATTCCGCTGCAGCGCCTGGGCGAACCGGACGAACTGGCGGGCGCCGTGGTGTTTCTGGCCTCCGACGCGGGAAGCTACATCACCGGCGAAACACTTGTCGTCGACGGCGGCCGCGTTCACGACGAACCGTCCTGGTTTCTTCAACCTCAAGGATAAACACTATGAAACTGACATCTGTTGATCACATCAGTTACGCAGTGACGGACATCGACAAGGTCATCGCGTCCTGGACAAAGCTTTACGGCATCGGCCCCTGGACTTTCCGGGAAAACGGGGGACAAGACGCCAAAGGACGTCCCTGGAAAATCCGGATGGCTTTTGCCTACCTGGGCCCCGTGGAAATCGAACTGGTCCAGTGCACGGAAGGCCGGATCTTTCAATCGAAGTTCCTCGACCGGTGGGGCGAAGGCCTCCATCACCTGGGATTTTTCGTCGACGACGTCGATGCGGAAGTGGCAAAACTCGCCGAAGACGGCGCCACTGTGCTTGTTCACGATCCGGGCCGCTTCGCCTATGTCGATGCCGGCGGTCCGGGCGGCGCCATCTTCGAACTGATGGCCAAACGAAGCTGAAGAACGGCGGCTCCGGAAGAAAACCGGCATGCTGCGCGCGTCATTGCCGCGCGCCGGGCGGTGTTGCAGTTTTTTTTTCGTTCTTCCGGGCCGGTCAGGCGTGGGTCACCGGAATGGCCATCGCGCCGGAACATCAGAAGCGGCGCTTCGTGCGACGTTGACGGCGGTCAAAACGCGGACCTATGAAACCGGATCAGTTGTGGACTAAAAATTTCGTCACGGTCTCCTTTATCAACTTCCTGGTGTTTCTGATCCATCTGCTTTTGATGGTCAGCATCGCGTCCTACGCCATCGAACGCTTTGCCGCCGCCGTCAGCACGGCGGGACTCGTCGCCAGCATTTTCATCATCGGCGCTTTGATCGGACGGTTCAGCGCCGGGCGCATCATCTCGGACCTCGGAGGCAAGAGCGTGCTGGGCTTCGGCGCCATCTTCTTCCTGGTCGTCCTCGTGCTGTACTTTCTGGCGGGAAGCCTGCCGCTTCTGATCCTCGTCCGGCTTTTGCACGGAATGGCGCACGGCGTGGTCAGCACGGCCACCGGGACGATTGTGGCGCAGACGCTTCCGCAGGGCCGGCGCGGAGAAGGCATCGGCTATTACGGCCTGAGCATCGTCATGGCGTCGGCCATCGGCCCGTTTATCGGAATTCTCCTGATTCACCTGGTCGACTTCAAAACCGTTTTTCTGATCACGGCGCTTCTCGCCGCAATGATCCTCGGCGTTTCCTTTCTGGTGCAGGCGCCGAGCCATCCGGCGCTTGTGCAGGAAGAAGAAAAAAAGAGCCATCGCTTCCATCTTGCCGACTTCTTCGAGTTTAAGTCGATCCCCATCTCGGCCATCGCCCTGGTCGTCGGGTTCAGCTGCTCCGTGATCATCGCGTTCATCTCCCTCTACACCAGGGAGCTGCACCTGGAAAAGGCCGCGGGCCTCTATTTCGTTGTCTCGGCCATCGCCACGCTGGTCACAAGACCTCTCGCCGGGCGTCTGCTCGACATCCGGGGAGACAATTTTGTCGTCTATCCCTGTCTGCTGATCTATGCGCTGGGAATGTTCCTGTTCAGCCAGGCCAATCATGGCGTTTTTCTGGTGCTGGCCGGCGCGCTGATCGGCATCGGCTATGGCAACTTCATGTCCAGCGCCCAGACGATTGCTCTATCGGCGACGATTCCGCGCCGGTTCGGGCTGGCGACGGCCACCTATTATGTTTTTCTGGATTTCGGAATCGGCATCGGACCTTATCTTCTCGGGTCGCTGGTTCCTTACACCGGTTATCGCGGCTTGTATGTAACCATGGCGATCCTGGTTCTGGCCACTGTGCCTCTTTACTATTTTCTGCACGGTAAAAAAGCGTCGCTGAAGCCCCCGGCGCCCTAGGCCGGCAGCAAGTCCGCGACCCGCGCCATGCCAACTCGGACAAGAACTACGCGGCTCTCCAGCGCGCATAGCCGGCCATGCAGGACAAAGACCGGACGGCTTTGCGGCTCGATAAATAAAAGGGGATGCCGAAGCCTTCAGCCAGCGCTCCGAATTCCAGCACCAGTTTCTGCGACGGCCCGTAGCACCAGGAAACGATCGGTTTTTCGCGGCAGGATCCGATGTAGCGGAGCGTGTCCTCATAGAAGGCCGGTTGCAATCCGTGCGAAATATAGCCGTTGAGGTAAATGCAATCGATGTTTTCGTCCTCCCGGAGAACATCGAAGCACTGTTTGTACAAAGTAAATATCCCGGCGCCGGCCGTGGCCGAAGCGGGGCCCACGTCAATGGGATGACCGCCCAGCGTGTCGTTCGCGGCGACCAGCCGCCGGCGGCTTTCCGGGGAAAGCTCCCCGAGCACAAGACCGCCCGCCTCGGCCGCATCGATGCACTGGATGCCGATGGCTCCGGAAAAGGTGATGATGCCCAGGCGGTTTCCCCGCGGCAGAGGATAGCGGAGAAACGGCGTAGCGCAGTCGCGGAGGTCTTCGTATTCCTCGACCTGGAGGGCGCCGCCCTGCTTCAGGACCGCCTCATAGAGATTCGCTTTTCCGGCAAGAGAACCGGTATGCGAGGCCATGGCTTGCGCGGCGCCGGCCGATCGGCCCGGCTTGAGGCACAGCACGGGCTTTTTCAGCGAAACCTTTTTCAGAACATCCAGAAAGACGCCGGGCCGCCGCGAGTGTTCCATGTACAGCGAAATCACCTCCGTGCTGTCGTCAAGGCCGAGATACTCCAGGCAGTCCGTCTCGTCGACATCGCACATGTTTCCCAGATCGATGACTTTATTGATCCCGGCCTCGTACTCATTCCACGCCATGGCCTGCGGGCTGTACATGCCGGTCTGGGTGATGATGGAAAGCTTTCCCTTCCGGCCGTACTCATAGCCCCGGTCGTAGGGAACAGTGGTGAACCGGTTTTCGGAATTGAAAACACCCACCGTATTCGGTCCCATGACGCGGATGCCGTGGGATTTTGCAATCCGGATCAGTTCTTCCTGCCTTTTTTTGCCTTCCGGCCCCGCTTCGCCGAATCCATCGGAGACAATGACAACCGACCGAATCCCCTTCATTCCGCACGAGTGAAGAATACCGGGCACGTGCCTGAAGGAGGTGACGATCACCGCCAGTTCGGGAACAGCGTCCACCTCGCTTAAATCCGCATAGACTCTGACGCCGTAAACGGTTTTTGCTTTGGGATGGACGGGATAGATTTGTCCTTTATATTTCCATTTCAAAAGATCGCCGATGATGACGCCGGCGCCGAAAAACCAGTTTTCCTGCATGCTGCCGAACAGGGCGATACTCTGCGGGTTGAAGAACGGATCCAGACGGGTAGCCTCTTTTGTCATGCGGTGTTGTCCTCCTCCTGCCGTTGGAATGTTGAGCGCCGGGACAATCCTTCAGTCGCGGGAGGCGTTCATGATCCTTTTCGTCTTGTCCATCAGTTCGGCCATGTTTTCCTCATGATAGCCTTCGACGGCAATCGGCGGGTGAATGATCATGGTCGCATGGCCGGGCCGCAAATCGATGCTTCCCTTGGGCAGAATGCTTCTCGTGCCGTTGATGGTGACGGGTAAGATGGGCAGCCCGAGGTCCAGCGCCATCTTGAAGGCGCCTTTCTTGAACGGTTTCATGACGCCATCGCTGCTGCGCGAGCCTTCAGGAAAAAAGAGAACGGATGTGCCGTTGACGATTTTCGTTTTGGCGGCGTTGATGGTTTCAACGGCTTTTTTCGTATCGGACCGGTCGACAAAAATATGCCCGAGGACTTTGCAGGCAAAACCGAGCACCGGAACCTTTTCCAGCTCCTTCTTCATGACCCATTTGAAATCGACGCCCAGCCAGCCGTAAAGGACGTAGATGTCGTAGAGACTCTGGTGATTGGCCGTCACCACATACGACACGCCGGGAGCGATGTTTTCGGCTCCCTTGACGGCAACGGTCATCGGAGTGAAAAAGCTGTTGACCCTGGCCCAGAGCACGCCGCTGACGCTGCCGATGCGCGGCGAAAACAAGAGGGCGAAGACAACGGCGCCGATTCCGAAGATAAACGTGGTCACGACCAGCAGAGGAAAAACAAACAGCCATTTGTAGGGCTGGTAAAGGACCCGACTGATCCGGCCTTCGCTTTTTTTCGCAGATAACTTAATGCTGTTAGAAAATCTCAGCCGGTCATCCAAATACTTCTGACGATATTCCGCAAAAAGATCCCTCGCCGCGTCTCCTAATCCCATAGTTCCCCCCCGGTATTTTAACGTTTTTGAACGCCGTCCGAAAGCAAGCTCACTTCCCGCTCTCTGCGGCGGAGAGTGTTCAAGCCGATCCGCCGCTGCCGCCGGTTAAAGCTTGTCTTTTACTTCGCTCCAGAACAGGTCAACCCCTTCTTTCCACCCTCTGACATATTTTTCGGAAAAGCCGCTGAGGTAACCCTGCGCTTTCTGGCCGGTCGCCGTAAGCCTTTTTTTATAGGCTTCAAACATCTGAGAAAAATATTCTCCGAGTTCCTGATCCCGGTCGGGATCTTTATAAGGCGTCCAGGCCAGCGCGTACTGAAGCTCATCGTAATGGGCGGTTTTGCACCATTCGAGGCCGTCTTTCTTCCCGCATTCCGCGATGTTGAATTCGTAATCGATTTTTTCTTTTTTCAGCCGATCCACAACGGCCGAAAAATCGATTTCATTGCGAATCCTGGAGGTCAGAGCTTCTTTCTTCTGGATCATTCCGGAAACGGCGTTTTGAAATACCCGGGAAAAGTTCATCGATGATTTCCAGGCGACCATTTTTTCATAAAGCTCATCCGGAACACTGATCGTGACTTTCTTGGCCATGGTGATACATACTCCTGATGGTGATACGTATTTTTCAGAAATTAAATACTTTAAAAATAAATCCGTGTCAATCGGCAAAATACGACAAGACAACAAAATGCTTGACGGCAAAAAGGGGACAAACCATAATCGTCGCGAAATTTTGATTTCCTTTCGGGAAATGTGTTTTTCGGCGCGCGTCATGTATCGCCGCCGCACATTGCACAACAGGAGAGTTCATGAGCAACTGTTTAATTTTTTCGGATACGCCCGACCTGGTCAATCCCTACATTCTAATCGGCTACTACGGCTGGCTCAATGCCGGCAATGTTGCAACCGGAAGCATCGACTACCTGCGCCACAAGCTTTCCGCCCGCAAATTCGCCACCATTGACTCCCGGCATTTTTATATCTGGCAGGTTCCGGGCTTTGATTCAGCGCAGATCATGCGGCCCCGCGTGGTCGTCGAAGGAGGCCGGATCAAGTCCCTCGACGAACCAGCCAACGACTTCTTTTTCTGGCGCAGCGGCGCCGAACACGACCTGATCCTTTTTACGGGCTTTGAACCGAACGTGGCCTGGCCGGAATATACGTCGGCGGTTTTAAGCGTCGCCAAACGCTTCAAGGCCTGCCGGATCTATATTCTGGGCGGCGTCTTCGACCAGGTTCCCCATACCCGGGACACCAGCGTTTATGCCGTGTTAAGCTCGGCGGATATGAAAAACGAATTCCGGTCGTTTCCGCTCCTCAATTACACGGGGCCGTGCAGCTTCTCCACGCTGCTCGTCGACCACGCCGCCCGGGAGGGAATCGAGGCGGCGAGCATCGTGGCCCGGGTTCCGCCGTATGTTGAGTCGTTTAACGCGAAAATCTCCCACGATCTTCTGCAAAAAGTGCTGGCCCATACCTCGCTGACCCTTGATTTAAGCGATCTCAAAAAATCGGGGGACGTCTCGGCCGCACTGATGGACAAGGATTTCAGCCACAACAAAACCGCACTGAAGCAGCTTCGGAAACTGGAAGAAGCCTACGATGCGGCCTTGTTGCCGAACTACGGCTACCAGGAGGTCAGCGTCGACGAGCTCATGCAGGAAATCATGAATGTGAAAAAAGACGGCCGCAAACCGCATTAAAGACGGTTTGCACGAAAACCTCCGCACTTGCCGGCGCCGGGACCTCATCTTGACAGATGGGGTTCTGTTTTCTATAGTCGCTGCCGGAAAAATCACGTTTTATAAAAATTTTTCTAAGCAGGAGAAAGCGATGAGGATAAAAACGACAGCAGCCCTGGCATTGGCCATTGCGCTCATGATTTTTTTCTCGGCATGTTCCGCGGACGCCTATGAGCATTGCCGACGCATCAAAGAGTACGGCAAAGGCAGGCTCTATGAGTGCGGCGGCCTGAAAATGGCCGTCCTGGAGGGCAATTACAGAGAGATGGGCCGGCAATACGGGGCCTTGCTGAAAGACGATATCCTTGCTTTTTACAGGCAGATGATTGAAGGGTTTGTCCTGAAAAGCGGGCTTTTCAGTGAAGACGATCTTCGCCGGCTTGTCGTCGATCCCGCGATCCGAACGCAGGCCAAACGGCAGAGCGAACTGCTCAAAGGACTTTCCGAGAAAACCGGTCTGTCCTTTGAGAAGCATGTGCTCCTCAATTCGAACGTACAGGCGATCATGTACCTGAGAAAGATTGGCTCCGGCAATGCCACGGCATGCACGTCCATGGCGGCATGGGGCGATTATACGGTGAACGGCCGGACCTATACGGCCAGAAATCTCGATTTTCCCGCCATCTACAGAGAAGTCGCGAAAACAGCCGGACTCGTCCTGGTGATGAAACCCAATGACGGAAGCAATTCGGTTGCGGGAGTCTGCAACGCCGGCATGATCAACTTCTTCGATGCGATGAACGACAAGGGCCTCTACGTCGAGGGAAACAACGCAGCCGATTCCGAGGGGCTGGTCATCTATTCAGACCGGTCGGCGATCTTTGACGAGGGC
Organism: Syntrophaceae bacterium UBA1411; assembly: GCA_002304995.1. Classification (GTDB taxonomy): domain Bacteria; phylum Desulfobacterota; class Syntrophia; order Syntrophales; family Smithellaceae; genus UBA8904. The sequence goes on from DBPV01000038.1 coordinate 31,715, forward strand.
ACAAACATCCTTTTTGACGCCGATACCATCGAGGCCGTCGAAGGAAGGCTGAGAACCATCCGCGCGAGCTATCCCCTGATCTTCCTGTGCGCGGGACCCGCCACGGCGCACTACTTCGAAAACGGCACGACGGACGTCAAAAAGAGAGTTGCCAGAGAAGACGGCCTCATCTCGGCAGCCAATCAGTTCCTCGAACCGTCCTGGCACATCCTTCCCCTTAAAAACCCGGGCGCCTGGTATTCGGAGGCAAGACAAAGCCGTCTTGAAGCCCTGGCAAAAGCGAACAAGGGCAGGATTCAGGAAGAGACGCTGATGAAGATCCTCGATGAAAGGCTCTTCAACGAGGACGGATCTCTCGGGAAAGGCGTCTCCGTCATCGAGAAGCTGCCCAAGGATGACGAAGTAACCGTCCATCAGGTCATTACCTGCCCGGCGGCGCGGAAAATGTGGGTGAGGATTCCCACGCATACCGGCTGGATCTTTTTCGATCTCAAAAAAGTTTTTCAGAATTAAAAGGGGACGCTCTGCTATCCGGGCGGGGTTGTCTCCCCCGCCCGTCGCTTAAACCGAAAATTTATCTCCAAGACACTTTCTTCATCGCAAGCGGATCATTCGTTACGCGCATACCGGCGGACGCTTGTCTTTCCAGGGCCGGGCGCTCTCCAGCTGGGAGGCCAGCCGAAACAGCGTCGCCTCGTCTCCGAACCGTCCGATGAAATGCGATCCGATGGGAAGCCCGCCGTCATTCCAGTACAGGGGCACCGACATGGCCGGCAGACCGGTGGCGTTGCAAAGCGGCGTAAAAGGACAGAACTCGCCGGCGCGCACCCAGCCGTTGAGCGGATTGTCCGGCGTCGGATCGAAGCTCCCCAGCGGCAGCGGCGGCAGCGCCAGCGTAGGCGTGAGCAGGATATCGTACGTTTTAAAGAAAGAGGCAAATTCACGCGCCATCCGCTGCATAGTGCCGACGGCAAGCAAATAGTCGGCGGCATCGTTGGCGCAGGACATTTCATACAATCCCCAGGTCAGCTTTTCAAAATGCTCTTTCGAGAGCCCCATTTTGACGAAAATTTTGACAATGGACGCGACGCCTGCCGCCCAGATGACGGCAAAGGCTCTTCTCACGGCGCCCGGATCGGCGATCGGCGCCGCAGGCGCCTCCTCAACGATATGCCCCAGACGCTCGCAAAGCAATGCGGCATCCCTAACCGCCTTCACGCAATCCTCGTGCACGGGGACATCGAACGCCGCGGGCAAAAACGCAATGCGCAGCTTTCCGGGATCAGCGCCGACCTCCTCCAGGAACGGCCGGGCAACGGGCGGCGCCCAGTAGGGATCGCCCGGCAGGGATCCGGCGGTCGCGTCAAGAAGCGCCGCGCTGTCCCGGACGGAAAGCGTGAGCGCGTGTTCGTTCACCGCACCGCCCATCACGTCGCCGAAGTCCGGCGCCAGGCTGATTCTGGCCCTCGTCGGCTTTAAACCGAACAGCCCGCAGCAGGAAGCCGGTATCCGAATCGAACCGCCGCCGTCGTTGCCGTGGGCCATGGGCACCATGCGCGCGGCCACGGCCGCGGCGGAACCGCCGCTCGAACCGCCCGGCGTATGCTTCACGTTCCACGGATTTTTTGTTGCGCCGAATGCCTCGGGTTCGGTGGTCGGAAGGATTCCGAACTCGGGGGCGTTGGTCTTGCCCAAAACGATCAAACCGGCCTTTTTATACCGGCTCACCAGCTCGCTGTCATGATCCGGGGCGTGCTGTTTGAGCAGCTTGGAGCCCATCGATGTGGGCACCCCCTTGTAGAGCGCCAGGACGTCCTTCAGCAGAAAGGGCACTCCGGTAAAGGGGCCTTCCGGAAGCGGGCCCTTTGCCGCCTCGCGCGCCAGCTCGTACATGGGCGTGATCACCGCGTTGAGACCGGGATTGAGCTTCTCCATGCGTCCAATCGCATCGTCGACCAGTTCGATCGGTTTAACTTCTTTTTTCCGGATCAGTCCGGCAAGCGCCGTGGCGTCCGAATATTTCAGTTCGTCTGCTGTGGACATAATGCCCCCTCTCTTTTTTTAAATTGGGTAAGACATGCCGCCATGTCCTGTCAAGAAAAAAGCTGCATTTAATTGCGGCAAAGCCAGCAAATCCGATTGACAGAAAAACCGATTTGGAATAGAAAAACAAACGTATGTTTTACTTATCGGAATAATATTTTTGTAACCATTAGATATTATAAATGAAAGGAGGTTAATCAGGAAACAGGTTCTTGCGAAAAGTTCAATAGCTTCAGAATGATAACAGTCAGCCCCATTTTTCACCGGATTTTAAGGAGGAGATTGCCGATGAGATGTATCAGAAAGAGCGTCATTTTTTTCGCATGTGTGCTTTCAGCCCTATTACTTTCAACCTACACCACATCAACCGTCTTTGCCGCACCGGCAAAGGCAAAAACCAAAGCGGTTAAAACCGAAGCTGCGGATCCGTTCGGAAAAGTCAACGACGCTTTCGACGTCAACAAAATGAGCGACATGTCCGATTACGATCCCGCCACCCCCGTCATTCCCGAAGGAGACACCATCAAGATCGCCGTGGTGGCCGCTTTTTCCGGCCCCAGCGCCTTTAACGGCATGAGCTATTTTTTCATCGCCCAATGGGTGGCCCACGACATCAACAAGCGGGGCGGACTTATGGTGGATGGCAAGAAAAAACTGATTCAGGTCCTGAAAGCCGACCACATGTCCAAGCCGGACCAGTGCAAGAAGGTCGCCGAAAGGATGGCCCTGCAGGAAAAAGTGCATTTCTTCTGGGGCACCGACGGCAGCCACTTCATGAAAATCATCAATGAAACGGCCAATAAATACAAAATCATCTCTTTGAACGTCCCCTGCCTGGCCGATGACCTTCAGGACGCCAACAATTTCTCGCGCTACGCCTTCCACTCCTCCTATTCGACCGAGCAGATCGCCCGCGGTCTGGCGTATTTCTACGGCCAGATCCGGAAGAAAGAGAAAAAGTTCTACATTCTGAACCAGGACTATGCGTTCGGCCGCATTCTGGCCGAAAGCTTCAAAAAAGGCCTGAAGGAATATTATCCGGAGGCGCAGGTGGTCGGTGAAGACTTCCACAAACTCTTCCTCACGGATTACGCTCCCTACCTGGAAAAAGTCAGAGCTTCCGGCGCCGAGGTCATCTTTACGGGCGACTGGCTTCCGGACGCCGGCAACCTGCTCAAGCAGGCCCGCCAGATGGGCGTCAAGCTGCCCTTTGCCAACGTTTACATGGACAACCAGAACTTCCTCAATGAAGTGGGCGTCGAAGGAACGAAAGGCCTGATGAACATCAGCCCCTACAGCGTCCCCAATCCGTATTTCAAGTCCAAGGAAGAAATCAAATTCTACAATACCTGGCTGAACCTGTGGAAGACCAAGTGGAAGACGCCGCCTTTCAACACGATCGCCTACCAGCATGCCACGGCCAGCGGCGCCGTGTGGCTCATGCAGACCTACTGGCTCTTCAGCGTGGTCGAACGCGCCCAGAGTCTCGATCCGGAAAAGATCATCAAAGTATGGGAAAACGACACCTATCGTTTCGTCAACGGCAAGGTGATCAAGATGCGCGCCTGCGACCACAAGGCGGTTCAGGATCTCGCGGTCGTCGAATACGTGCCGCCCGAAGAGCAGAAGGTTTCCTTCAACATTCCTCCCTACTACTGGTTTAAGAATGCATCCTACACAGGACCCGTTTCCCGGATTCCGGCGGAAAAGATCCTGCCCTGGATGGATCAGAATCTCGACCGCTGCAAAGGCAAGAACGGCTGGGGCGAATAATCCCCTCCTGAAAAACTTCTCTTAAAAAATCCCGGAGCCGGCCCCGCCGGTTCCGGGATTTTGTTCGTGAAGCCGCCTTTCCTCCAGCCTTTCTGAAAAAAGCGGCACGTCCGTCTCCTCCCCACCTCGGTTGCATCCCTGATGTCATCCGGCGCGGCCTTTGGTCTTGCGGGTCGGAACGGCATTCCAGGGGTCGTCGGGCCAGGGATGCTTCGGGTAGCGGCCCTTCAGCTCTTTTTTCACCTGCGGGTAGCCGCTGTTCCAGAATTGGCCGAGGTCCCGCGTGATCTGTACAGGCCGGCGGGCCGGCGAAAGAAGGTGGAGAAGCAGCCGAACGCGTCCTCCGGCAATGGCCGGCGTATCGGCCAGACCGAACATCTCCTGAAGCTTGACGGCCAGGATGGGAATTTGTCCGGAAACGTAATCAATCGCAGCGGTGTGGCCGCTGGGAACGCTGATTGCCGCGGGCGCGCGGTCGGCCAGAAGGCGCCGCTCGCCCCACGTGAGCTGTTCCTGAAGCGCGGGCAAAATATTCAAAGCGGCAAGCTGCTCCGCGCTGCGGACGCCGGAAAGCCGGGGCAAAAGCCAGTTTTCCGGCGTGGCGAGAAGCGCCGCCTCGGACAAGTCCGGCCAGCTCTCTTCGGGAAAGGTTTCCCGCATCAGGCGCACGCGGCCCTGAAACTGCAGGGCCTCCCGGCTGAAGTGAATTTTGGCCGCCTGGGAGCGGACGGCTTCGCAAAGGACGGATGCGACTTCCGCCTCCGGGGGATGGGCCGGCTTCGCCGCAAGGACAATCGTTCCCAACCGCTCTTCCACAGAGGCGATAATGCGTCCTTCCTGCTTGTCCCACAAGACGCGCCGCACGGTTTCGATCTGATCGCCTAAAGTGTTCCGGAGAAGATCTTCCGTCAGGGCTTCGGCCACATGAATCGTGCCTTCGGTCTTTTCACCCTTGTCCACGACAACAGCAATCAGGTAGGGAGCGGCATCCGGCAGATGCTTTGCAGAAAGCTTCATCCCCCTTCCCTGCCGCAAAACATAACGGCCGTCCCCTTCTTCGCGCCTTTGAGCGACGCGATCGGGAAAGGCGCCAAGGAGCAGGCGCGGAATTCCGCCTTTTGTCTCTTCGCCGGACGC
>DBPV01000038.1:36700-65413 GCA_002304995.1 Syntrophaceae bacterium UBA1411
AGGATGTCGCGCTCGGACAAGAGCGCCGCCAGATCCGCGCCCAGCGACGGGCAGCCAAGCCGCACCGCTTCCGTAAGCAGGCGGCCGAGCCGCGGATGAAGAGGCAGGCGCGCCATGGCGATGCCGGCCGGCGTAATCGACCCTTTGGCATCCAGGGCGCCAAGTTCGACAAGCAGTTCCCGCGCCGTTCGCCAGGCGGCGGGCGGTGGAGGATCGAGCCAGGAAAGCTGTCCGGGATCCCGAATCCCCCAGGCGGCCAGATCCAGAACCAGCGACGACAGGTCGGAGATGACGATTTCCGGCGGAGCAAAGGCAACAAGCGATTGAAAGGTGTGCGGACTGTAAAGACGATAGCAAACGCCGGGCCCCAGACGGCCGGCGCGGCCCTGGCGCTGCTTTGCGGAGGCTTGTGAAACCATAACGGTGACCAGGCGGTTCATGCCGNNCCTTCAATGGTCAGGCTGGTTTCCGCGATATTTGTGGCAAGCACGATCTTGCGCGTCGCCGCGGGCAGAATCGCTCTTTCCTGCTCGCCGAAGGGCAAATCGCCGTAAAGGGGATGAAGCGAGATGTCGCCGGAAAGGGTTGGCGCCAGAGCGTCTCTCACGGCGCGGATTTCTCCCGCCCCCGGCAAAAAGACAAGGATGTCGCCTTCCGTCTCCCGCAACGCCCTTTGAACGACGGAGGCGGTGCGCGCCGTCACGGAGTGATCCCGGGCATCCCCGCAGTAGCGCTCCTCCACAGGAAAGGCCCTGCCCTGCGACGAAATGACGGCCGCTCCGTCGAGGAGGTCCGCCACCGGTCCGCCGTCCAGCGTGGCGGACATCACCAGAATTTTCAGATCTTCGCGCAGGGCGCGGCGGATATCGAGACACAGCGCCAGCGCGAGATCGGCCTGCAGGCTCCGCTCATGGAACTCGTCGAAAATCACCATGGCAACGCCTTCCAGGGCGGGGTTGGCCAGAATGCGTCGGGTGAGGATTCCCTCGGTCATCACCTCGATGCGTGTGCTCGGTGAAACCCGGCTGTCGAACCGGATGGAATACCCCAGCGTCCGGCCGATCTCCTCGCCCAGCGTTTTAGCCATCCACCGGGCGGCGGAAACGGCGGCGATCCGCCGGGGCTCCAGCATCAGGATGCGCCCCTTTTCGGGCGGAAGGACGTCCAGCAGCGCCAGGGGAACCCGCGTGGTCTTTCCGGAGCCGGGCGGCGCCTGCAGAACCAGGGCGGAATGTTTCCGGACGGCCTCTTTTACTTCCGGAAGGATGTCGTCGATCGGATAGGATGTCCCAATGGGTTTGCTCTTCGAATCGTTTTGCATTCCGGAAGTATAGAGAGGGCGTCCGGCCGTGTCAATATGATCGCGGGGGAAGCGTCCGATTTTTCGGCGGCGCCCGGAAGCCTGTTTCTTTGCAGATTATTTTCCCCTCGTGCGCCGGTATTCTTCCTTCAGACCGTCGCGAAAATCCGGATGGGCGATGGCCATCAGCGCCCCGGCCCGCTCTGCAACGGATTTTCCCCTTAAATCCGCAACGCCGTACTCCGTCACCACGTAATGCACGTCGGCGCGATTCGTCACCACGGCGGCTCCCTCCGTGATGTGCGAGCGGATGCGGGAGATCTTTCCTTCGGCCGCCGTCGAATACAGGGCAATGATGGAGCGCCCGCCGTTTGACCAGGCAGCGCCCCGGACAAAATCCGCCTGCCCTCCGGTTCCGCTGTACTGCCTGTAGCCGATCGTATCCGCGGCAATCTGGCCGCTCAAGTCCACCTCCAGGGCGGAATTGACGGCCACCACATTGTCATTCCGGGCGATGTTGGCCGGATTGTTGGTATAATCCACACTGCGCATTTCAACCATCGGATTGTTGTGCACAAAAGCATAGAGTTTGGCGGTGCCCATGAAAAACGTGGCCACCATTTTACCGGGATGAAAATTCTTCTTTGCACAGTCGATCACGCCCTCGTTGACCAGATCGACCACGCCGTCGGAAAACATCTCCGTATGAATGCCGAGATGCCGCTTGTTTTTCAGAAAGCCCAGGATGGCGTCGGGAACCGCCCCGATCCCCAGCTGCAGACAATCTCCGTCGCGGATCAGCCCGGCGCAGTAATGTCCGATGGTTTCATCGGCGGCCGTGATCTGCGCCGGCGGCAGGGTGATCGGCCGGGCGGCGGACTCCACCAGGCAATCGATCCGGGACACATGGATGAAGGACTGTCCCAGCGTCCTGGGCATGTGCGGCGTCACCTCGGCTATCACGCGTTTGGCGCAAAAGGCCGCTGGCCTTGTATAATCCACGGAAATGCCGAAAGAGCAGTAGCCGTGTTCATCGGGCGGGGATAGCATGCACAAAACGACATCCACCGGCAGAGTCTTTTCCTGGAAAAGCTTGGGAATGAGGCTGAAATGGCAGGGGGTGAAAACCGCCCGTCCTTCGTTGATGGCCTTCCGGGTGGTCTGCCCGGCAAAGAAGGAGTTATGGATAAAGTGGCGGCTGTTTTCCGGAAGACAGTACTCGGAAGGGCCCATGGAAACCATGTGAACGATTTCCACGTCCCGATACGCCTGCCGGTTGGCGACCATCGCGGCAAGCAGCGTTTCCGGCGATCCGCAGGCATGCCCGACCACCACCCGGTCCCCCGATTGAATATGCGACACGGCTTCGGCGGCGGTGGTCAGCCTCTGCCGATAAACGTCCTGCCATTTCATGCGGCGGCTCCTTCGGTTTCGAAAATGAATTCAATGACCAGCCGGTTGAACCGGTCGGCTTCCTCAATAAAAAAGACATGCCGGCAGCGCGGGAAAATCTCCAGCCGGGATGCCGGCAGCAGCTCTTTCAGAATCAGGGTGTTTTGCGCCGGCACGAGAGGGTCGTCATCGCCGGTGGCCAGGAGAACCGGCGCCCGGATGGCGCCGAGCCGGTCCGTCGTGTCATGCTCGCGGCAGGCCGCAAACTGCCGCAGAAAGGCGTCCGCCGGCTGGTAGTACTTCAGCGAGACGGAAACAAAGTTTTCAACGTCATCCGGATGATTCGCCATGAACGCGTCGGAAAAATAAATGTCCATATCTTTGCGCAGGATTTCGGCGGGGGTCAGGCCTTCATTGGCCGTGAATTTCGTCAACCGCTCCGGCTGCATCAGCGCCGCGCGCCGGCCGCCGCTGCCGGTGCAGCCCAGAATGAGGCTTTTCACCTTGCCGGGACAGGCGATGGCCAGTTCCTGGGCAATGTAGCCTCCCATGGAAACGCCCAGGACATGCGCCTCCGGAACCCCCAGCGCATCCATCAGGCAGGCGGTGTCATCGGCAAAAAGCCGGATGGAGTATTCGCTGTCGGGCTTATCCGTCCTCCCCGCGCCGCGGTTGTCGAACGCAATGACCTTGAAATGCCCGGCCAGCGCGGGAATCTGCCGATACCACCATTCCAGGTTGCGCCTCAGCCCCATAATCAGGACCAGCGGTATTCCTTCCCCGTGGATTTCGTAATACATGGTGATGCCGTTGATCCGGACTGCCGGCATATGCGCACCCTCCGCCGGATTTCACCGGCCGTTTTTCCCCTGCCTTCCGCGCTTGCGCGCCTACAAGTTCCGCAGCTCCTTTTTCAGGATTTTGCCGACCAGCGATTTGGGCAGGGCCGGAAGAATAACCACCTCTTGGGGCACGAAGAAGCGTTTGAGCCGCTGTCCGCAAAATTCCCGAATTTCCTCCGCAGCCGCTGACTGGCCGGGCTTGAGCGCCACAAACGCCCTGATCTCTTCTCCGTAAACCGGGTCTTTCACGCCGATCACGGCGGCTTCGGCAACCGCCGGATGGGCGTAGAGCACTTCTTCAATCGCCCGCGGCGAAATATTTTCGCCGCCCTTGATGATGATATCCTTCTTCCGGTCGGTAATGAAGAAATAACCGTCTGCGTCCACGTAGCCGATATCGCCCGTATGGAGCCATCCGTCGCGGAGAATTTCCGCAGTAGCTTCGGGCTGCCGCCAGTAGCCTTTCATCACCATCGGACCGCGGATAACGATTTCTCCTTCCTGTCCCTGCGGCACTTCCCGGTCAGCCGGGTCGAAGACCTTCATTTCCATGCCCACCATGGGCTTGCCGATCGAACCGACTTTTTTCAGGCCGTCCACCGGATTGACCGAATTGTTGGCGGCCGCTTCCGTGAGCCCCCATCCCTCGCAGATCTCTCCGCCGAACTTCTCGTGAAACTGTTTCCAGACTTCGACGGACAGAGGCGCGGAACCGCAGATAAAATACCGGACGGAGCTGAGATCGTACTTCCGATAATCGGGGAACTGGAGCATATAAACATACATGGTGGGCACGGCGGGCAGATACTGGATTTTATACCGGTCGATGGCGGAAAACAGTTTTTCCACGTTGAACTGGCGCAAAACGACTGTCTTGCTTTTGGCGCGCAGGAACTGCCCGTTCATGCAGGCGATGCCGTACGAATGGCAAAGGGGCAGGACGGCCACGCTGATCATGTCCAGAGGATAGCGGGTGGTTTTCTGAATGTGAACCACCGAATAGTAAAGCCCGTAATGCGTGTGCATCGCGCCTTTGGGCTTTCCCGTGGTGCCCGACGTATAAATCAGGGCGGCCAGTTCGTCATCGGAGGTCTCGACCATGGCAAGCGCGTCGGAGCTTTTTTCGACAAGATCTTCAAACACGTAAGCGCCGCTCTCAGGCGGCCCGGAAACCACAATGACATTTTTCAACGATAAAACGCCGTCTTTCGCCGCGCGGACCTTTTCCAGATATTCCGGCGCGGTGATGACCGTCGAGGCTTCGGAATCCTGATAGATATACCGGGTTTCTTCCACGCCCACCTGATAATTGATGGGCACGCTGACCGCGCCGATCTTCCAGACGGCCTGAAAGGCCGAAAAAATTTCCGGACAGTTGGGCATTTGCAAAATGACCCGGTCGCCGCGCTTTACACCCAGCCCAAGAAGGGCGTTGCCCAGCTTTCTCGCGGCGCGGTCAAGCTCCACATTGGTGATCTCCCGGTCTTCATAAATGATGCTGACCTGTTCTCCCTGCGCGACGCTTTTCACGAGCAGTTCCGAAATGTTCATGATGGAGCCTCCCGATCCCTGATGAAGCGCGGCGCGCCCTGGCGGCGCGCCGCCCGTACTCTTTTGTCCTTTTTCTGATTTATAAACCAATCCCGCGACAAAGGCGAGGGCTTATTGCGGCCGGCGAACAGGTCCTCGCCGCCGGCAATCGAAACGACGCTTATTCACGTACGACTTTAGCCGGTCCGGTTTCCAGCATCCCGGGATTCTCGATGCATTGTTTAAAAAGCACGAAGGCCTCGGAGAACTTTTTTCCGTCGCAGATCCGCTCGTCGATTGAAAACCCGAAATCCAGGACGTCCGTGACTTTCGATTTTCCATCGGGGGTCACGAGGGAATCCTTCTGCAGCAGACCGACAGTGACGAGCACCGAAGCGCTTCCCCAATCATACAGGTGATGGAACAGGGAGGACAGGCCGAGCGATCCCACATTGGAGACGATGGCCGACGCGTAAAGAATGTCTTCGTCGACATATTTCCACGGAATAAGCCCCTTGTCCGCCAGCCACGGATAAAGTTTATGGAAGAAAAACGACGTGACAAAATCAGGAAGCTTCATGAAAAAATCGACGCTGTTGTCCAGGCTGTCTTCGGATTTTTTCCGGGCGCTGTCGACAATTTTGCGAATTTTCCCGGCGACGGCGTCGAGATTGTCTTCCGGCTCCAGGCGGACTTTGCGCATGACGGTCTTTTCGCCGAGGCTCACCGCAAACGAAACGGCGATTTCATCCCTGGCGTAAAACTGGTGCTTGTAAATAAATCTGTTCATTTCCGGATATTGCGATGCCGCTCTGACGAGAGCCGCAATCGTGATGTGGAAAAGCGTGATATCGTGTCCCTCCTTTTTCTTCTTTTCGATGAAATCCAGAACATTGGCCGCGTCGGCCCTGATCACATACCACACGATGGCCTGGGAGCGGCTCGGCATTAAAAACGTGTAAAATCTTTGAAAATTTTTGACTCCCGTCAGCTTGTGCGCGTCTTTTCTGCCCATTTGAGCCTCCATTTTTCAATTCAGTGCTTTACTTAAAATCCTGATGAATTTAATATAGCATGGTTGTTTTTCAAGCTCAAAGGGATTGCTGAACGGCAGCGAAAAACTGGCCCGGTTTCAAAGTGATCAGAAAGCAGGAGAATGAATCGCAAAGGAAAGAAGCCCCTCAAAAGCGAACCTCTGGCGATTGTGGGCATCGGATGCAGGCTTCCCGGAGGAATCAACGATCCGGAAATTTTCTGGAATGAACTTTGTCAGGGCAGGGATAAAATTACGGAGGTTCCCGGCGATCGCTGGGATCTGAAAGCCCTCTACGACGCCAATCGGGACAAACCGGGAAAAGTTTATACGAGAAAGGGCGGATTCCTCGATAAAATAAGCTATTTTGATCCACAGTTTTTCGGCATCTCCCCCCGGGAAGCCTCCACGATGGACCCCCAGCAAAGACTGCTTCTGGAGGTGACCTGGGAAGCGCTGGAAAATGCCGGCATACCGCCGGAGAGTCTTGCGGGAAAGCCGGTCGGCGTTTTCATCGGACTCTTCATGCACGATTTCGAAAACGTGCACAACGCGGCCGCCGAAAGAAAGAATATCGGCCCCCACTCGGCAACCGGCATGTCGACGACCATCGCCGCCAACCGGCTGTCGTATGTTTTTGACTTCAAGGGGCCGAGCATGATCATTGACACGGCCTGTTCCTCCTCGCTGGTCGCGGTTCATCTGGCGTGCAAAAGCCTTTTGAGCGGGGAGTCGGACACGGCCGTTGCCGGAGGCGTCAATGTTCTGCTCAAACCGGAAATGACCATCGCCCTGTGCAAGGGGGCTTTCTTGTCGGAAGACGGATATTGCAAAAGCTTCGACGCCCGGGCCGACGGGTATGTGCGCTCGGAAGGCGCGGGAGTCGTCGTCATCAGGCGCCTGTCCGACGCTGTCGCGGCCAATGACCCGATTTACGCCCTCATCCTCGGAACGGCCGTCAATTCGGACGGCAAAAGCGACGGGCTCACCGTTCCCGGCGCGGAGGCGCAGATGTCCGTCATCCGGGACGCTTTAAACAACGCGGGCGTCTTGCCCTCCGGCATTCAGTATGTCGAAGCGCACGGCACGGGGACGGTTGTCGGCGATCCGATTGAAACCCGGGCGTTGGGGCAGGCGCTGTCCGCCGGCAGAAAAGACGGGGAGCCTCTGGTCATCGGCTCCGTCAAAAGCAATCTCGGCCATACGGAATCCGCCGCCGGCGTCACCAGCCTGATCAAAACAACCCTGATGCTGCAAAAAGGGAAAATTCCCCCCAATCTTCATTTTGTCACGCCCAATCCCAACATTCCTTTTGACGCGCTGAAATTGCGGGTTCCGACAACACTGGAAGACTGGCCCGATACGCACGGCCATCCCAGAAGGGCGGGCGTCAATTCGTTCGGTTTCGGCGGCACCAATGCGCATGTCGTTCTCCAGGAATATGCCGGGGAGAAGAAAAAACGGAAAGCGGCCAAATCCGCCCGCAAAACAAACGGCGTCGGCAAGGCTTTCGTCGTTCCGCTATCGGCCCGCTCCCGGGAGTCCCTTGACGCGGCGGCAAGGTCCTATATTCAATGGCTCGACAAAGAAGCGTTTAACGGCAATATCACGCTCGCCGCCGTCGGCCGCAGCGCTTCCCTGCGCAAAGGCCATCACCCGCACCGGCTGGCCGTCGTGGCCCGTTCAAAGGAAGAACTCTCCCAGCTCCTCGAAGCCCATCTCGACGGCGAAAGGCGCGCCGGCATCGCCTGCGGCCAGACGCGGGGAATAACCCACAAATCCGCCTTTGTCTTTTCGGGCATGGGGCCGCAGTGGTGGGGCATGGGGCGGCAGCTCTATCAGAAAGAACCTCTGTTTCGGAAAACGATTCAGGCCTGCGCAAAAGAATTCGCAAGGCACACACGGAAATGGAATCTGCTCGAAGAGCTGCTGGCCGATGAATCGGTTTCACGCATCAACGAAACGCAAATCTCGCAGCCTTGTATTTTTTCGGTTCAGGCCGCCCTGTCCGCGCTCTGGAATTCCTGGGGAATAACCCCTTCGGCCATCACCGGCCACAGCGTCGGCGAGATTGCCGCGTATTACGCCGCCGGAATACTGAGTCTGGAAGACGCCGTCACCGTCTGCTACCACAGAAGCCGCCTCCAGCAGCTGAAAGCGGGACACGGCACCATGCTGGCGGTGGGAATCTCCCGGCGGGAAGCTGAGGACCTGGTCCGGCAGTGCCAGGGCGGCATTTCCATCGCGGCGGTCAACAGCCCCTTCTCGCTCACACTGGCGGGCGACACTCCGGCTCTGGAAGCGGCAGCCGCCCGCATGGAAGGAGAAAATAAATTCGCCCGCTTTCTGAAAGTCGAGGTGCCGTACCACAGCTATGTGATGGATGCGATCCTGGATGAATTCCGGCAATGTCTGGCCGGTATTTCCCCGCAGCCGGGTTCCCTTCCGGTCGTCTCCACGGTAACGGGAAAATTCATCGACGGAAGAACGGTCGACGCGGATTACTGGACCCGAAACGTCCGGCAGACCGTCCTTTTCGAAGCCGCCTTCACCCACCTGCTGGAAAACGGCTTCAACACATTTATTGAAGTCGGATCTCATCCGGTCCTGAAAGCATCCATGCTGGAGTGCCTCGACGCGCAGGGCCGGGAGGGATTCGTCCTTACTTCCCTGAAACGCATGGAGGATGAAGAAATCTCCCTGCGGGCTTCGCTGGCGCAACTCTACACCATCGGTTATCCGATCGACTGGCGCTTCATCTATCCCGAAACGTCCGACTTCGTGAGGCTGCCCGCCTACAAATGGCAGCGGGAAAATTTCTGGCGCGAATCGGAGGAATCGCTGCGGCAGCGCCTGGGATGGAGCGCCGCCGCAGCCGATTCGCTGCAGGACCGGGCCAGACATCCCCTGCTGGGCGGCCGAATTAAAACCGCTGCTCCCGTCTGGAATTCCGGCATCGATTTGAGTCATCTCTCCTATCTTCAGGACCACCGCGTTCAGGGAAGCGTCGTTTTCCCCGGCGCCGCCTACGCGGAAATGGCGCTCGCCGCGGCATGCGATATTTACGGGGAGGCGGCCGGTTTATTGGAAAGCCTGGAAATCAAGGCCCCCCTGATCTTATCCGAGGAAAAACCGGCGACCGTTCAGCTTGTTGTCCGGGAGGACAGAGGCTTTGAAATCTGCGGAAAACAGGAGGCGGGCGACGGCGACTGGACCCTGCACGCGCAGGGGCGCTTCGGCCACTCCGGAGGAAAGGCTTCCGGCGCGCAAGACCTCGGCGCCATCAAGGCAAGGTGCCGCCGGGAAAAGACCAGAGACGATTGCTATCGGGAATTTGCCGCAAGAGGGCTTGAATACGGAGCGCAGTTCCAGGCCCTGGACACTCTCCGTCTGGGAGAGGAGGAAGCCTGCTCCGAAATAAAGCTCTCCGCGGAGCCGGAAGCGGAGCCCGACCGCTACCGCATCCATCCGGTCATGCTCGATGCGGGCTTTCAGACCCTGGCGGCGATACGGACGGACAGAACCTACCTGCCGGTGAATCTCAGGGGCGTCGCGTCTTTCAAAAAACCGGCCGGAAGAATTTTCTGCCACGCGCAGCTTCTGGAAAAAACAAAAAACACCATTTCCGGATCAATCGACCTCTTTGACGAAGCAGGCTTCCGAATCGCCAGGGTCGAGCGGCTGACCTGCCGCCTGGTGCGCGAGCTTAGCGACACGTTCGGCGACAACATCAACAAACTTCTCTACGAATATGAATGGAAGCTCGATTGGGCGGCAACGCCGGATGCCGACAGACAGCTCAAAACCCTTCTCCCCTCTCCATCCGACATCGCCGGGCGGATTGATCCGGTATTGCCTGAGCTGATCCAAAGGTATTCCCGGAAACAGTACTACGAATCGGTGGAGCCGGAATTCAACCGTCTTTGCGCCGCCTATATCGCAGCCGCCTTGGCCGGGCTGGGTTGCGGCCTCAGGCAGGCAGAGGCGTTTGAAACAAGGGATCTTGCGGCAAGACTCGGCGTCGCTGCCGAACACGAAAAGGTTTTCGGGCGTTTCCTGGAAATTCTTGCCGAGGACGGCATCGTCAGAAAAGAGCAACACCGGTGGGTTGTCGTGGCGCCGGAGGTCAACCGGGATTACCGCCGGTTGTGGAACGGCATCCTGAAGAAATATCCCGAGTATCACATCGAACTGCAGCTGCTCGACCGCTGCGCGTCCAGACTTGCCGGCATCTTAACCGGAAAAGAGGACCCGCTGTCCCATATCTTTTCCAAAAGCTCTCCGGCCGTCGAACAGTTCTACCGGAATTCGCCCACACTGCGCATCTACAATGCGCTGGTCCAGCGGACGATCGGTCAAATCATCGACGCGCTGCCGAAGGAAAGAACGCTGCGCATTGTGGAAATCGGCGCCGGAACCGGCTCCCTCACCTCCTGTCTCCTGCCGATCCTGCCTGCCAACCGCACGCAGTATATTTTCACGGATATTTCCGGTTCCTTCACGATGCAGGCGCAGCAGCGCTTTCAAGCGTACGATTTTGTCGAATACCGCCCGCTGGATATCGAAAAAGAACCGTCCGCCCAGGGGTTCGATCCGCATTCCTTCGACATTGTTCTGGCCTCGGACGCGATTCACGCGACCTCCCGCTTACGCGACACGCTCGCCAACGTGATGACGCTCGTTGCCCCCTCCGGACTGCTCCTCTTCATTGAACAGATGAAGCCCACCCGGTGGTTCGACCTCGTCTTCGGATTGCTGGGCGGATGGTGGCTGTTTTCGGACTTCGACATTCGCCCCGATTATCCGCTGATGCCGATGAGCGGCTGGAAAAAACTGCTTGGCGAAGCCGGATTGACGGATATCGCCTTTCTGCCGTCCGCGGAAGAGGGCTTTGTCCCCCAGCACAGCGTGATTCTCGCGCGCGCGCCCGAAAAGGCCGACCGGCCCGTCCGTCCCGAATCCGCCGTTGCCGAAGAGACGAAAAACAAAAAGTGGATCATTCTCGCCGATGAAATGAAGATTGCCGGGCGGCTGATCGAACGGCTGAAGGAAAAGGGAGTCGCGCCGGCCGTGGTCGTCCAGGGATCGGCCTGCGACCTGGAAAATCCCCGGCGCATGGCCCTGCAGGCCGATCAGCCGGAGCAGTACGGCAAAATGCTCGCTGTCCTCTGTCCGGACAAAGGAGACGCTCCGGTCGTGGTCAACCTGTGGAGTACCGCAAAATCCGCGAGCCGTATCAGCGCCGGATTTCTGGAAAAACAATCGACCGCCGTCTGTATGCGGACGCTGTACCTGATGCAGGCGCTGATCAAAAGAGAATGGACCGAACCTCCGTGTCTGTGGAATATCACCAACGGCGTCCAGCCGGTGGAAAATGCCGCCGGGCCGGCGCTGGAAAAAGCGCCCGTCTGGGGAGTGAACCGCGTTTTGGTAAGCGAACATCCCGGCATCAAAACCCGCATGCTCGATTTGAGCTCCGATCCGGACGAGCGCGAAATCGATCTTTTGTGCGGCCAGCTGCTCCGGGAGGACGATGAAGATGAAATCGCTGTGCGGCAGGGGCGCCGCTACGTCCACCGCCTGAAACGAAAAGACTTTCCCGGTTTTCACGAAGCGACGGATCTGCCGTACGTTCTCCAGCGTACCTGGGCGCAGCCGCTGGAAGGGCTGAACTTCTTTGCAACGGCCCGGCGCAAGCCCGGGCCGGGGGAAGTGGAAATTAAAATAGCCGCCGCCGGCGTTAATTTCAAGGATGTCGCGCTGCTCACGGGCGTGCTGGACGACTCCGTTCTGGCCGATCGGGGAGCGCTTCCGCCGCTGGGCCTGGAATGCTCCGGAACCGTCGTCGCCGTCGGCGAAGGAGCGCGACGCTTCCGGATCGGCGATCGGGTGCTGGGGCTGGGCGTCAACTGCTTTGCCANNAATTACGTGACGCTGGATGAGCGCGTCCTGGCGCGCACGCCGGAGAAAATTTCCTCCGAAGCCGCGGCCACGATTCCGCTGGCTTTCCTCTCCGCTGCTTACGCGCTTTCCAAACTGGCCAAGGTGCAAAAGGGCGAACGCGTCCTCATTCACACCGCCGCGGGCGGCGTCGGACTTGCCGCCGTCCAGATGGCCGTGGCCTCGGGGGCGGAAGTCCTCGCCACGGCGGGAACGCCGGAAAAACGCGATTTTCTCAAATCCCTGGGCATCCGCTACGTCGGCGATTCGCGAACGCTGGCCTTTGCCGAAGAAGTGATGGACTTCACGAATCAGGAAGGCGTCGATATCGTCTTGAACACGCTGGCGGAAAGCACGCTGGAAAAAAACATGGCCGTTTTGAAGCCTGTCGGCGGCAGGTTTGTCGATCTCGGCAACATCTACAGGCGGTCGGTGAGAATTTATTCGCTGGATAAGGGCATTTCGTATCACACCTTTGACATGGACAGCATGGTCAAGCGGCATCCCCGTCTGGCGGGCGGCATGCTCGAAGAAATCACCGCGGGCCTTGACAGCGGTCTTTACGCTCCTCTTCCTTACACGGTTTATCCCGTTTCCGATCTTGCAGACGCGCTGGCGCTGATGCGCAAAGGTCTTCACACGGGAAAAATCATCGTTTCCATGGCCGAGCCGGGCGTGGTGCCGGTCCCCACGGAAAAAATCCTTCCCGTCACGGGCGACGGTGCGTACCTGCTGACCGGCGGGCTGGGCGGGTTCGGCCTGGCGGTCGCCCGATGGCTTGCCGATTGCGGAGTGCGCCATCTCGTTCTGGTCGGCCGGAGCGGCGCCTCGCGCCCGGAAGCCAGGGACGCCGTCGCAGCCCTTGAGCGGCAGGGCGTGCATATCTGTGTGGAATGTCTGGATATCGCCGAAGAAAAAGCCGTACAGGACCTGTTCGAACGGCTGGACGGCGCCATGCCTCCGTTAAAAGGCGTGATCCACATGGCCATGGTCCTGGACGATTGCTTCCTTGCCGAAATGAATGAAGCGCGCATGAAAAAAGTCATGCGGCCGAAAATCCTCGGCGCGTGGAATCTGCACACCAACACGCTCGGCAAACCGCTTGACTTCTTCATTTGTTTTTCTTCCTTCGCCTCTCTTGTCGGAAACATGGACCAGGGCAACTACGCGGCCGCCAACGTTTTTCTGGATTTACTCTCCGCCTATCGGCAGGGCCTGAACCTCCCCGCGCTCACGGTCTGCTGGGGGCCGATCGGAGATGTGGGCTACGTCGCCAGGCGCAGCGACATTCGGGAGCATTTCCGGAGGCAGGGATTCGATGAGGTGAGCCTCGACCAGGCCTGGCAAACGCTCGTGCTCGGACTGAAAAACCGTCTGGACACGGTGGGCATCGCGCCCGCGGACTGGCACAGCGCCGCCCGCTACAATGCCTCCATCGGAACGTCGCCCCGCTATTTGCCGCTCGTCAAAAGAGCGGAACACACCCGGGAGGCCGGACAGGGCAAAAATCAAATGGCGGTCCACTCCGCCATGACCGCGGAAGAAAGAAATGAAAAGCTGACCGACGTGTTAAGCCGGGAAATCGCCGGCTTGCTCGGATTGCCGGCCGCCAAACTGGACGTCTCGCAGCCGCTTGCCGCCATGGGTTTCGATTCCCTGATGGCCGTTGAACTGGTCATGCGCATTGAGGAAGCAACCGGCATCAAAATACCGAAGATGAAACTTCTGAAAGCCGGATTAAACACCCGGGAGCTGGTCGGCCTTGTCGGAAAAGAAATGCAGCCGGCGGACGGCGCCGGACCCGAAAAGCCCGCGGAAGCGGCCGCTTCCCGGGCGGACACACCTCTCCTGGACGTCGATGCTTTAAGCGACCAGGAAGTGGACCGGCTGCTGATGACCATGCTTGCAACACAGGAAGGAAAAGATGAAAAATAACCAGCCGGACATCAGCAGGCTTACGCCGGAGGAAAAAAGAAAGCTGCTGGAAAAAATGCTGCTGAAGGGCGCCCGCTCGGATGCGCCGAAGAAGGATGCAGGAAAGGGGTTTCAGTATCCGGAGGACTACAGGGTTTTACAGGAACGCTTCAAGGATCTGGAAAAATACGGCTGCGGAAATATTTATTTCACCGCCGCGGAGGGACTCAACGATCATTTGACGACCATCAACGGGCGGACGCTCATCAATTACACCAGCTACAACTACATCGGCCTGTCCGGCAATCCGGTTGTGGCGCAGGCCGCGAAGGACGCGATCGACAAATACGGAACGTCGGTTTCCGCATCGCGTCTGGCATCCGGAGAGCGGCCGGATCATCGCGCGCTCGAGCAGGCCCTCGCCGAAATGCTCGGCGCCGAGGATTGCCTCGTTTTTGTCGGAGGATACGGCACCAACGAAACCGTCATCGGACATCTGATGAACACGGGCGACCTCATCCTGTTCGACTCCTACAGCCACGCCAGCATTCAGGACGGATGCCGCTTGTCCGGCGCCGACGTCAAGCCGTTTCCGCACAACAATTGGGAAGCGCTCGACACGATTCTTGGCGAACAGCGCAAAAAATACCGGCAGGTCCTCATTGTCATTGAAGGCGTCTACAGCATGGACGGCGATATTCCCGATCTGCCCCGGTTTGTCGCCGTCAAAAAAAATCACGAGGCGCTGTTGATGATTGACGAGGCGCATTCCATCGGCGTTTTGGGCCGGACCGGCGCGGGCATCGGAGAATACCACGCGGTGGACAGACAGGACGTGGAAATCTGGATGGGCACGCTCAGCAAATCCTTTGCCAGCTGCGGCGGATATATCGCCGGCGGCGCCGGCCTGATCGAATATCTGAAATACACGGCGCCGGGATTCGTTTACAGCGTCGGCATGTCTCCGCCGAACACGGCCGCCGCGCTGGCCGCCGTCTCGCTGATGCGCAAAGAACCGGAGCGTCTGGCCCTCCTGCACCGGCGGGCGGATCTTTTTCTCGAGTTATGCCGCAAACTGGGCCTCAACACGGGCGCCAGCAGAGACTCGGCCGTCATTCCGATCATCACGGGCGATTCGGTCAAAAGCGTTTTGCTCTACAAAATGCTTTTCGACGCGGGCATCTATGCGCTGCCGATCATGTATCCTGTCGTTCCGGAAAATGCATCGCGGCTGCGCTTTTTTCTCAGCAGCACGCATACCGAAGAGGAAATCCGCAAGACCGCGGATATTTTGCAGGACTGTTGCCAAAAGGTGCTGCACACCGGCGCCCCCTGAGGCGCATGTTCGGCCGGCAGCGTTTGCAGGCGTTTGATAATTAAGCATCGGGAGCATTATGGAAAAGGTGGCATTCATTACCGGCGGATCGTCCGGGCTGGGATTCGAAACGGCAGACCGCCTCGGAGCGCAGGGCTACACGCTGATTTTGCTGGCCCGGAACAAGGACCGTCTGGACCGGGCGGCAAAAATCCTGTCCGACCGCGGCTACCCGGCCGTCGCTTATCCGTGCGACATCACCGACGAAGCCGGACTCAGGAAAATCTTCACCGACGTCCGGCAGCGGTTCGGCAAAATCGATTTTCTCATCCTCAATGCCGGAATCGTCAACTGCACGCTCCTTTCCGACTTTTCCGACATTGCCGACCTGAAAAAAGATCTCGACGTGGACCTGTGGGGCACCATCCTGGCGACGCACATTTTTCTGCCCCTTCTGGGGGAGGGATCAAAAATTCTGATGATTTCGTCGGGATTCGGCTTGATGGGCGCGGCGGGCTACAGCGTTTACGGCGCGGCCAAGGCCGGCGTGATCAATTTTGCGGAATCGCTGCGCCGGGAGCTGCTGCACAAAAAAATTTCCGTCCATGTCGCCTGTCCCGGAGATATGGACACGCCGCAATTTCACGAGGAGCAAAAACACCTTCCGCCATGGATGAAAAAGGATGCGCCGCGCGGCATGATGCACCCGCGCGTCGCCGCGGAAAAGATTCTTCAGAAATGCCGGGGCAACCGGCTCCTGATCATCATCAATTTCGAAATCAAGAGCATGATCCTGATGACCCGTTTGGTTCCGAGACGTTTGAGAGACTATCTGCTGGATATCACCTTTCCGCGGCCGGGGACAAAATAATCCTTTCCGGTTTGCAAGATGGGTCACCCCATCCCGCACGGAAGGCGAGTCCTGATTCAAGCGCCGTCCCAACTGTGCTGAACAGACAGATCACCCCCGCATTTTTTATCAGCCGTTGTTGAAAACCGCTTCACACCGCTTTTTTATGCGCTTCAAACCGGCCCTCCATTTGTCAGCCGTGAGACTTCCCTTCTGTCCGGTTGACGTTTCTTTCGGAAATGTATTATATTTCATTCCGGTTTATCCCTGTGGCGTAAAACACGGAGAGTCGCGCCGGCCTGCAAACATTGACGGGTTTGGAGAAAAAAGGACATGACCCGTTTAACATCGCGGCAATGCGGAGGCGCGCGCTTCATGCAATATTTCCGGACACTCCAGGCAAAACTCAGTATATTTCTGCTGCTCACCGGCTTGGTTCTGATCATTCTTTCTCTGTATCTGCTTATCGGCGCATGGCAGGAAGACCAGCGGTCCCGGAACATCATGAACAAGGCCAGGCAGGCCGGTTATCTCTTCAATGCCCTCAAGGACCTGCCTTTTGAACGCGGCCGGACCAATGTCGTTTTGTCCTCCGGCAAACCTGTGTCCGAGCGGGACCGGTCTTTTATCGACGAACGCCGCCGCCGGGTGGATGAAAATATCGGCAAAGGAATCGCATTGATCGGCCAAAACGATCCCGCGCTGGCCGAAGACCTGCGCCGGGCCTATGCCGACCACCTGGCGCTGCGAAAAAAAATCGACGCCGTCCTTTCCGCGGGCAGCACAGCCGACCGATCCGAACTTCGGGAAATCTGGTTTGCGCAGACCTCCGCTTTCATCCGGAAAATCATCAGGGCGTTCGAAATCTTCGGGAAAAGGCAGGATCTGCCGGGGCATTTGGCCGCCCATCACCGTCTGATGATCTATACGCTGGAATTCCGCGATCGGATCGGCCAGAGCGCCAGCATCGTAACGGCCGCCCTTTCCCGGAACACGCCGCTCACCGGAAACGAGTACCAGAGCTTTCTTGCCAACCTGTCGCAGGCCGATTATGTGTGGGGAAAGATGGAAGCCGAGCTGCAGGTCCTTCATGAAGAGGCCCTGCAGCGTCAGAAATCCGCCGTCTTTGAGGCCTATTACGGCAAGTATCGGCCGGCGCTGGAGGAATCCATCCTGCTCAACCGGACACAAATGGCGCAGCCAAACCGGTTTAAAAAGCTGCAGAACCTGTCGGTTCCGGCATTCGACTCGGTTTTTCTGCTGATGGAAGCATACAAAAAAACGGTCTCCGCTGAGATAAAAGACTATCGGAAAAAAGTTGCCCGGCAGCTTGTCTTTGCGCTGTTTCAGTTTCTGATCGGCGTGCTGCTGGTTTCTTTCACCATCGCCTATTTCCGCATCCGTCTCTTCCGGCCGCTGAACCGCATCATCCAGGCCATCAAAGACATCCGCAGCGGAAAAGCCGCGCCGACACTGGGCCGGGAAATGCAATACGCCGATGAGATCGGCCAGCTGTCCGCGGGCGTAAAACTGCTGGAAACCACCATGGCCGAAGAAAGGCATCTGCGGGAGCTGAGCGAACTCAGGGCTGTGACAGACGAACTGACGGGAATATACAACCGGCATTACTTCGATCTGAACATCGGGGGCATCCTGGAGCGCGCCGACCGCTACGGGGAAACGCTTTCGCTGGTGAGCTTCGATCTGGATGCTTTCAAACGCGTCAATGACACATGGGGACATCCCGCAGGCGACGCGGTGCTTGCGCAGTCCGCCCGCCTGGCGCAGAGCCTGGTGCGCAGTTCCGATCTGCTGTTCCGCTTCGGCGGCGAAGAGTTTCTGCTGGTGATGCCGCATACGCCGGCTGCCGGCGCATTTGCAGCGGCGGAAAAGATCCGCCAGGCCTTCGAGGAATACGAACATCCCGAAGCCGGCGTCGTCACGGCCAGTTTCGGCGTTACCGAAAGGAAAGAAAAGGAATCTTTCAACGCCTGGTATGCGAGAACCGACAGGGCGCTTTACGCCGCCAAGCAATCCGGCCGCAACCGGGTGGTCAGCGCAACGGACAGCCTGCCGTTGGTCTCGCCCGTGCATCTTGAGTGGATGCCTGCCTGGGAAAGCGGTCACCCGCAGATCGACGAACAGCACAGGAAGCTGGTCGATCTTGCCAACAGCTTCCTGGCCGCTGCGCTTCAGCCCGAATCGCAGCCGGCCGATGCCATGGCGGCGCTGGAGCGCTTGCTGGAAAACCTGGCGCGGCATTTCGCTTATGAGGAAAAGCTTCTGTCTGAGGCCGGCTATCCGGGCGCGGCGGATCACGCCGCCCTGCATGCCCGGCTGCTGGAAAAAACCAGGAGACTCACGGAATCGCATCCGGGCAGCGAAGCCAAAGCCACCGATTGTTTTTCCTATGTCGTAAACGATGTGGTCATCGGGCATATGCTTTCGGAAGACAGGCGCTTTTTCCCGTATGTCCGGCCGTGACTATTGCTTTTGACCATTTCCTTGACTTTTAAAACAATTCTGCGCCAGGATAAAACAACTGACGGCAGACACATCCTTGACACGGGGCAAGCGCATGGAAACGAAAATTTTGATTGTTGACGACGAAGCGGTCAACCGCTATCTGCTGCAAAAATTATTCGAGTCGCAAGGATGGAACGTTTGCGCTGCGGAAAACGGCCAAATCGCCCTGGAAACGGCCAGAAACGAATTGCCCGATCTGATCATTTCGGATATCCTGATGCCGGAAATGGACGGCTATGCGCTGTGCCGGAACTGTAAAGCGGACGAGCAACTCAAAGCCATTCCGTTTGTTTTCTACACCGGCACCTACACGGATGCACAGGATGAAAAATTTGCCCTGGACCTAGGGGCGAACCTGTTTCTCCAGAAGCCTCAGGAAGCGCAGGAGCTGATAAAAAACATCACAACGCTGCTCAAAAAACCGTCCGCCGGAACGGCTGCCGTCGCGGAGGATCTGAAATTTTTCAAAGGCCACAGTGAAATCCTCTCCAGGAAACTCACCAAAAAAATGGAGGACCTCGATGCGGCAAACCGCGAGCTGCAGGCGCTTGCGGAAATGTACCGGCTGAGCTTCGGAAACATCACCGATGTCATCTACACAATCGACCGGGATCTCAAAATTTCCAGCATCTCCCCCAGCGTGGAACGCTTGCTGGGATACAGTCCCCGCGATTTCATCGGTGCGCCTGTCGCCCGGCTCGAGAAAATTCTGACGCCGGCTTCTTTTGCCAAAGCCAAAGCCGACATCGAACAGATTTCCGAAGGACACACCGTCCCCGCGTCGGTCTACGAGTTTCGTGCCGCGGACGGAACTTCCCGGTACAGTGAAATCAGCGGCGCTCCGATCGTCCGCGACGGAGGCATGATCGGCATCATCTGCATCGCCCGCGACATTACGGAGCGCATCCAGGCGGAAGAAAGGCTGCGGCAAAGCGAGCTGAAGCACCGCACCATCCTGGAAAACATGGACGACGCGTATTACGAAGTCGACCTGCAGGGGAATCTCATTTTTTTCAACGAGGCGCTGGTTCGGGCCACGGGCTATTCCGCCGCAGAGCTTCCCGGCATGAATTACCGCCGATACGTAACCTCCGAAACGCACCGCCAGGTGGAAGATATTTTCCGGCAGGTTTATGAAACGGGCCGGCCCGTCCGCCTGTTTGACTATGCCGTTCAGACGAAGGACGGCGCCACAAAGCGCTTCGAATCCTGGGTGAACCTAATCCTGGACGACAAAAAACAACCCGTCGGTTTTCGCGGTATGGCCCGCGACGTCACCGAACGCAGGCAGGCGGAGGCGGCCAGGCTGCGGGCCGAAGCCAATTACCGCGCGTCCCTGGACGACTCTCTCATGGGCATCCGCATCGTCACGCCGGAGGGAACAACCGTCTATGCCAACCAGGCGGCCCTTGATCTTTACGGATACGGCAGCCTCGAAGAAATGAAGGCCGATCCGGTCGTCAGCCGCTACACGGAAGAGAGCCGGGCGGAAAACAAATTGCGCGTCGAGCAGAGAAAGCGTGGAGAAAAGTGGCCCGTCAACTATGAAATCAGCATTAAAAGAAAAAATGGAGAAATCCGCCGCCTCGAAGTTTTCCGCAAGGAAATTCTCTGGAACGGCGTCCCGCACTTTCAGGTCCTCTACTCCGACATCACCAGCCGCCGGCAGACGGAGGAAAACCTGCGGCAGACGCTCGACAGCCTGAGAAAAGCGGTGGCGGCAACGATCCACGTCATCGCGTCCGCCGTGGAGGCGCGGGATCCCTACACGGCCGGCCATCAGGTCCGGACGGCCGATCTGGCCCGCGCCATCGCCACCGAACTGGGGCTGCCCCGGGACAGAATCGATGGAATCCGCCTGGCGGGAGCGGTGCACGACGTCGGCAAACTGGCCATTCCCTCCGAAATACTGACCAAGCCCACAAAGCTGACCGACCTGGAATTTTCACTGGTCAAGGAGCACGCCCGCCTGGGCGCGGAAATGCTCCGGGACGTGGAATCTCCCTGGCCGCTTGCGGAAATTGTCCACCAGCACCACGAACGGATGGACGGCTCCGGCTATCCGCGGGGGCTGAAAGGCGCAGACATTCTTCCGGAAGCCCGGATTCTGGCCGTGGCCGACGTGGTGGAAGCGATTGCTTCGCACCGCCCCTATCGCCCGGCCTTCAATATCGACGCGGCCCTGGAGGAAATTGAAAAGAACAAGGGCACGCTGTACGACGAAGCCGCGGTAGCCGCCTGCCTGAAACTGTTTCGCGAACGCGGCTATTGCCTTCCCTGCCTCCCCGAAATGACTTGACCGATATGCTTTTCAAAACATTCCGACCAGAAGCGAGGTTTTTTTGCATGAACGGATTTTCGGGCAAAATGCCCTGCGGAATTTTTCTCCTGTTGTCTCTGGTTTTCATGATTCTGTCGTGCAGCGGCGGAGAGTCGCGACCGGCGCGCCTGTCGGCGCAAACGGGTTTTTTCGAAATCGAACCGATCCGTTTCAGTTTTCAGCAGGCGGGCCTGCCCACGCTTTCCTATGCCTCCTCAAAAACCCGCATTCTCTATTCCTTTTATCCGGCGGATGCCGATCCCGCAGACAAACCACTGTTCGTTTTTTTCAACGGCGGCCCCGGCTGCGCCACCTGCACGGGCCTGTTCAGCATGAACACCGCGCCGCACACGCTCGATAAAACCCGGACGGACGGAAACCGCATTGCGCCCAATCCCATAAGCTTCACTGCGCTCGGCAATCTGTTGTACCTGGACGCGCCGAACACCGGCTTTTCCTATAATGTAACCTTCGACGCGGCCGACGAAGCCGTCCGGCGCGCCGAGTTCGGCGTTCAGAACTTCAATCCCTACATCGACGCGGCGCAGATGGTCCGGGCCGTTTTGCGTTTCCTGGCCGGGCATCCGCCGCTGAAAGCCAACCGCGTCATTCTGATCGGCGAAAGCTACGGCGGCGTGCGGGCGTCCGTCATGCTCAATCTGCTGCTCTTCCATGACCGCTACGAAGACGGATCCAGGATTTACCGCGATGCCGCGCTGGCGCGGGAAATTCGCCGTCATTTTCTGGAGACCGGTTCGGGCGCCTCGCCCGCGGATGTCGCAAGGCAGTTCGCGGGGCAAATTCTGATATCGCCTCTGCTGGCGGGCGTCTACCAGAACGACCTGTCGGGCGCGGCCTATGAACAGGCTGGTTCCGTCATCTACAACATCGCCGCGCAAACCGGCACGGTTTACACGCCCTGCGCGGACGACGGCTGCAATCCCTGGGACAACGCGCTGACGTTCGTTTCCGAAACGGCAAAACGCGACGTCTACCAGCACGATCAGCCGGCAAGCTACACCGACGGCCTTCTGCTTTTTGCCGTTGAAGGGCTCAACCTGCCCGACGTTCTCTCCTTTGCTTTTGAGCGCAATATCGTCGGGATTCCCCGCCTGGGCGCTCCCTGGCGCCCAAACGCCTACAAGCAGATTGCGGGCGCCGAAGCCGGCCTCCCCGACATTTTGAACCGTCCGTCCTTCGCCCGTCTGCCTTTTGCCGATCAGCTCCGCATCCGCGAGCGCGCCGCAAGGCTTATGCGGCAAAAAGACCGGGCCGGGCACGCGGGTGAAACGCTGGCGGATGTTCTGGGGCCGCTTCATCCCTGGGACGCCTACGTGCTGGACTGCAACGACGACGTCGCAGAAGCGTTTTATGTGAACGCCGCCATCGACGCCGGCTACACGGCTATCGATCCGCTCAGCACGGCCACCGGAGAACTCTTCCTGCAAAACCTCGCGCTGGTGGAAACCCTGATCACCAACGCAGCGCTGGATCTCATCATTTATGCGCCGGTGATTCCGGATACCCTGAAAAAATATCCGTCTCTCGTCCGGGACGTCGTGTGGCGCGACGATCCGGACAACGGCCGCATCGAGGTTTACTACCAGCCGGGAGCGCCGGCCGAATCGCCCGCGCCCGCAAGCCGCATCATTGCCTTCCCCCGGTATCCGTCCGCCGGCCACATGGTCACGCACGGCCAGCCGGAAAAGTTTTTTGCCGACGTCCGGCGGTGGCTTTCGACGCTGCCGTGAATTGGGGCTTGAAAGCGCGGCGGCTTTGGATTAAGAAGGTCCGACTAAATCTTTCAGGATGCCGTCCATGCTGCATGAAATTTCTTCCCGTTGTCTGAAATGCAAGGTTCCCCAGTGCCGCAAGCACTGCCCCGTTTCCACGCCCATTCCCGACGTCATGCGCCTTTTCGAGGAGGAAAAGGAGCGCGAGGCCGCGGAAATACTCTTTGCCAACAATCCGCTTTCCGCCGTCTGCTCCATCGTCTGCCCGCACGAACGCAACTGCTGGGGCCACTGCGTTTTAGGCAAGAAGTCCGAGCCGATTGAATTTTTCAAAATCGAACAGTACCTCTCGGGGAAATTTCTGGAGGCGTACGAACCGCCCGCGATCGAAAAAAAGGACATCCGCGTCGCGGTGGTCGGAGCCGGCCCCGCCGGCATCACCATGAGCATTCTCCTCGCGCTTCAGGGATTCCGGGTCACGCTGATGGAAGCCCGGGATAAAATCGGCGGCGTTTTGCGCTACGGCATTCCGGAATTCCGTCTGCCCAAAAACCTGGTGGACCGCTACGATCCTCTCCTGCACAAGCTGGGCGTCCGGATCAAGCCCAACACCTTCATCGGCTCCTCCATCACCCTCGACGACATGTTCATCGACGGCTACCGGGCCGTCTTCATCGCGGTGGGCACGGCCAAGCCCAACAAGCTGGGCCTTCTGGGCGAGACGCTGGGCAACGTGTACTACGCCATCGACTACCTCAAAAGCCCCGACGCCTACCGGCTCGGCCGGAACATCGCGGTGGTGGGCGCGGGCAACGTCGCGCTGGACGCGGCCAGAATCGCCATCCGCCGGATCGAACCGGGCGGTTCGGTCACGGTCGTCAACAGCCTGTCCGAGGAAGACATGACGGGCAACAGACGGGAAATCGCCGAAGCGGCTGCGGAAGGCGTCCAGTTTGCGCACCTGCTGCAGACGATCAAGCTTGAGGAAGACCGCGTCAAATGCGTCGCGGTCAATATCGTCCGGACGGAGACGGAAACGTTTTACGAGGAGGATTTCTCCCGCGTGACGGAAATTCCCGCCGATTCGATCATCGTCGCCATCGGCCAGGGACCGCAGGGCGCAGTCATCACCGAAAGCAACGTTTCCAAAACGCAGCGCGGCCTGGTCGAAGCGGACGAAAACGGGCACACCTCCTCGCGGGGCGTCTTTGCCGCGGGCGACATCGTCACCGGACCGAAAACGGTCGTCGAGGCCGTCGCCTTCGCCAAAAAAGTCGCGGTCGAAATCGAGAAATTCTGCACTGCCCCGGAATAAAAAAAGCCCTCTTTCCCGGAATGCGGACCTCCCGGCCCGCCGAACAGCGGGTCTAAAGCCCCGCCCTGCATCTATCAGCTACGAGCTACGAGCTATCCACCATCCACCATCCACTATCCACTAATTTCGCCAAGATCGCCTTGACAGTCCGGGCCGCCTTCCCTATACTTCGCAAAAATTCTTTTACATCCAAGGTGACTATGTACAATCTGGCAGCCGACGAACAGGTTCTCTGGAAAAAGTTAGCGGGCGAGGCCTTTGACGGAAAAGTAACTCCCCGCTCCTCTCTGTCCGACATCCGCTCCGCCCTGCGCGCGCATTTCCATTTTTACATGGGCGGGCTTTTCGCCGGCCGCGGCGATCAGGAAAAGGCGGGCGACTGGTTTAAGGAGGGAGCGCTGGAGGAAGACGGCATCTTCAATGCCATCATGGCCTCTTACCTGGACCGGCACGACGGCCGGTTTTACATGCCGGAAAAAATCTTCGCCGACCCGCGCGACTACGAACACTTCACGACCGTCCCGACCATCGTCGGCATGCGGGAGAAGTTTCTGCGCTTCGCCTCCGCCTCCCTGCCCGTTCTGGACCGGCCGATGACGGTTCTCGACGTGGGCTGCGGCGACGGCAGCCTCCTGGTGCTGCTCCTCAACCGCCTGATCGCGGCCGGCCGCGCGGAAAAGATCGGCCGCGCGATTCTGGTGGATTCCTCGGCGGCCATGCTCGACGTCGCAGAGGGCAAGCTCAACCGTGCGTTTCCCGGTCTCGCCATCGACAAGCGCCACGGCCGGATTCAGGAGCATGCGGCCGGGCTTCCCGAAGGCATTGACATCGCGCTTCTGTCGCTCGCCTATCACCACATGCCGTGGGACGATAAAGCGACCCATCTGCGCACAATGGCGCCCAAGGTCGGCCATTTTCTCCTCATGGAGATGGACGGCGACAACGACACGCCCCAGCACGGCTCGCCGGAACTGGCCGTCTCGGTTTACCAGTCGTACGGTCCGCTGATCGACTCCATCTTCGCCCACGATGCCCCTGTTGTCATCACGCAAAGCTGCGTGGACAACTTCGTCATGGCGGAAGTGATATCCTTTCTCACGCAGCCCCGCGGCGAACGCAACGATTACCACATGCTGCGGGGCCAGTGGGCACGGGTGTTCGCGGAAAACCTCGAAGGCCACCACTTCCGGGGAGAAACCACGGTCCTCACGTCGGACGGCTGCGAGTTCTTCGGCTGCCACTGGAGCAGATAACCTCCCCCGAACCCCCTCCCAAGGGGAACAGCCTCTTGTCTTCCGCCGGCGGAGGTGGTGCGACCTCACCTCAACAACGTAGGGCGGGGCTTTAGCCCCGCCGCCAAGCGGACCTGAAGGTCCGCCCTACATTGTCATTACCATGAGCNNTTTTGCTTCTCCGAATCCTAACGGTCTGTACCACCTCCCCCACCCCCCCTCCAGAGGGGGACAGCCTCTTGTCCTCCGCCGGCGGAGGTGTCGCGAAGCGACGGAGGTGGTGTTCCCCGCCACCGGCGGACCTCACGGTCCGCCCTACATTTGCAAGCTTGGCGCTAGAGCTTCAGCGTGATGACCACCTGCACGCTCCGGCCCTCACCCGGCGCGGGGAAGAACCACTTTTTAACGGCATCCGCAAGGCACCGGCGCGTTGCGGCTTCCAGCGCGCCTCCGTCATCAATCGTCGCTTTTGCCACGGCGCCGTCCGCGCCGATGGTCAGGGATATTTTTACCTTCCCGGCGACATTCTTGCCGGCCAGACATTTTTCGATGTCGCCCACGCCGGCCAGCACGACCTTCCGAACCGCATCTTCCGCAAGCCCCTTCCCGACCGTCAGACGGTCAATGACGATGCGGTCTTTTTTCTGCGGCGCCGCAATTTCCCGCTTGTAGGATTTATCGCTGAAAGCGTACTGCGTTGACTTGCCGCGCAGGCCCATGCCCTCCATGACGGCGGGAGCGGCGGCGGACATCGAATTGCCGACCGCATAGTCGGACACGCCCTCGGGCAGCGGCAGGGGCTGTTTGACGGTCGTGGGCTTGCCGTCGCGATTGCGCACTTCGCTGTCCACCGCGACAAACGAGGTGTAAGCCGTCAGCAGATTGTAAGCGAGCCCCAGATCGGTCACTTCCTTCACCCGCTTTTCATCGCCCCGCAGTTTGTTGTAGTCCGAAAGGATCATGATGCGATGCCTGGCCCAGAGATACTTCAGGGCGGCGTTCTCCGGCGCCGGCCGGTAATCTGTAACGTCAACCGTTTCCGAATACGCTCCGCCGCCGGCAATACCGGTGAGGCGGATGGTTCCCTGCGGTTTGCCGCGCCACTTGCCGAAAACCAGGACGGGACGCTCGGCGAGCACGTCGGGCACGGAAACCGGTTCGATGTCGCAGGCATCAAATCCCCGGAACTCCACCTGCACCTGCGTGAGCACCGGCGTCGCGATCATTTTGCGGAAGCGCTCGGCCTGGCCGGGCGCCTCGTCGGGTTTGGTCACAATGAACGGTTCGCCTCCGCCGACGTGCGCGAGGCCTTCCATGAGATGGCGGTTGACGCTCGATCCGATGCCGAAGGCAAACAGACTGGCGCTCGCCAGATGGGTGCGAATGAGATCGAACGCTTCCTCTTCCACGCTCACATAGCCGTCGGTGACAAGAATGATTGACCGGGCAACGCCCTCTTCTCTTTTCAGCGTCAGCGCGCGCCGCAGCGCGGGCAGCAGCTCCGTTCCTCCACCGCCCCGCTGGCGGTCAATGACGGAGATCGCCCTCGCGATATTGCTCCTGGTCGCGGGCAGGGATTCCTCGGCCAGCAGGGTGCTGCCGCCGGAAAAGAGCAGCACGTTGAACGTGTCCGTCGGGCGCAGCCGGCCGATCAGATCGGCGAGCAGTTTCTTGGACACGGACAGGGGAAAGCCGTGCATGGAGCCGGAAACGTCCACGACAAAAATATACTCGCGGCCGGGAATCTGCGCATCCGTGACGCGCTTGGGCGGCTGCATCAAAAGCACGAAGAAATTTTCCTTTTCGCCCTGCGACAAAAGCAGGCCCGTCTGGATTTTATTGCCGTCCAGGCGGTAGCGCAGAATATAGTCGCGGTTGCCGCCGTGCGCCTCGCCTTTGGAAAGCGTTACGTTCGCCCCTGCGGCGCTTTCATAAGCGATGTTCACTTTATGCGTCGGGCAGGCCAGATCGCGGATGGGCATGCCGGCTTTTATCGCCACGCTGATGTCGAACGTCGTTGCGGACCGTTCGCCCTGGCGCAGGTAGGGATTTGCCACCCAGCGGTCGGCGGAAGCGCTTCCGCCCTCTTTCGCGCCGGCATAGCGCGGCCCCACCACGGTGGGATAAACAAATTCATAAATGCGATCGGTGGGCACGAGCAGTTCCGTATAGCGCAGCTCGACGAAAATCCTGTCGCCGGGCATAATATTGGCGACGTTCATCTGGAACACGTTGGGACGGTGCTGCTCCAAAAGCGAAGCGTTTTTGCCCGCGTCGCGCGCCTGTTCGTACTCCCGCCGTGCCTCATCGCGCTTTTTGATTTTCGCCTCGATGACGCGCTTGCCGATCGTCATCTTCATGCCGTAAACCGCGGCGCGGGTCGAGGCCGGAAAAATGTAGATCGCTTCGAGCGGCTTCTTTCCGTCGTTTTTGTAAACCTGCGTTACCACCACATCGGCGAGGACGCCGGCGATCGTCACCCGGGCCGTCGTGGACTCAAGCGGCAGGCAATCCGTGTCCGGATCTCCGCCCGCCACAAAGAAATAAGGAGATTCGGTCCGATCCTCACGGTCGCCGGGCTGGGCGTCCGCCCGTCCGCCGGCAAACCCGACAAAAAGCGCCGCCACGAGCGCCACCCAACACAAGAACTTTTTCATAACAGACCTCCTTTGCGAAAATGTCTTTTTCTGACGTTTTGATCCTTAGACAAAGGAAGGGCCGAAAAGGTTCCCGGATTTTTCATTTTTTTATGTTTCGTTTAACGGTTTTAATGTTTCTTTGAAAAGGAAGGAGAAAAAACGCTCTGCGCCGGCTCCCGCCGGTTGCGGCCGTAAATTTATTTCATCGTTATTTCAATAATTTAAATGCTTGTTTCGGACGGCATGAAATTCTGGCACGGACTTTTCATTAATAGAAAAGCAACAAGACAAAAACACGGGCCACAGGCCCTTCGCCCCCAGGCGAGGACAAAAAAACATTCCCGAGGAGGAGACAGATCATGAAAAAGACATTAGGAACCATCATCACGGCAGCGGCAATCGTTCTGGTCACGGCAACTTTCGGATTCGCGGAATACGCGGCGGCGGGCGCGGCCGGCTTCCCCTTCTTCCAGCTCGGCTGCCTGATTGTGGGCGGGTTGATTCTTGTGTCCCTGAAAAGAAAGTATGACAAAATGTACACGGCCGAAGTGGTCGGCGCCTTCGCGCTCTATGCCGTCCTGATGGCCCTCTTCACCAATCCGGTGATCGATGTTATGAAAAGCATCATGTCCTGATCATCCAACCGATAAGGCACCGCCTGAACATTTCCACAAGCCCCCTCGCAGCCGGATGCGGCGAGGGGGCTTTTTATTGCGTGATTGCCGGCCCTGAATTCCCGGGCTTTTATTTTTTTCATCAAGAAAGAATTGAATTTCCAAATCGTTTGGAGTAAATTGTCGCCCATTGGAGAAACGGATGAACTTGCTTGCCC